>DAIOGM010000409.1:0-6723 GCA_036745215.1 Gemmataceae bacterium
GTCGTGATCTTCCACCATCATGTCGAGCGTGTGCTCACGCAGCGCCGGCAAGACACGAGCCGGATGGCCGAGCCGCACCGCGCGTTCGCCGGCAGCCAGCAGGCGCTCAAGCAAGTTGTCCACGGCCAGATTGCTTGGAGCGCACGCCAGCACTTTTTGCCCACGCCGCGCGGCCTGGCGAATCAACTCGATCACCGCCGTCGTCTTGCCCGTGCCCGGCGGACCGTGCAGAATCGCCACATCGCTGGCGGACAGCGCAAAACGAATCGCGTCTTGCTGCGATGGGTTCAACGAGCCATCGAGAGGCACGAACGGCGTCTCGAGTTTGAAAGCCGGCGCGGTTTCGCCGAGCAAGACGCGCCGCAACTCCGCGAGTCGATCGCGCGCCGCCGTGCGAGCGCGCTCGAGCGCGGCCAACTGGCGTTGCCGGGCGGTCTCATCGGTGGACAGATCGATCCGAAAAGTTTCCGGCCGCTCGTCGTCGCCGGGCGGCTCATTCAGCGCCACCCGCAGCTCCATGCGATTGCGTTCGCAGACGACGCCGCGCCAGCCTTCGCCGGCTTTGTCGCCGACGCCCGAGAGAAGGATCGGCGTCCCCGGCTCCAGTCGATTCCACGGCAATGCCAACGCGCGATTGCGCCGCGCCAGCGTCATGATAAAGCGACCGCCCAGGCCCGAGGTTTCCTCGACCACGATCAGCCCGACCAGGCAATCTCCGGACGGCTCACCCGCGTTCTCCAGAATCTGTTGAGCCTCTGCTTTCGATTCCAGTTCCAGAAGCCGAGCGAGACGTTGAAAGTGATCGTTGGCATCTACCGGAGAAGCACTGCCCGTACACCACGCCCGCAGCCGCCGTTCCTTGAATGACGTTCCATCGAGCGCCTTGACCACGCGCGCGTCCGAACCGTCCGGCACCTCGATGACGACGGCCGCTCCCAGCAAATCGATGCGTCCAACCTGCTCGCGCCGCAGCCCGCCGGCCGTGCACAGCAGGTTCAGGATTTCGCCCTTGGTCGTGCGCGGCGGCAGCGGTTCGAGGTGGAGTAAGGTCATCTGGATCACTCGAAGTCTACCGCTTGCGGTTTAGCGCTCGCATGGCGGAAGCGGCGATGCCTTTTTACTCGAAGTCCCGAAATTCGGCCCCATCAAGCCGCGGGGTTGCTTCTGCCGGTGCCGACGCGCTCGTTCAGCGATAATCAAACTCCAACATTCGCGTGCATTCTAATAACAGTGAGCCACGAACCATGACCAACGAATTCACCAATCGCGTTGTCCTCATCACGGGCGGGTCGCGCGGCATCGGACGAGCGACGGCACTGCGCCTGGCCCGCGAAGGCGCCGATATCGCGTTCAGTTACGCCAGCCGCGCCACCGACGCCGAAGAGACGGCGGCCGCGATCCGTGCGCTTGGCCGTCGTGCGGTTTGCCGGGCCTGCAACGTCGCCAATCCGGACGATATCCAGCGTCTCGTTGACGAAGCTCGCAAGCTCGGCCCGATCGATTATCTCGTCCACAGCGGCGCCGTCAGCAACATCCAGGACCACAACACGCTCTCGCTCGAATTGTGGCGCGAAACGATCGATGTCAACCTTACCGGCACGTACCTCGCGGTGTTCGCCGTCAAGGACGAGATGATTCAGCGCCGCTTTGGCCGCATCGTGACGCTGTCGTCGGTGGCGGCGCTCCGGCCGCGAAAGATGCAAATCCATTACGCGTCGGCGAAGGCGGGCGTGATCGCTTTCACGCGTTGCTGCGCCGAGGCCTTTGCGCCGCATAATGTCCGCATCAACTGCGTCGCTCCCGGTTTGATCGACACGGAGATGGCTCGCGTGCTGCCGCCCGAAATGATGCAGGCGGTGGTTGATCAGACGCCGCTTGGCCGCCTGGGCACGCCGGAGGAAATCGCGGCCGTGATCCGGTTCCTTCTCAGCGAGGAATCGAGCTTCATGACCGGCCACACCTTGGCGGCCAGTGGCGGACGCATCATGCTGCCGTGAGTGAATGGTCGCAAACTCAAATGCTCGCTTCCACCGCCGGTACGTGCGCGGCATCGCCGCAGTGCGGGCATTTCACTTTCTTGCCGGCGAGATTCGCACGCGCCTTGACGCGCTCGCCGCATTTCGGACACGCGAAAACAACCAAGGACGCCTCTTCGGCAGCCGATGGTTGTTTCTGGGTTGCGACGGCGGCGGTATTCGGGAGCTTTTTCCTCATGTATTGGATCAGCCCAACGAGGAGCGCCGAACCAAGCATGACGACAACGCCGCCCAAGACGGCCGCCGCCAGCCAACCTCTCGTAGGATTGGATGTTGCCGCGACGTCATCGCCTTGCACGGGTGGCGCGGCGGGATTCGCCCGCAGTTCCGGCAAACCGTCGGCGCGAATGCGCAGATCCAGGAAGCGCCCGTCCAGAGTCGCTCGTTCTCCACCGGTTTGTCCGCCCCAGCGAATCGCTTGCAAGTCTGCCGCGCCAAACGGATGCTCCTGCAAAAGCGTAAACTCCGCGTCCTCTCCGTCGGCCGCATAATGAAAGAGTGTCGCCCCCGTGCGAACGAGGCGCAATCGGCCACTCGCTTCCTTCGCCGGGTAGGTGCGCAGGACATCCACCGGCTTGGCGGCACCATCGGGCGTCAGGTGATACCAGACGACGAATTTCTTTGCCGGGCGGGCCACGCGGCTGATGAAGCCGCGGTTAAGGCTCGGCTTGGCCAAATCGACCCAGATGAACATGCCGGTCCCAAGCCCGGCGTCGGCCGGGTTCGGCTCCTTGATGAACTGGTAACGAAGGGTGATCTCGAAGTCCCCCTGGACCGTCGTATTCATGCCGATGCCTGTGCCCATGCGCTTGCCGGGATGGCCCTCCGGAAGACTGATGCGTAACCCGGCCGGCTCGAACGTGACGCAGCCTTGCGGGTCCAGACCGTGCCAATGAAACTCGGGGCCAAGCTCGCGATCGGTCTTGAATGAATGCGCGTACTCCTGAGCGTATGCGTCTTTGTGTTTGGCAGGCGCGGGCGGTTCGGGTTGCCGCTTGACGCCGTCGTCTTGAGCCAGCACTCCAGTGACCGACCCGGCAAAAAAACTCGGTAAGGTCAACGCCAGGCCGAGCAAGACCTTGAGCGCGGCTGTCTTCCATCTCACGATCTTTACCTTGTTTGATCGATTGCACATAAGATCAGTCATAGGAGAACTCCCTGTGGGCGGCATACAATTGATGTAGTGCCGGCGCGAGGTGGTCGGGTACATTTTCTTGGGTGAATCTAATTGAGGTGAGCTGCGCCGCTTGCTCTGATGCTCGGCGGCTCCAAATCTCGGCGGCACGTAAAGGAACTCTATGAAACGATGTCTCCGCCGAATTGGGATCGCTGCGATGTTGATCGCAACCGCGAGCGTCGGGGTATTCGAGTTTACCACTCACATAGGTCGGGGCAGGTTATTCGGCGACCCGTTTTACGAGGGCCGGCCGGTGTCGTACTGGGCCGACGAGATCGAGCGCTGGGAATCCCAGAATGCGAGCTGGGAAACGAAAACGTACGAGCGCCGCCCGATCTGGCCTCGTTGGTTCGACCGAATGCTGCCTGCACCGACTTGGCCGCGGCTACTGGATGGCGACCCGGCCGGGCTGCCCGTGCTGGAAGCGCTGCGCAAGCATCCCTCCAACGAGGTCCAAGACTGGGCGCGGATCGGCATCGAGCGAATTGACAACGACGAGCGCGGCCCCTACAAGATCAAGCACCCATCGGTCATCGTGACAGCCCAGCTTTACGAGGTCGATGAGGCCTTCTACAAGGAGGTCGCAAAAGCCGGGTGGCTCTCGATGGCAGATCTCGAGAAAATGGGAAGAATTTTCGTCGATGGGTCTGAGACGAACCAGGCAGCCGAGTCGTTGTTCGATCTGCTTGGCAAGCAAAAGCTTCTGTTGTCCGTCAAGGACATCAAGATCGAAGCCGGCAAGGAGGAGTCGCTGCTGGCCTCGACCAAGTCAATCAACGGCTTGCCGAGCCCCGCTCAGTTGCGAAAGGGCCAGAAAGGCCCGCAAAAAATTGACATAGGGGTGACCCTTCGCGCTAGTGTGCAAGTTAGCGCGGAACGGCGCCTCGTGCGCGTTAGATTCATCGAGAAAGGCTCGGAACTCGAGGGGATCGACAAAGTCCCGCTGGTGCTCGATCAGAAGGGAGCGCCGTTGCTCGACGAGAAAGGAGCGGAAGCCGTCGCAGAAATTGCTTGCGTGAAGGAGTCCACGTTGTCGGTCCTGCGCAGTGTTCCAGATGGTGGATCGTTGTTGTTGCCAATGCAGTATAGGCCGAGGACCACCAAGGAAAAAGGTCGTTGGCTTGTCGCAATGATTGAACTAAGGATTCGCATTGAGGCGGAAGAAAGACGGCTGCGCGGCGAAGCAGACAAATGAGTTGGGCGTCCGACAGTTAGTTCATGAAAGCGATCGGATCATGCGCCCTTTATTTCAGGTGATTATTGGCGGAAACATCATTCCGTTATGGCGGTTGGAGATTTTTGCGTTTGATATCAAACTAAAATCGACGCGCCGCCCCATTCCGCCAGTAATAGAGCGACAAGTTTGCGCGAGAACAATGTTACGGAGCGACTTACATGTCGACCAGTCCGATGAAGGGCCATTGTTCAATTGCGCTCGTCGGCGCCACCGATGCCCGCGCGGAGAATTCACGCAATCGACCAATCCACGCCCAGCACGTCCCGGCGACGCTCTATCACGTGCTCGGCATCGAGGCAGCGGCCACAACGTTGGCCGACCATAGCGGGCGACCGCAATACCTGCTCGACTATCCTGAGAAGATCGCTGATTTGATTTGAAGTTTCCCTGGCCTGTGTTGGATAGAAACGAACGACGACAACGGACCGGACACGGCCATGGCGTGTTTCATTACTCGAGCCGGTGCCGTTTCATTCGGTTGATTCGCCCATGCTCCAGCGCATGGCATGCTGCATTAATTCGTTGGCATTGGCGAGCCCGAGCTTTTCCTTGATGCGCGCTCGATACGTGTCGATCGTCTTGGGACTGACGTGCATCTTGAGCGCCGCCTCTTTCGTCGTCAATCCTTGGCCAATGTATTCAAATGCTTGCAGCTCACGGTCGGTGAGTTTATTGATGTACGAGGTTTTGGATTCGTTCCCGTTTACGATTCGGCCGAGGATCTTCTGGGACATTTCCGAACTGACATAGAGCTTGCCGCCGAGGATCGTGCGGACGGCGTCCGTGAATTGCTGGGCTGAGCAACCCTTGTTGAGATACCCGTTGGCGCCCGCGCTGATGGCGCGTTCCGCGTAGAGCGATTCGGGATACATGGACCAGATCAAGATGGGCAAGCGTGGGCTCTTCGCCCGGAGCCGCTTGACCAGGTCGATTCCATTGGAGTTTTTCAGGGAAATGTCAACGATCACCAGATCCGGTTGAGCGTCGGGAATGCGGGCCGCGGCGTCGGCGACGTCTTCGGATTCGCCGCAGAGGATCAAGTCTGGGGCATCCGCAAGCTGAGCCGCCAGGCCTTTGCGCACAATCGGATGATCTTCGACGACGAAAACGCGCTTTGCAACGACGGTTTTTTTTACAGCAATGACAGCCACGATTGTGCGCCTTTCTACAAAAACCTTGATTCGAAAAGTGCATTGTAAAGGCCCGAACGAGTGGTGGGTCACTTTGGAGTGCGGCGGTTTGACGCCGCTTTCTTTTCTTCCTTCTTTCTTTTGTTTCTTGGAGATTCAAAAGAAAAAAAGAAAGATAGCGGCGTCAAACCGCCGCACTCCAAAGATTTGTGCAAACTGACCCACTACCCCGAACGAAGTCTTCGATAACGCACAGGTTGCCAGCGTCCCGCCTAGTCTCGGGGCGGACGTTCGTCGTCGTTCCTGGTAATACAGAGCCGATCCCTGAACGGCTTACGGCGTGTGCGGTTATTTTCAATGTACGGAGCGGCAATACGCTTCCCACACCATGACACCGATGCCCTAAAAATGGGCAAATCGCGCGCCCTATGCCTTTGCCATTACGATTGTTGCAGGAAATCCATTACAAAGCTACTTGCAATTCCCCGTATTCGACTGACCGTCGAGTCCGATACCATTCATATTCCAGTTGACTAACATTTCTTTAACATAGGAATTCATTTTCCCAACCTTCCTTGGGATCGAACGCGGCACGGTCCGCAGCTCGTTATTTGGAGAAAAGAGTCGATGAGAACAACCATTCGCAGCAGCGACCCGCGCATGTGCGCGATTTTCGATTTGATCGCCGATCTCGGTCAGGCGAACACGACCGTGCTCATCGAAGGTGAAACCGGCACCGGCAAGGAAGTCGTCGCCGGCGCGGTGCACGAAGCGGCAAGCCATCGCACGGGCCCATTCATCGCCGTGAATTGCGCCGCCATCCCGGAAGCGCTGATCGAAAGCGAGCTGCTGGGGCACGAAAAAGGCGCCTTCACGAGCGCCGTGGGGCAACGGCTCGGCCGCTTCGAGATGGCCAACGGCGGCACGATTTTCCTCGACGAGATCGGCGACATGCCCGCGTCGATGCAAGTCAAACTACTGCGCGTCCTTCAGGAACGTTCGTTCGAACGTGTCGGCGGATCCGAGCCGATTCGCGTCGATGTGCGCGTCATCGCAGCTTCGAATCGCGGCTTGCGCCAGCTCGTCGAAGCCGGAAAATTCCGCGAGGACCTTTATTATCGGCTGAACGTGGTGTGCATCGAA
>DAIOGM010000410.1:0-2224 GCA_036745215.1 Gemmataceae bacterium
TGGGGAGCAATCGTCATTCACCCTTTCGGTTGCGGCTGTGCCGCGCTATGTTTATTCGGTGGCTTGCTATGTTCAGGAAGGCACGAAGATACGCAACGCCAAAGAGATGGTGGATGCGGATTGTGCAAAGGTGTTGCACCTGATCATGCTCCGCCCGGTAACCGGCAAGAGCATGGCAGAAAGCCTGTTTACCCTTCTGCGCGAGAACCATCCCGCGCCCGCGTTTGCCAGCGAGGCCAAGGCGCTTCGGGAAAAAATGATCTCCGGCGACGCCGACCTTGGCGACCACTTCTTGATCACCCATGTCCCCAAGGTCGGGCTGCACTTCCAGCGAGTTGGTGGCGAAGAAGTTCTCATTCGCGACGTCGCGTTTTCCAAGGCGCTATGGGAGAATTACTTCGGCAAACACAACGTGGGCGAAGACGTGAAAAATGGGTTGCTGTCGCTCCTGGCGAAGTGAACGTGGCGGACGCCGGGCTATTTGCTGATCTTTATAATTCAAACGCGCGTGCATTGGGAGGGCGAGGCTCCGGCCGAGCCGTTTAGGCTCCGTTTTCTCGAGGTCCGCGGCTCGGCAGGAGCCTCGCCCTCCCGGCACACCGCGCTTTCCTTTCCTTTCTCGTTTTCATGCAACCAGTTCATTGATCACATGCGCCGGCTCCACGCCCGTCAAGCGCTGATCCAGTCCCTGATAGCGATAAGAGTATCGCGCATGATCGATGCCCAACAGATGTAACACCGTGGCGTGGAAGTCGCGGATGTGACACGGATCCTCGACGATGTTGTACGAGAAGTCGTCCGTCGTGCCGTAGATCTGACCGCCGCGGGCGCCGCCGCCGGCCATCCACATCGTGAAGCAGCGCGGGTGATGATCGCGGCCATAGTTCTGCGCCGTCAAGCCGCCTTGTGAGTAAATGGTGCGGCCGAACTCGCCGCCCCAGATGATGAGCGTCGATTCGAAGAGGCCCTTGTTCTTCAAATCTTGCACGAGGCCCCAGCACGCTTGATCGACGTCGCGGCATTGATCCGGCAGTCGGCCGGCGACGTTGGCGTGCGTGTCCCAGTTGTTGTGATAGACCTGGATGAAGCGGACGCCGCGTTCGACCATGCGCCGCGCCTGCAGCACCGTGTTCGCGAACGAGCCGGGATTGCGGGCGGCGTCGCCGTAGAGGCGGAATGTCGATGCGGGCTCCGAGCCGATGTCGATCAGCTCCGGCACGCTTTGCTGCATGCGAAAAGCCATCTCGTATTGCTGGATGCGCGTGTGCGTCTCCGGGTCGCCGACGAGTTCGTGGTTGAGTTCGTTGAGCTGACGCAAGCCGTCGAGCGTGCGGCGGCGCAACTCCGGCGACACGCCCGGCGGGTTGTTGATGTAAAGAATCGGATCGCCGGCCGAGCGGAAGCTGCAGCCCGCATGTTCGCCCGGCAGATAGCCCGATTGCCAGAGACGCGCGGAGATCGCTTGCACCTGTTCTTGATTGGTCGGCCGGGCGACGAGGACGACGAACGTCGGCAGGTTTTGATTGAGCGAACCCAGGCCGTACGACGCCCACGCGCCGAGGCACGGGCGGCCCGTCACCTGGTTGCCGGTTTGCATGTACGTGATGGCGGGCTCGTGATTGATCGCCTCGGTGTTCATCGAGCGGATGAAGCACATGTCATCGACCATGCGCGACGTGTAGGGCAACAGCTCCGAGACCCACATGCCGCAGCGGCCGTGCTGGGCGAAGCGAAACTTCGACGGCGCGATCGGGAAGCGCGTCTGGCCCGATGTCATCGTGGTCAGGCGCTGGCCCATGCGGACGGAGTCGGGCAGTTCGACGTCGTAATAGCGGCGCATGAGCGGCTTGTAGTCGTACAGGTCCATCTGCGGCGGGCCGCCGACGGTGTGCAGATAGATGACGCTGCGCGCTTTCGGCGTGTGGTGCGTGCGCGGCAAGGCGGCGGCTTGGCCGGTCGGTTCCTGGGCGCGGCCCTCGTTCAAGAGGGAAGCCAGGGCCGCGAAGCCGACGGCGTTGACGCCGCGGCCGAGGAATTGGCGACGCGATTCGGATTGGAGCCAGGATTGGAAGGGGTTCATTGGTTAATCTCTCTAAGCCCCGGGATGAGCGCAGCGATTCCCGGGGGTTGTAGCCGGTGCGACCCGGTTTTTCCGGGTGCGACCCCCGCGAATCGCTGCGCTCATCGCGGGGCTTGCCGGTATACTATTTGTTCAGAACTTCAT
>DAIOGM010000410.1:2234-6718 GCA_036745215.1 Gemmataceae bacterium
ATCAACTCATTCACCAGCATCGTCCACGCCGCGAGCGTTCGCGCGTCCAGCGACGCATCGGGTCGCGATTCGCCGACGGTGATCAATTTGCGAGCATCCTCCTCGCGCGTCTGGTAATGTTCGCGCAAATCGGCGAGCGATGCTTGCACGATCTTCATTTCCGCGGCGCGAAACGGACGCGCAATCAACCGCGTGGCGATGAAGTCTATTTTGCTTGCATCCGTCGCGCCGCCTTCCTTCAAAGCAAACTGCGCCATGTGGCGGGCGGCTTCGACAAATTGCACGTCGTTCAAGGTGACGAGCGCCTGCAAGGGCGTGTTGGTGCGTTCGCGGCGCGTCGTGCAGGTTTCACGATTGGGCGCATTCAAAATATCCATCGACGCCGGCGGGGCGGCGCGCTTCCAGAACGTGTACATGCTGCGGCGATAGAGCTTCTCACCCGTGTCGCGTTTGTAGTCGCGCGTGTTGGAGCCGATCATCGCGACGGCTTCCCAGACGCCGTCGGGCATGTACGGCTTCACGCTCGGGCCGCCAATCTTGCGTACGAGCAGGCCGCTCGATGCGAGCGCGTAATCGCGAATCATCTCGGCGTCCATGCGATAGCGCGGCGCCCGGCCGAGCCAGCGATTGTCGCGATCTTTTTCGAGCGAATCTTTGGTCACGGTCGCGGCCTGACGATAGGTCGCGGAGGTGACCATCAGCTTGAAGAAGCGTTGGATGTCCCACGCGCCCTCCCCCCGCTCACGCGGGAGGCTCGCTGACGAAAACTCCAGCGCCAGCCAATCGAGCAACTCCGGATGCGACGGCAATTCTCCCGCGACGCCAAAGTCGCCGCTGGTCTTGACGATGCCGTTGCCGAAGATCTCTTGCCAGAAGCGATTGACGGTGACGCGCGCCGGCAACGGATTGTCCGGACGCAAGAGCCATTGCGCGAGGCCGAGGCGATTCCTCGGCAAGTCGGCGGGCATTGGCGGCAACACGCTTGGCGTGGCGGCTTTTACCTGGTCGCGCCGCTTGTCGTATTCACCGCGGAAAAGGACGTAGGCAAGCGGTTCGTCCTTCTTTTCGCTCATCACATGCGCGATGGTGCCGCGCGATTTCAGCGTCACTTCTTCTTGCTGAATGCCCGCGACCTGATCGTTTAGCGCGCGATACGCGTCGTCAAGGGACACCAGCCACCAATCGAACAGCGCCGCCTTTTCTTCCGGCGTACGCTTCTCGGCTGGCTTGGCGAGATAATCCGCCGCCTTCGATGACTTCGCGAGTTGCTCCGCCTCCGGGCCCTTGAGCGTCCGTCCATAGAGCCGCAGATCCTGAAGCGACACATCCTTCAAGCGTTCGCTCGCGCTGCGCTGGCCGATCTTGAACGGCGTCTTCGTCTTGATCGTGCTCTTGAGCTGATCCGTAAACGCATCGAGCGGTTGCAGGACGCCGTTCAGATATAGCTTGACGCCCGCAGCCTTGGCCGAGCCGTCGTACGTCATGAGCACGTGATACCATTGATTCGGCTGCAGCGGCGTCTTCGAGGTGACTTTGAGCGCGTCTTCGGGCCATTGGTTGACGATGTGCATGCCGAGCTTGTCTTGCTCCATCCAGAAGTCCCAGCCGCGATAATTGTTGGCGTAGTCCATGCGGGCCGCGATGGCGCCGGTGGTGCCGCGGCGAGGGATCTTGACCCAGGCGCTGATGGAGAAGCCCTGATCCTTTTCGAAATCGCCGACGTCGGCAAGCTCGATCGCGGAGCCGGCCGGTTTGATCGTGAATGTCTTCGGCATGCCCTTGTTGGCGACCCAGTCGTAGCCGTCGCCTAACTGCCATTCGCTTGGCTTGCCGCGGATTGCGATGTTGACGGACTTGCCCTGCGCTTCATTGAGCTTGGCATGCATCTTCAAACCGTACGTCGGCACGAGCACGGCAACCTGCTCCGCCTTCGCTTGCGATAACCAGGAATCAAAATCGACGGTGGCCGCTTTCTTGCGTTCCTCGATCTTCGCACGCAGTCCGGCGAGTTCCTTTGCGAGCACGTCCCAGCGTGGCCGATCTTCCTGGCGCGGCACGAAGATCGTCGGCGGCGTGTTCGGGATGTTGCCGTCCATCGCGTCTTGCGACGTGTTGTTGAAGAAAGCCGACAGCGCGTAAAAGTCCTTTTGGCTGAACGGATCGAACTTGTGACTGTGGCACGTGCAGCAGTTCATCGTCGCGCCGAGCCAAACGGCGGCCGCGGTTTCGGTGCGATCGCGTGTGTAGAGCACGAGGTACTCTTCCTTGATCAGGCCGCCTTCGTTCGACGTGATATTGCAGCGATTGAAGCCGGTCGCCACCAGTTGATCGAGCGTCGGGTTCGGCAACAGATCGCCGGCGAGCTGGTCGATCGTGAATTGATCGAACGGTTGATTCTTGTTGAACGCATTGATCACCCAGTCGCGGTATGCATGAATCTCGCGATAGTTGTCGAAGTGGATGCCATGCGTGTCGGCGTAACGGGCCGCGTCGAGCCAGTAGCGGGCGCGGTGCTCCCCCCAGTGCGGCGACTTCATCAGTTGATCGACGTACTTCTCGTAGTAATCGGGCGTCTTGTCGTTGACGAACGCCTCGACCTCGGCGGCCGACGGCGGCAGGCCCGTCAAATCGAGACTCAAGCGCCGCGCCAGCGTGCGGCGATCGGCTTCCGGGTTCGGCTTCATGCCGCGCTTCTCCAGCTCCGCGAGAATGAAGCGATCGATCGGATTGCGCACCCACGCTTCGTTCTTGACTTTCGGCAACGGCGGCCGCTTCGGAGTAATAAGTGACCAGTGCTGCTGATACTCGGCGCCATCGGCGATCCAGCGCGTGAGAGTGTCTTTCTGCGCCTGCTTCAAAACCTTCAGCGTCTTCGGCGGTGGCATGACGTGCTTTGGATCGCTTGACGTGATGCGTTCGAAGAGCGCGCTTTCCTTCGCCTTGCCGGGCGTGATCGCGCCCATTTTGATGGCATCGTCGCGAAAGTCGAGTCGCAAGCCGGCCTTGCGCGATGCGCTGTCCGGCCCGTGACACGCGAAGCAGTTCTCAGCCAAGATTGGCCGCACATCGCGGTTGTATTCGATCTTGGACTGCGCCTGGATAGGTGCTTGAATCGCCAGGAACGACGCCAAAGAAATGGCGGCGGCAAATCGGCGGAAGTTCTTCATGTCGCGTCGGCTCCTTGAGCAAACGATGGCTGCAATGGGATCAAGACGAGGTAGGACATCTCATCGGTTGGACTGCGTTTATTGTAAGCGCGGTCATCGACGCTCGCAAGTAGCCCTGATTTCTCACCGCAGAGAACGCGGAGAACGCGGAGGAAAAATTCAAATCCTTGTCAAATCAGAAGCCAGAAATCAGCACCGAATTCCGCGGATTGACAAACAGCTTGTCGATCCGATTCGAAAACCGACTTATTGCCTTTCTCTGCGTTCTTTGCGTCCTCTGCGGTGAGATTTCTGTTAGCACGAGATTTTGTGGACTAGAATTGCTTGCAAGGAAAGAGGACGTGGGAATCGACTTTAACTTTCTGAATGCAATCCCCCATTAATGTTCCCATTTTTTCCGTATTTTCTTTGCACATGCAGTATGCAGTCGGCATAATAAAACCCTTGGATTGTCCGGTTCTTTCCCCCAGCGAGTCTTCTCCCCATCGCTCACCCATTTCAGGATTGCTTCCTGCTTGGTGAGACCGATTACCGGGCTTAGGTATTTTCAAGCGATCCAATGTGGGAGACTTTGTTATGCCCAGAGAACCCAAAGCAACGCACGATGGGCTGAACGTCGTTGCCGACAATTCGCCCGCGGTCGATCCCCTGGAAACGATTCCGCCGCCCGCGAACGCCGGCGCCAAGGTCGGCCGCAAAATCGTGCGCAAGGATACGCCGCCCCTGGACCGGACGAACGCGAACGTCCAGGACACGCTGGCGACCTTGCCGCCGGACATCGCTGAGGCACCCATGGCCGAAGAACAAAAACCGGCGCCCGCAGCCGACAGCGCCGCTGAAAAATCCGCGACCAAGCTAGGCGACTACAAGCTCCTCAAGAAGTTGGGGCAGGGCGGCATGGGCGCCGTCTACAAGGCTCACCAAATCAGTCAGAATCGCATCGTCGCTCTCAAGGTGCTCGCCAAGGAGCTGGCCAACAAGGAATCGTTCGTCCTGCGATTCAAGCGCGAAGCCCGCGCCATGGCCAAGCTCGATCATCCGAACGTCCTTGCCTGTCTCGACGTCGGCGAGGCCAAGGGTTTCCACTTCCTCGCCATGGAACTCGTCGAGGGGGGCAGCGTCGAAGGCTGGCTCAAGAAGCTCGGCAAGTTCTCGGTCGGCGACGCCCTGCACCTCATCCTCAAGACGGCGGCCGGCCTGCAGCTCGCCCACGAAAGAACCCTGATCCATCGCGACGTCAAGCCCGACAACATCCTCCTCACCAAGGACGGCATCGTCAAGGTCGCCGACCTCGGCCTCGCCAAGGACACCAATGAC
>DAIOGM010000411.1:0-6679 GCA_036745215.1 Gemmataceae bacterium
CACGCAGCACCGCTTTGCGCGACAGCTTGACGCGGTCCTGATCGTCGATCGCGATCACCTTCACCTTCATGATGTCGCCGACCTTGCACACGGCGTCCACGCGCTCGACGTATTTGTCGTCCAGCTCGCTGATGTGACATAACCCGTCGCGGCCCGGCAGAATCTCGATGAACGCGCCGAAGTCCTTGACCGATGCGACGCGGCCCTCGTAAATCTTGCCGATGCGCACTTCCTCGGTCAACGCTTCGACGCGCAGCTTGGCGGCCTCGGCGCCTTCAGCGCTCGCATGCGCGATCTGGACGGTGCCGTCTTCCTGGATGTCGATCTTGGCGCCGGTCATTTCCTGGATGCCGCGGATCGTCTTGCCGCCGGGGCCGATCAGCATGCCGATCTTTTCCGGGTTGATCTTGACGACCAGCATGCGCGGCGCGTGCCGGCTCGTCTCGGCGCGCGGGAAGCGAAGCGTGGTGACGATCGCTTTCAAGATTTCGCGGCGGGCTTCGCGGGCCTGGTCGAGCGTGGCCTTGATGATTTCCTCGGAGATGCCGTCGATCTTGAGATCGAGCTGGATGCCGGTGATGCCGCGGACGGTGCCGGCGACCTTGAAGTCCATGTCGCCGAAATGATCCTCGTCGCCCATGATGTCGGTCAGGAGGGTCCAGCCGCTCGCTTCCTTGACGAGGCCGATCGAGATGCCGGCGACGGGATCGCTGATCGGCACGCCCGCGTCCATCAGGGCCAGCGTTCCGGCGCAGACGCTTGCCATGCTGGAGGAGCCGTTGGATTCGAGGATGTCGGACACCAGGCGAATCGTGTACGGGAACTTCTCCGGGTTGGGGATGACCGGCTTCAAGCTGCGTTCGGCGAGCATGCCGTGGCCGATCTCGCGCCGGCCGGGGCCGCGAATCGGCTTGCATTCGCCGACCGAGAACGGCGGGAAGTTGTAATCGAGCATGAACTTCTTCGAATATTCCTCATGCAGCCCGTCCACGCGTTGTTCGTCGTCCGCGGTGCCGAGGACAGTGGTGACGAGCGCCTGCGTCTCGCCGCGGGTGAAGATCGCGGAGCCGTGCACGCGGGGCAGCACGCTGACTTCGCACGAGAGGGCGCGGATTTCCTTGGGCGTGCGGCCATCGATGCGCTTGCCCTCGAGGATCAGGCCGCGGACGATTTGTTCTTCGAGCCATTCGAACGCCTGCGCGACTTGCTCGGGCGTGAATTGGCCTTCGCCTTCCTCGGGGACGAGTTCGTCGAAGACGCGTTCACGCAGGGAAGCGATGGCGTCGCGGCGATTGAGCTTGCCCTTGGTTTGCTTGAGTTCGCGGAACTCGGCGCCGTACTTGGTCTTCAAGAATTCCTTGGCCGGGTTCGGCGCCACCGGCGCGGGATATTCCTTCTCGGCCAGACCCGCCTTGACGCGCAATTCGGCGATCAGGTCGATGATCTTGCGAATTTGATCGTGCGCGAACGCGATCGCCTGGGCCATCAAGTCTTCCGCCATCTCGCGCGAAAAACCTTCGATCATCGTGATGGCGTCCTTGGTGCCGGAAACGATCAGGTCGAGTTCGCTCTCCTCCATCTGC
Organism: Gemmataceae bacterium; assembly: GCA_036745215.1. GTDB lineage: Bacteria > Planctomycetota > Planctomycetia > Gemmatales > Gemmataceae > SIAQ01. The sequence goes on from DAIOGM010000411.1 coordinate 1,584, forward strand.
GACGCGGTCGGCATCGCGACAAACTGATCGCGAATGCGGCCGACGCGCACGGAGCCGGTGAGTTTGAGGAAAGGAATATGCGACACGTGCAATGCGGCGGAAGCGCCGATCATGCACAGCGTGTCGGGATCGTTTTCCTGATCATACGACATCGCGGACGTGAGGATTTGCACTTCGTTGATGTAACCGGCGGGGAACAACGGCCGAATCGGACGGTCGATGAGGCGCGACGTCAAAATTTCTTTGGTGGTCGGCCGGCCTTCGCGTTTGATGAAGCCGCCGGGGAATTTGCCGGCGGCGTAGGTTTTTTCGCGATAATCGACCATGAGCGGGAAGAAATCGCGGCCGGGGATGGGCGGGCCTTCGCACGCGGCGGTGAGGGTGACGGTTTCGCCGAGGCCGACGACGACGGAGCCGTGGGCTTGCTTGGCGATTTTGCCGGTTTCGAGGAATAGGGTTTGATCGCCGATTTGGGTTTCTACACGACAGAACTGCACGGAACGCACCTCTTGGCTTCCGGCAGAGAAGTCTCGCGAGTTTACGTTTAGCGATCGCGTGGCGCCGTGCGAGCGCTAAACGTAAACGGGGTGGCTATTTGCGCAGGCCGAGCTTGTTGATCACGGTGAGATAGCGGGCGCGATCCATGTCGCGCAGGTAATTGAGCAGACCGGATCGTTTGCTGACCATCATGAGCAGGCCGCGCCGGCTGGCGTGATCTTTCTTGTGCGTGCGCAGGTGCTCGGTGAGCTGCGTGATGCGTTCGGTGAGCAATGCGATTTGCACTTCGGGCGAGCCGGTGTCGTTGGCCTTGCGCCGATAGGTGTCAATCAATTCCGTCTTGCGGTCTTTTGTGATCGCCATACCGTGACTCGCCGCCTCCATCGCCGATGACTTTTCTGCCTAGGACATTTTTGTACACAACACTTTTGTTGTATCCAATCTATGGAGCGTCGGCGAGGATGCCAAGTGCGGATTGCAAAAATGCCGCTTGCGGTTTCGCGTTCGCAATCGGGCGGCGGCGAATCGGCGGACGACGGCGAGCGCGAAGCCGCAAGCGGCTATTCAGGGCGCCGCGACCTCGTTCGGATCGCACGCCAGCTGCACCTTGCGTTCCAGGAGCCAATCGGTCGGCAAGATCCGCGACCAGCCGGCGTTCGAGACGTATGCAAAATAGCGCCCGTCGGACGAAAAGCGAATGTCAACCGCATGGCGCGCGTCCACGTCCGGCAACGTCAAGATCGGCATCGACTTATCCACGTCGAAAAAATGAATCTTCAAGAGATGTCGATGCATTGACGCGACCGATGCAGCGATCTTGCCGGACGGATGGATCGTGCCCATGACGGACACTTCCGCGTGGCGGCCCACCGCCCTGGTGATGCCGCTGGTCAAATCGGACACTTCGACGAGGTCGGCGTCGTCTTCCGGGAAGCGGAGGCGGACGAACTTCGAGCGTTCGCCTGGCGGCGGCTTCGGGACCGCTATTTCTCGGCCATCCGTGCAATCGCGCCAGGTGCGTTTTCGCAGGCCGGCGCCGAAGGTGGCGTCGTCCAACAGAAAACCCTGCAGATCGAGCGACAGCGTCAAGCGGGCGAAACCTACATCGGGTGAGTCCTTGAACTTGAGCCGGCGTTTCTCATGAACCACCGGCGCGGGGTTGACGAATTTCTTCGGCTTGTCCTGCTGCACGGCCGGCATCTCGTATTGAATCAGCTCGTCCTTGGACTCGACCCACAGGTACTTGCTGTCCGCGGCAAAGAACATGTGCGGCACGAAATTGGGCGGCACGGCGCCGAGCGGGCCGGACGAACGCCGCGTGGCGACATCCAGTACGTTGATGGCGTTCTGGCCCGGAATCATATAGGCGAACCAGTTCCCATCCGGGCTGAGCTGCCCGGTTGCAAACGCGTCAATGGAGTGCCGTTGCCGGGCGGTGGCGCCGTCCCAGAAACGCGTGAAAAACAATTGCGGCTCTTGCGGCTGCCCCTGCATTTGTGGACGGAAATCGAAATGGCGCTGGCGATCGCTGGTCGTCACGATGGTGTGGGCGTCGCGCGAGATCAAAGCGGCGCCGAAGCTCGTCGGCAAGTGCAAGCCGGCGTGCTGGGCGACGATCTTTTCCGCTTGCACGGGATTGGCCTTGATCTCATTCTTGGCGATTTTCCTCACCTGCCGGCGATACTGGCTGGCTTCCTTCATGTACTCCCCCAGCGCCTGCTTGCACGTCATGTAGCAATGTTTGTTGCCCCCGTCGAAGGCGACGCCGCGGACGGGAAAGCGATTCGCTTGCGCCCAGATCATGCGTGGCTTGGCTTGCTGAATGTCCCAGAACAGAAGCATGCCGTCGAGTCCGCCGCTCGCCAGGCGTTTGCCGTCCGGCGTGAAGGCGAGCGCGGAAACGGTCCAGGCGTGCTGCTTCAAGGCGGCGCTTTCGGTCCGGGTCTCGACATCCCAGAGCTTGATGATTCGATCGGCGCCGGCGCTCGCCAGCGTTTTGCCGTCGGGCGAGAAGACGGCCGTGGTGATCGCCGCTTCGTGCGCGTCGAGGTGGGCGAGTTCTTTTTTCCCGGGCCAATCCCAGAGAGCGATGGTTTTTTCGTCATGGATCGCCAGGATCGATTCATCGGGCGTGACGGCCACGCCCTGCACATTCATGTCGCCGAGGTCGAGATTCGTCACCCACTTGGCGGTATTCAGATCGAAGGCCTTGATGCTGTTCCTGGCGGCGACGAACAGGTGATTTTTCGAGAAGGCGCAACGCCGTGCCGGCGCACTCGTGCCCCCTTTTGTTGGCAGGAGCGGGACCAATGCGCCGCCGTCCCAGTCTTGCCAGACATGAATCATGGCGCCCGTCGATGCGGCGAGCCATTTGCCGTCGGGCGAAATCGCAATTTGTTCGATGCCTTTGTTGTCGCCAAGCGCGAACTTGAATCCAAGATTACCAGTGAGACAGACATGCCCGCTCGTCGTTCCTGCCACGACGATATCCTTTTGCGGATGAACAGCGAGCGATAGGAACTCATTGTCGCGCCGATCGTTCTTGATGTTCATGTCATCGATTTCCTCGTACACCATTTGTCCGAGCGGCGCATTGGTGGGTTCGATGCCGCGAAGGAGAACGAACGAATGGAAAAACGTGGAAACGGTGGCATGAAAACGATCGACATTCATCGGCGCCGCCGCGATCAGCAGGAATTGATGGCAACGCTCGCCCGTGGGGACCAGGCAACACTGGGCGAACAGCTTTCGGCCATCCGGCGTCGAGAAATCCCATTCGCGTCCGGAAACGCCGCCTAAAAGGGCGCGCGGGCCGGAGAAATTGACGCGTGCATTGAAGGCATTGATCAAACCGTTTTCGATGTCATTCACGTGCGCTTGCGCCGGCATGGCGCGAAATTCGTTGTCGGGAATCGAGCGGTGCAGGATCGAAAAGTTCCATTCCCCCTGGTGCGACCCCTGGCCGGTCCATTCGTGGTTCTGGATCATCTGCTTTATCGGCGCGTCCGGCCGCGGCAGCAAGACTTTGAACATGCGGTTCGGATCGCGATAATCGTACCAGGTCAATTGCGGCCCCGGAATGAACGCGGGCGGACGCTGGCGATTCGGGTCGAATGGCTGCATGCCCGGCGGACCGTTGAATTCCGGCATGAACGGCTGTGGCTGCGGATTGAACGCGACGGGCGGGAAGAACGGCTGCGGCTGGTGATTGTTGGACTCATGCATGGCGAACGCCCCGACCACCACGCCGATGCCGAGCGCCGCGATGACCGCGAGGATCGCCAGCACCTTGCCCGCGCTGCTTCGCGTCGGTGTCGCGGGCGGCCCCGACGCTGGTCGGCGGCGCCGGCCTCGCTCGACCGAAGGCGGCGGCGCCTCCTCCTCTTTCGGCTCCGCCTTCCTCGGCTTGTCCATGACGACTGCGGGCAGCGGCGTCGGCGGCACCGATTGCACCGGCACTTTCGACGGCCTCTGCGGCGGCGGACCGTCGCCGTCCAAATCCATGCTCGGCAACGCGACCGCGGGCGCAGCCGGTTCGATCGCGCCTTCCGCCGTCGGCTTCGATTTCGCGGGCGCCACGATCACATACGAGCAATGCGGACAGCGTACCCGTTTGCCGGCGCTCTCATCGGACACATTCAGTTGCTGCCGGCATTGAAAACACGTGATGAGCATGGTGAAATTCCCGTAGGGACAAGCGGCTCGCATGTCCTGTTGTGCACCAGAGACAAGCGAGCCGCTTGTCCCTACGACGCTAGGATAACGCAATTGCCGAAGTGAATCTACTCCCCAAACGCTAAAGTCGCCTGCACAAACGCCGATGTGATTCGCAATTTCCGCGCCGCTCTGCTCTTGCTCAAATCGATTGTCTTCCCCTTTTGATCCTGATGTGCCGTGTAGATCGACATCGCGACGCCCAGTTTCGCCAACGCTCGCTCCGCAACATCAAGTGCCATCTCCGGCCGATTGCATTGCCGACTCAAATGCAACTGAACGAGATGCCGAAGCCGGCCCACGTTCGAGCGCCGAACGATTTCCGTCAACAAATCCGCAGCCTGCTCATTGGAAAGATGCCCATGGTCGCCGATCACACGCCGAATCAACGTCGGATGCCGGCCGCTCTGCAACTGCATCGGCACGTCGTGATTGAACTCGAGCGCCAGCAAATCAACGTCTTGCATCCGCTTCGCCAGCGCCTGCGACCACGAGCCGAGATCCGCGAGATAACCGATCGACCACGCGCCGCCGTCGAATCGGAAGCCGCACGTCATCGCGCCGTCGTGCGACAGTTCGATAGGCAGACATTGACACGCCGGGTGCAACTTGAGCGGCTCGCCTGGCTGGTAATGGCGAATCAACTTTGCGTCGGCCAGCGCCTTGATGGCGTTGCTTTCGGGCGCAAGATGCTCAAGATGGCCCGAATGGCAATAGATCGGCAGCCCGAGTTGTGCCAGATGCGTCAGCGTCGCTGGTTGCCAGTGATCGCTGTGCGGATGCGTCAAGAGGACGGCGTGAATGTGTTCCCAGGTGATGCCGCAGCGGCGCATGCGCGGCGCGAGCTGGCGCGGCGACAGGCCGAAGTCGAGCAGGACGCCGAA
>DAIOGM010000412.1:0-6662 GCA_036745215.1 Gemmataceae bacterium
TCTGGCGAGCCGAGCGGCGTAAGCCGCCGGTTGAGTTTGCGCAACCTCAACCGGCGGCTTACGCCGCTCGGCTCGCCGGGCCTTTTGGATCAGAGGTGTCAACCTCGCTAGTCCTCTTCAACAATTCTTTTGAACTCTGCCCTGGCCCGAAGTTCCGGCGGGAATGCCGCGTCATTCAGAATCAATCGAATTTCGTTGGGTCCCTTTTTATCTCCTTTTTTCCACAAGTCCACCGCGCGCCGTAGGTGATCCAGCGTCGTGTCCTGGTGTTCCTTGGCGCGAGGCAATTCCATCTTGGACAAGGCACCGTAAACACAAGCAACGTTGTGCAGCACGAGGTAATCGCCGGCGCCGTGGAGCGTCGCCAGCGCGGCATGGCGTCGAGCTTGAACGGGGTCCTTCAACATGGCTTCGGTGTAGCCTAGCCCGGCATAGGAATCTGCGTGGCTGGGGTCCAATTCGACCGCGGCGATGAAGTCCTCCCGCGCCTTTTCGAGTTGATCCACATCGATATACGCCCACGCGCGCTGGCCTCGCAGGGTCTTGTCTTTTGGCGCCCGCTGAATGGCCTTGGTGTACGCGTCGAGTGCCGCCGCGCGACGCCGCGCTTCCTCGGTCGGTTGCAATTCGGCGAGCCGTTGTTCGAGCGTGCCGATTTCGTCGTACAGCGACGCGGTGTCGCCGCGTCGTTTGATGGCCGTCTGCAATTGCGTCATCGCGAGCACGAATACGGCCTCGCGGCGATTGAGTGCATCGCTGGGAAACTCGCCGGCGAGCAAGCGCAGATGTCGGCCGCGTTGTTCATAAGCTTGCGGGCTTTCCGGTTGAAACTTGCCATCGGAGGCCAGAAACAGGTTCAGGTTTTCCAGAACTTTCTCGGGCATCTCCTTGGCCAGATAGAGGCGCGCGCGATGCAAGTAGACCGTGCGGATGTTGAGCCGGTCCGCAACGACCTGGTCGAAGTCGGCCAAGGCCTGATCGTACTTCTGTCGGTCGAGGTACATCTGACCGCGTGCGAACGCCGCTTCGGATAGGCGTTTCTCCTGAGGCGGCGCCAGCACGAACGCGAAGTCCTTTTCTGCGTCGGCGTATTTCTTTTGGTTGGCGAAGTAAACCGCGCGGTGTAGCCGGGCGGGCCGAAATCCTTCATCAAGGCGCAAGGCCTGGTCCAAGTCGGCTTCCGCATCGAGCTGGCGGTCCTTCAACTGAGCGAGCGCCAACCCGCGAGCGCTGTAACCCCAAGGAGCTTTGGGCATGAGGGCAACACATGCGCCCAACGCTTCCGCCGCCTCCGCGTAGGAGCCCAAACCGGAGTAGCAGGTGCCGAGCTGGAAATGCGACCAGTAGTGGTCGGGGTCGCTGCGCAGCGCTCGACGATAGGCGTTGATCGCCTGGTGCAACGAATCGCGGCGTGTGTGCAGGCCCTTGAGATCGGCGTGTTTCCCATCCTTGTCGTCCAGGTTCTTCTGCAACGACTCCACGCGATACTGTTCGCCGACGAGGTAATGGTCCATCGCCGTCGTCGGCGTTTGCGGGTCGGCTTCACGCTTGCGGTCAGCGGCGGCCTCGGTGTCTTGACCCAGTGCCGCCAGGCAACGGGCGCGGAGGCGGTAAAAACTCTGCGTCGGCGCCCGCTGGGCTGCGGCTCTTTCGAGCAGGGTGAGAGCCTCCTTGGCGTGTTCCACCGTGGGTTGCCGGCTCTTCAACTGAGCGAGTTCCAGCAGTAGGTTGTAAAGGTCCTTCTTCAACGCGTCGCGCTGATCTTCCAGCGGCATCTTTTCCAGTGCCGGTCCCCATGGCTCGGCGATCGCCAGAGCTGCTTTTGCGGCGACTTCGACCTTGGCGGCATCGAGCGCCGGGGCATGCGTCGCCACCGGGTCGGCGCTGGCGGCGTAAAAGCGGGCTTCCTCCAGCAAGGCGCGAAACTGTTTGATTTCAGCGTGCGCGTCATCCCTTGCCTTCAGGTCGGCGGTTTCCGCCTGGGCCTGAGCACGGCGCGCTTCGGCGTTACCGATCAAGACAAACGCCGCCATGCCGATGGCGAGAATCAGAGCGATCGCCGCGGTGCGCGTCAAGGCGGTGCGATGACGCTTGACCCAGCGCCACGTCCTTTCCAGGCGCGTTTCCTGGTACGCCGAGACCGGTTCTCCCGCCATGTAGCGCTGCACATCTTCGGCGAGCTCGGCCGCGGCTTGATAACGATCTTCCTTCTTGAGCGCGAGCGCCTTGCGGCAAATCGCGTCCAGGGGCCTGGGCACCGATGGATCGAGCTGCCGCGGCGGCTTCGGGGCTTCCGTTCTGGCGAGCTGGAGGATCGCAGTCATCTTGTCGGCCCAGCGCGGCGTCTTGCCGGTCACCATTTCGTACAGCGTTCCGCCCAAGAGAAACACGTCGCTCACCTGATCGACTTTGTCCACTTCCCCCGCGGCGGCTTCGGGCGCCAAATAATACGGTGAGCCCTTGATCGAGCCGGCCACGGTGGCGGTGCCGTCTTCGGACTGGGCCTGGCGAATCGCGGCGAAGGGATCGTCGCCTTCCGGCTCGCCGATCACTTTTGCCAGGCCCCAATCCAGCACCAGCGTCTCGCCATAGGCGCCGACCATCACATTGTCGGGCTTGATATCGCGATGGATTACGCCGCGACTGTGCGCGTAGGCGATGGTTTGGCACAAATCGATGAAGACGTTCAACAGGCGCAACCATTCGACCTCGCGCGGCGTATCGGCATTGGTGTTCTTGTGATACTCCTGAATGACCGACTTGAGCGTCTTGCCGTGAACGAATTTCATCACATAAAACGGTTGGCCATCTTCATCGATGCTCAATTCGTGCACTGGTATTACGCCAGGATGTTCCAGCTGGCCCGTGACGCGGGCTTCCTTCAGGAACTGGTCCTTTAACTTCTGGCGCGAATTGAGCATGCGTTTCAAGGCCACGGGTCGGCCGATATCGGAATCCTCGACGAGCCAGATCTCACCCATGCCTCCTTTGGCGTGGAACTTCTTGAACACGAAGCGCCCCGCGCGCCTCGGCGCCGAGGAAGGCTCGGTGTCTGCCTTGCCATAGAAAGTCTGTTCCGCAGTACGAAGGGAGGTGTGCCGACCCGGCGTTTTCATTTCCGTGTCCTGGACTGCTTTGCCTCCGGTGACTTTCGGATCAAAATCGGCAGTGTGATCGGTGGGCGTCGACCCTTCATCAAAGTCGCATGTTTGCTTAACCGTGTCTTCGGGTTTGTGGGGATTTCCGCCGAGACCTGAAACCTTCGCCGATGGGTCCGTCATGGAGACGCTGCTCGCCTCGACGGCGACGTCGCAGGTGGCATCCAAAGGTGTGATCACGGATGCTGCCGCTGGAACATCGCAGGTTGCATCTGGTTTCGCAACGGGCTCGCTTCCTGGATCAAGATCACAAGTGCCGGCGAAAGCGTTGGCCGCGGGTTCCGGCGCCAGATCGCACGTCGCAGCGCCGATGGCCGGTTTGGGGGCGCCTGGTTCAACAGCGACCGTTGCCGACGACGGAGTGACTGCGTTTTTTTTTGGTTCGAAATCGGAAGGCATTGCATTCCTCGCGCATCAAGACTGGGAATTGCCAAGAACAGGCGATTGAGTGATTAGCGTTGGCGAATGTGAATCCTGGCGGGCGGCTCGTGTGAAAAGAAATGAAGATCACTTTCGATCTTCGGAATCTCTCGCGGACAAGCGGGGATCGGTGGTGCGCCGTTCCCTGTCGCTGGAGGCGACCGCGTATGCGATACCGAGCGCGGCTACGACCGTCAGGATCATGCTGGCGATTTTTCCCGTCGGTCGATGAGCGGGCGGCTGGACTTCATCATTTGCAACGTCGCCGGCATCTTGAACAACTTGTTCAACGTGCTCCTCGGGAACGAGGAGACCTAGCTCATTTTCGGGCGCCGGCAATTGCGGCGCCGGTGGGTTGCCGCCCGGCGCTGGCGCCGTCGGCACGCCGTTGCCCGACCATAAGGCGCGGAACAGCTTGTACGCAGGCGATTGCAACAGGACGTCTACAAACGCGGAAGTGATTTCCTGAACTGGCGCATCCGGGAAAAGCGTTTCGGCGCTGCGGAGGAATGCCCTGCCGCCATCCGTGTCCAACCAACGCGCGACGACCGTGGCGCGTTCGTTCTCTGCCGCAATTGCGGTCTCCCCTGCAGGGGTTTGAACGAAGTTCTGAATGGCAACCACGAGTGAGATTGCGACTTCCGGCGGAATGATTGAAGCGACGACGGCGCCCACGGATTCGGAGACAATCAAGCTCGAGAGCGCCGCACTCTGTGTCGGCAGCGCGTCAAGGGCCGCAGCGATCGAAATGTCGAGTCGGCCAGGTTGCAGAACGGCCGCAACGACGGCGGAGACGGCCTGAGCAAAGCTGAACTGGAAATCGGTCTCGCCATTGCGCATGGCGTCGGTAAGGTTCGCGGTGCGCGTTTCGCCGCGATCCAGGAGGATCGCCCCGCCGCGCGCCGTCGCCTGCACATCGCTGACATTGAGTGCATACGTTCCAGGTACGGCGGCGACGACCATCACCTCGACGGAGCCGCCCACCTCGATGAAGCTGCGACTTATGTTGTTGGTGACGGCATTGGTTTGCATGTTGAACGTGGTGCGGTTTCCGTTCGGGTCCACCGCGCGAATGTTCACTGGGTCAAGCCAGAGAATCAGGAACGGGGTATTGAGGCCGTTTCCGGCGAAGCGCGCAACTAGCTGACTGGTGATTGCCTCGGTAATGTTGGGACTGTCGCCGTTCTTTAACAAGAAGTCGAGGTAGGCCACAAGGTCATTTTGAGTTTGCGTCAAGAAGGCGGTGCCGGTGCCGAGATCGTCGAGGGTTTCCGTTGGCGCCTGGGCCGTGAAGATGATCGAGCCTCCCGTTTGAACTTGGTGACCCGCGTGGGAAACCATGGGGTGTCCGGGCAGCGATCCAACATGGGCAAGGAACCCGGCTTCATTCGGGTTCAGGTCAGCAGTGCGGATCGCCGGCGCGAGTTCAACCCGGTATTCGGCGCCTGCCGTCAGCGGGGAAGCCAGCAGCAGCGTGATCGTTTGGCGAACGGTGGTCGGGAAGGTTCGGCCGCTGGAGACATCCACATTGGCGCCCGGCGTATAGAGGATCGGGTGCGTGCCGGGTGCGGACGCAAGGGGAATCGGCGCTCCGATGGGCGTCACTCCGTCCGCGGCCAATCTTCGAATCGTGTAGTTGTTTGGATCCTGTGCGCTGGCCGGATCAAGCCGATCGCCCTGCAGCGTGAGCACCAAGCTCGTGAGCGGACCGCCCGGAAGCGCCGCCAAAGCCTGAGCGCTGATCACCTGGGGCAGCACATTGATGTCGAGGGTGTAGGCGCCGTAGCCGCCGCTCCGACTCGAAACGTGCACCGTCAGTGTCGTGCCTTGAGTGGCGACAACGCGGAACCGTGCGCCGGTGCGATCATTCACGGCGTCAACAATTCGTAAGGCGCCAATCACTTCTGCTTGCAGGCCGGCGCCCTCGATATTTTGGAACAAGACGGAGATATCCACGACCTGGTCAACGGCGGCAGCGTGTGTTTCGTCCGGAATTTGTAACGTGAAATACGCATCCGTGAAACCCGGAACGATCGCGTGCGGCTGACCGAGGTGATGAGATACCGTGCCCAGATCCCGCGCGGTTGCCGGTGTCGCGTTCTGCACGATGACCGGGGCTTCGCCATAGAGAATGCGTACGCCGCCCGATTCGGTGATGGCCAGGTCCTTGAAGCCATCGTTGTCAAAATCGTCCACGGCAATCTTGCCGGCTTCGGTCAACGTCCCGAGTTTCACCGCGGGGGCGAAGATTCTGCCATTCGCGTCCGGCGCGATGCCGGGCAAGAGAAACGCCTGCGGGACATCGGACCCGGAGCGATAGCGGGCCGTGACCACGATATCGGGCAGTCCGTCGGCGGAACCGGCCACGCTGCCGATGTCCGCGATTGCCAGGCCAATGATGCCGATATTGTCGCCGGCGCGTCGAGGCGCGGTCAAGTATTGTTGCGGCTCCTGGAAGGTGCCATCGCCATTGCCTAGACGCACGACGACGCTGCCCGTATTGCCGCCGCCGATGACGACGTCCAGGTAGCCATCGCCATTGAGGTCTGCGAGCTGAGCGTCGAAAAGAACTTCACCGGTCGAGAACATGCTGCCCGCGGTGAAAGTGCCGTCGCCGTTGCCTTTCAGGACCTGGAACAATGCGTCGTTGGCCCCGAAGACTGTCAGATCAATGTGACCGTCGCCATCGAGATCGCCGGTGCGGACGGGGGAGGCGTCGCCGCGCGCGAATGGAATCGCGATTTTCTGTGGCGGCACGAACGTGCCGTCGGAGCGACCCATCAGAATCGACAGCGTGGCCGCGCCCGGGTTGCGGTCGAGCACCGCGAGATCGTTGACGCGGTCCCCGTTGAAGTCGGCGGACGCGACCGAATTGGCCTTGTAGACGGCGTCGAAACGGCGCTGCGGCTCAAACGTACCGTCGCCGCGGCCTACCAGGAGTGAAACATCCGCCGAGTAGTAGTTGGGAACCACCAGGTCGAGAATGCCGTCGCCGGTGAAGTCCGCGAGCACCGGTTCGCGTGCGGAGATCGCCTCTTGCCCGGCGCCGACCGCGAATTGGCGGGCCGCCTTGCCGGCGTCTTC
>DAIOGM010000413.1:0-6657 GCA_036745215.1 Gemmataceae bacterium
CGGTGCGTTCGCGGGCGAGGTCTCGCTCTGGACCACGATCAACGAGCCCTGGGTCCACGCCATGACCTATTCGCCCAGCGGCCACACGCTCGTCTTCGGCGGCTTTCAAAAAACGGTGCGCCTGTGGAACTTCAAACTCGGCAAGGAAACCGGCCGGCTCGACGGACACAAGGCCGCCATCAAAGCGGTCGCCGTCTCTCCCGATACGACCACGATCGCGTCCGCCAGCCAGGACGGCATGATCATCCTGTGGAACATGGAGAACAAACGCAAGGTCGTCGAACTGACCGGCCACGCCGATGAAATCACCGCCATCGCCTTTGCACCAACCGATTCGAATCTGCTCGTCTCGGCCAGCAACGATCGCACCATCCGTTTCTGGAGCGTCGAAACCAATCAAACGATCAAGACAATCGACGCCGGCTGCGGCGTTCTCGCGATCGCGTTCTCAGCCGACGGCAAGACGCTTTACTCCGCAGGCGACGATCATCTCATCCGCCGCTGGGACGTTGCGACCGGTAAGCAAACTGGTGCGTTCAAGGGACACCAGGGCATCGTTGTGTCGCTTTTTGTTCAGGGCGATAAGGTCATTTCCGGTGCTCTCGACAAGACCATCCGCATCTGGGATGCGAATGCGATGGAAGAACGCAAATCGTTGTCACGTTCTCAGGGCGATTGCGACGCCCTCGCGGTGACACAAAACGGCGAATTCGTGGCGACCGCGGGACTCAACAATTCGATTCGTATCTTCGCCGCCGCGACCGGCAACGAAGTGGTTCTCGCTCCGGGCGTGCAAGCGCCGTTCACCGACCTCGCGTTTTCTTCGAATCGAAAGCGCCTCGTCGGCATGACGAGCGATGCGCATGTGCACGTTTGGGATGACGCCGGCAAATTGCTGAAGCAATGGGACACCAAGCTCATCGGCGATGTCGCTTTCGCGCTTTCCCCCGATGGCAAGACGATCGCCGCCGCGACCGACACGATGCGCCTGTGGAACGCTGACAACGGCGCCGAACTCGCAAAAATCGTGGTTCGCCCGTTCAGCCCCGTCGCGGCACTGGCGTTCTCACCGGACAGTAAGTTGGTTGCCGTTGGCCATGCGGGAGGCGATATCGACCTGCATGACATCAAGGGCAAACGCATGCTAGGTAGTTTCAAGTATCCCGCGCCGCTGCATGCGCTTGCCTGGTCGCCGGACGGCAAGAAGCTCGCCGCGGCCGGCGGGCCGAAGATCTTCATCTGGGACCCGCAGAACGACGCGCTCGTCAAATCGTTCGACGTCAAGGAAGGCCCGGCGCCGGTATTCCCGACAGTCCGTTCGCTCGCATTCGGCCCCGATTCCAAGACGCTCGCCGCCGGCGGCTGGGATTCGACGATTCGCATCTACAACCTCAACGCGAAGAACCCGACCGACGTGAAGGACCAGCGCCTTTGCGAAGGCCATTTGAGCGCCGTTTTCACGCTCGCCTTTTCGCCGGATGGCCAAACGCTCCTCTCCGGCAGCTTCGATCGCACGGCTCGTCTCTGGGAAGCGTTCAGCGGCAAACAAATCGCGCAGTTCAAGGGCCACGGCGGCGAAGTCCACGGCGTCGCCTTCAACGGCGATGCCCGCAGTGTGTTCACCGCCGGCTCCGATGCCAACATCTTTCAATGGGACGTGCCCGGCCTCGCGGGCAACGGCAAGCTCCCCGCGCTGACGCTCGGCTTTCAGGAACTCGACACCGCCTGGAACGTGCTCGCGACCGAGGAGACGCCGAAGGGGCACGAGATGCTGTGGAAATGCGTCGCGTCGAGCAAACAAGCGGTGCCGCAATTGACGAAGAACCTTTATTTTCTCGATCCGGATCGCGTCAAGAAGTTGTTCAAAGAACTCGATTCCAGCCATTTTCCGACGCGAACCGCCGCCATGAATGAACTCTCCAAGTATGGCCGCTGGATGGAAGGCCGTTACGACCAGGCCATTCGCGACGCGACCTCGCTGGAGTATCGGCGGCGCATCGAAATCCTGAAGGACAAGCTGGCCGCGGCAAACTCGCCGTCCATCGCGCAAGAACGATTGCGCGTGCGGCGCATCATGCTGATTTGCGAGCAAGTCGGCAGCGATGAAGCCGTGGACGCCCTCCGCAAGCTCGCCGACAAGGGCCCCGAAGAAGAACTCCGCGACGAGGCCAAGGCGTCCCTGGCGCGGCTCAAGAAATAACCGATGGGCGATATGACCGGTGCATCCGTCGGAATAATCGGCCTCGGTCTCGTCGGCAACGCGCTCGCCGAACGATTCTTGCACGCCGGATTCAACGTTCACGGCTTTGATATCGAAAAAACTCCTCGTTTAGCGCTCGCTTCCCTCCACGGAACGGCTCAACCCACCGCCAGCGACGTCGCCAAAGCGTGCCGCCGCATCGTCCTCAGTTTGCCGACCACCGACATCGTAGAACATGTCATCTCCGAGATCGAACCCGAACTTCAAGCCGGCGACATTATCGTAGACACCACGACCGGCGAACCCGACATGATGGCGGCAATCGGCCAATCGCTCGCAAAGCGCGGCGTCCGTTATCTCGACGCGACGATTGCCGGCTCCAGCGCCCAGGTCCGCGCCGGCGACGTGATCGTCATGCTCGGCGGCGACGAAACCGCGGCCAGGGAATGCGACGACTTGCTGCGAAGTTTCGCAAAGCAGTCTTTCCATCTCGGCCCATGCGGCGCCGGCGCGCGCATGAAGCTCGTCGTCAATCTCGTTCTGGGCTTGAACCGCGCCGTCCTCGCGGAAGGACTGGCGTTCGCGCAAGCGTGCGGCGTCGATCCCGCCGTCGCACTCGAGGTTTTAAAAGCGGGCCCGGCGTCTTCTCGCGTTATGGAGACGAAGGGGAAGAAGATGTTGATGCGCGATTTCGAGCCGCAAGCGCGTCTGCGTCAGCATCTCAAGGATGTGCGTTTGATTCTCGCGGAAGCCGTCAAGCACGGCGCCAAGACGCCGTTGTCGGAGTTGCACAACAAACTGCTGGAAGCGATTGACGCCGCCGGATTTGGCGATGAAGACAATTCCGCCATCATGCGCGCGTTCGATCCGGCAAAAAAATGACAAACCCTGTCTTCATTTTTTTGCCGGTCATTTTTTTGCCTTCTCTCCCATGCCCAGAATCCACTCACGAATCGCGTCCACCATCACCTGATCGACAACCCGCGTCGCCAGCGGCGGCATGTGCCCCTTGTTGCGATGGGCGATGCGATGCAGCAGAATCGACCGCTCCGGATGCCCCGGCGCGACGAGCCGCGCGTCCTTGATGCCGTAAGTGTCGTGGATCGGCTTGACGTCGATGATGCGCATCTGTTCGAGCGTCTTGGTGAATTCCAACTCCATCGCCGAATTGCCGCCGCCCGCCTCGACGTGACACTGAGCGCAATTGCTGTGCAGATACGAACGAACGCGGGCCGTCAGGTCTTGCTTCTTGTCGTATGGATCGACGAGCCTCGGCGTCGTCTCCGGATTGAAGGGCAACAGCGTCGTTTGCACTGGCGCCCGCTGATTGCGCGTCGCCGAGCGAGCGGCAATTTCGTCGTCGATTTCCTTCGTCGTCCGGCCCCGGCCTTTGAGGTCTTTGCGAAACTTGTCGTTCGCTTCCGAGGACCAGTTGAACTTGTTGAACAAGTTGAACCGCTCAAGCACTGCGAGCTGGTTCTCCGTGACGCCGCCAAAATCGTGATCATGATTGAATTGCAATTCCGTCAAACCCAGCACGTAATTCGCCGCCCGGCTGTGGCAGACCATGCACTCGGCCCGGCTCGGAAAGTGCCACTGGAGAACGTTTTCGCCGTTTTTGGTCTTGATGCGATATTCGCGATCGATGCCCATCGCCTCCACGAGCGTCGCTTCCCTTTGATCGTCGTCCCAGGTGTAGGAATAGCCGTACCATTCGGTTCCTTGCTTGGTGAGAAAACGCGTCTCGATCCACCTGCGCGACTTCGGATTGCCTTCAATCATCTCGAAGGAGAACGACTTCACGATCACCGTCTGATCCGGGAACTCCCAGCCGCGGCTCTTGCGATAATCGATCTTCGCGTCCTTCGGCAGCCCCAGCCAGCGCTGTTTCGCAGCGCCGTCGGACCAGAGGACGGCATTCACGGAATAGGGAATCAACGAATCCTCCATGACGTGCCTCCTGACCGACTTGAACAGCCCGCTCTCCGACAGCTTCTTTGGAAACGTCGTGACGCGCTTCTCCGCCGGCGTCGGCACCAGCGTGAACAGGCCGCCCTTGTCCCCCAGGAAGTCGGCGATCAGAATCTCGCCATTCGTGTCGACGCCGAAGCCGGCGATCGACAGTCTCGAATCGCAGATCGACTTGTGCCCGACGAGCCTCTCGCCGTCGTGCTTCGCGGCCCAGATCTTGCCCGTCGAGTAATCGCCGTAGATGTAATAGCCGACGAGGTCGGGATACTTCTTGCCGTAATAAACGATGCCGCCGGTGAGCGAGCGGGCTTCGGAGTGATGATGCTCGACCGTCGGCTTCACGAGCGGCACCGGCGCGAGTTTGCGTTCGAGATAAAACGGATGGCTGCCCTCCATCACGCTCCAGCCGGCGTTGTCGCCTTTCTTGACAACGTACGCTTGCTCGTACAAATCCTGGCCGTTCTGCGCGAGCCAGAGATTGCCGTTCTTTTGATCCAGGCACATGCGCCACGGATTGCGATAGCCGAGCGACCAGATTTCGGGCCGCGCGTCCTTCATCTTGACGAATGGATTGTCCTTCGGTACGGAATACGCCTTGCCCGGATCGGGATGATCGACATCGATGCGCAGCACCTTCGCCAGCAGGCTCGTCATGTCCTGGCCGACGACGTCGGTGTCGGAGTCCGACGTGCCGTCGCCGGTGGTGATGTAGAGCATGCCGTCGTGGCCAAAGACTGGGGCGCCGCCGTTGTGGCCGTTGGAGACGACTTCGAAAATCAGCTTTTCGGAGTTAGGGATAATCTTGTAGGGCGGCTTCGTCTCCATCGTGTAACGGATGATGCGCGTTTTCTTTTTTTCACCTTTGGGGCGCTGGGGCCCGTTGCCGCCGACGAAGACGTAGCCGTTCTCCTTCCATTTGGGATGGAATTCGAGCTGCACGATGGTGTCCTTGGAATCGAGCCACGGGTCCCACGTTTGGACTTTTGGGTCGTCCTTCATGCGATAAATCTTGGCGATCTCCGACGAACGCTCGAGCGTTAGGATGAGCAATTGATCGGAGCCGGGTATGGCATGCGTGATCACCGGCCACGGGATTTTCTTGTCGGGATAGACGCGCTGGGTCTGATACGGCGGCGGGCCATCGGGGAAGCCGCTGACTTTCGAGGTCGTCATCGGAATGAACGACGTCGGCCCGCCGTTCTTGTCTGCCTTCTTCTCGGGGCCGACGAAGTTGAGCGTCGCGTAATCCTCGAATTGATGGAAGTTCTGTTTCGTCAGCGGCGCACACGTCGAAAGCTCGGGGCCTTCGAAATCCACGGAGTAATCGTAGCGGCACAGCGCGAACTTCCATTTCTCGTTGCGATCCGGCCGGCCGCCTGTTTTCATGAAGTCCGTCCAGGGAATCTTGCCTTCGACCGACCAGCCGTCATCCTTGTCGGTCCACTTGTTGAGCGTGCCGCGCAGATTGACCTTGGCTTCGACGTTGAACCGGGTCTCGTTCTTGAAGCGCAGAAATCCGCCGGCGTTGCGGCGTGGGAAAAAGCAATCGAGCACCGCGCCGTGCGGATTGACCTGGAACTCGTAATAGCCCGGCTTGTCCTCGGCCGGCTTGAAGAAAAGCTCGAAGACATCGTTGAACCACAACATGCCGTTGTGTTCCTTGATGTCGGCATAGAGGTCGGCGTCTTCCAGGTCGGCGAAGAAATAAAAATACTCGCGATCCCACAGCAGCTTCGCTTTGGTCTTCGTCTTCGCGGCCCGCGGCTTGTCCAGCCAGGGGACGGTGAACTTGTCGATCGTTTGCGCGTTCTTCCACGCGGGGTCCGTGCCCTTGCCGGTGATCTTGATCGGCGTGGCAGTCCAGCGGCATTCGTATGAGACTGCGGCCGGCTTCGGTTGGCTGATCGCGGCGGTCGGCGCCAGGAGACAAAGTGCAATGCTGAGGAGGTTGCGACAATTCATGATAGGGATTTCACGTGAGGGTTGGATTCGGGGGGCACGAAATTAGCGTATCAAATTGGCAGAAGAGTCGCAATTGCCCGGCGAGCCGAGCCCCGTCAGGGGCCGGGTTAGTTTGCGGTTACAGACTCACCCGGCCCCTTACGGGGCTCGGCTCGCCAACTCTCGCCAATTCAGCGCGGCGTACCCGGAATCCGCTTCGCCTTCGTGTCCTCCGGCGGGCGGTCCAGGCTCAGATACTCCAGCAAATCGATGATCTCCTGCGGCCGAAGCTGCTTCTCCAGGTCTTCCGGCATCATCGAGATCTTGCTCGTCACCTTGTCCTCCACGTCGGCGCGGGCGAACGTTTTCATTTCGCCGCCTTGCACCTTGAGCACAATGCGCTGCGGACTGTCTTCGACGAGCAGGCCCGACACGACCTGGCCTTGCTTCGTCGTCACGATCGTCGCTTGATAGCCGGAGCCGATCACGAGCGAGGGGTCGAAGATGGTGGAGAGCATCTGATCGAAGTCGGCCCGGCCATTGGA
>DAIOGM010000414.1:0-6657 GCA_036745215.1 Gemmataceae bacterium
CGGCCAGGTCATTCAGCGCTCCGACGACGGCGGCAAGACGTGGACGCTGCCCGGCACGCCGACGGGCGAGTTGCCGAAGTCGCCGGAAGGCATGCCGATGGGTGAGAGCAACAAGTTCGTTTACGACACGACGACGCCGGTGACGACGCACCAGTTTTATGACGGCACGCAAAAGCCATGGGTGTTCAAACGCGTCTGGCACATGGAGCCCTGTTTGAAGGACGCCAACACCGTTTACGCCGGCGTCGAGGATGCCGCGCTGTTCAAATCGACCGACGGCGGCACGACCTGGCAGGAATTGCACACGCTGCGAGCCGTCCAGGGCGACAAATGGGCCCCCGGCGCCGGCGGCATGGGATTGCACACGATCCTCCTCGATCCGAGCAATCCCAATCGCATCTTCGTCGCCATCTCCTCGGCCGGCTGTTTCCGCACCGACGACGGCGGCAAGAATTGGAAGGTCATCACCAAGGGACTCAAGTCGAATTACATCCCCGATCCAAACGTCGAAGTCGGCTTTTGCGTTCATCGCATTGCCATGCACCCCAAGAAGCCGAACACGCTGTACATGCAACTTCACTGGGACGTGATGCGCTCCGATAACGCAGGCGATCTCTGGACCGAAGTCAGCGGCAACTTGCCGACCGACTTCGGCTTCGCAATTGATGTTCACGCTCACGAGCCGGAGACGGTTTACGTCGTGCCGATCAAGAGCGATGCGGAGCACTTCGTCCACGACGGCAAGCTGCGCGTCTTCCGCTCGAAGAAAGGCGGCAACGAATGGGTGCCGCTCACGAAGGGATTGCCGCAGGAGCATTGTTACGTGAACGTGCTGCGCGACGCGATGGCCGTCGATTCGCTGGATTCGTGCGGCATCTATTTCGGCACCACGGGCGGGCAGGTTTATTGCTCGCCGGATGGAGGCGATCATTGGTCGCCGATTGTGCGTGATTTGCCGGCGGTGTTGTCCGTGGAAGTGCAGACGCTGAGTACGAGTAAGAGGAAGATTGAGATGAAGAGTAAGAGGAAGATTGAGATGAAGAGCAAGAAGAAGATTGAGATTAAGAGTAAGAAGAAAATTAAGAGCAAGAGATAAATAAAGAGTAGGATTTAGAAGTTCGAACCATAATTATGATCCGCGTTATCCTCCCTTATCACCTGCGTAATCTCGCGAAAGTCGGCGCCGAAGTTCAGCTAGACGTCGCCGGTCCGGTCACGGCACGCTCGATCCTCGAAGCGCTCGAGTCGCGCTACCCGGCATTGTGCGGCACCATCCGCGATCATGTGACAAAACAACGACGGCCATTGCTGCGCTTCTGGGCATGCAACGAGGATATTTCTCATGACTCGCCTGACGCGCCGTTGCCGGATGAGATCGCGTCGGGCAAGGAGCCATTCTTCGTCGTCGGGTCGATCGCGGGTGGATAATTCGTAACTCGTTTTCGCGTCATGTCGATTTCAACGCCCCTCGTTCGTTGCAATGGGAATACGGGGTTCGTCGGCCGTGTTGGTTCGCGGCCCAAACTTCACCCTTGACCAAAGAAGGAGATCTCGATGCGGAAGTTGTTCATCGTTTCTATCGCGCTCTGCCTGCTCGCGACGGCGGACCGGCTGACGGCCCAGCAGCCCGAAGTCAAGCCGGGACCGGAGCACATGAAACTCAAGGAATCGGAAGGCACCTGGGATGCGACCATCAAATCGAAAGACGGTGATTCAAAAGGCACATTCATGTTCAAGCTCGATTTGAACGGCCTTTGGCTGATGGAACACTTCAAGGCGGACTTCGGCGGCATGGCGTTCGAGGGACGCGGCGCAACGAGCTACGATCCCACGAAAAAGAAGTACGTCAGTGTTTGGATTGATTCGATGTCTACCAGTCCCATGATCAGCGAAGGCACGTACGACGCCGCCAAGAAAACCATGACCATGAAAGGCGACATGCCGATGCCCGACGGCAAGAATATGAAGGTCACGTTGACCACTGTCGATAACGACGCCAACAACAAGACATTCACGATTCACGGCGACGACAAGGGGGATTTTGAGATTTTGCGTATTACCTACAAACGACGCGCCAAGTGACACTTATGAAATGCTCGGCGCGCATGCGACGGCGCCTTCGTCGCTTGCGCGTCCGGCTAACACCAACCTGGGCAATTTTTGCCGGTCGTTCCGTGTGTGCCGCTTGCGCAAACCCATCCGATAATTCCCGCGACTCCATTAATCCCCGTTCGAATCTGACGCATTTGCCGAATATCCCATCCCTCCGCAAAGCCGATAACCCTCGCAGGATCGTTACAATCCAATTCCGTCGTGCGAGGGGCGACCATGAAACGTGTTATCCCGTCGGGGATTTTGGCTTCCATAATGCTTTTGACGGCCCCATTGGCGGCCTTCGCGCAAGGCTACGCTCCGGCGCTCGGCGGACCGGTCGAGCCGGTGCGGTTCTGCGGCGACCCGGTGCCGTTGCAAGGCTGGGCAAGCGCCGAATACCTCAACTGGTGGATCCGCGGCCAGCCGACGCCGGGACCCATCGTCACCACCGGCGACCCGGCGTCTCCGACGGCGGGTTTCCTGTTCGATAGCTCCACGGTCGTTTTGTTCGGCAATGAAGACATCCGCATGGGTTCATTGAAAGGCGGACGCATCACGATCGGCGGCTGGATTGACAGCGAGAGCATCACCGGAATCGAGTTCGTCGGCTTCTATTTGCCAAAGCGCGAAACGCGCTTCCAGGCTGCGTCCGATGCGACCGGAGTGCCGGTCCTTGCCCTGTCGGCCAATCTCCTTGGAGGCGGCGAAGAGGTTCTGTGGGCCGCGTCAACCATTCAGGTCGCCAACATCGCAGGCAGCATCGATATCACCACCTCGAGCCAGTTCCTCGGCGGCGAACTCAATACGGTTTTCAACGCCTGGCGCCTGCCAAACGACGTGCTCGAATTCGTGGTCGGCTTCCGCTATCTCAATTTGGAAGAAGATTTCCTGATCAACTACGAGACCTCGTTCGTCGGCGCCGACGGCAAGATCACGGGCCATGACCAATTCAATACGCGAAACCACTTTTACGGTCCCCAGTTTGGCGCTCGTTGGACGGGCGGCACGGGACGCTTGTCGCTCTCGCTCGCGGGCCTGATCGGCCTGGGCGCCACGCATCAAATCGTCGGCATCGACGGCAACACGACGCTTACCGGCGCCGTATTATCCGCCCCCGGTATGGTTAACGGCTTTTTTTACACTCAACCGACCAACATCGGACAATCCAATCACTGGGTCTTCTCGGCGGTCCCGCAAGTCCAGGCCAAGGTCGGTTTTGACGTGCTCTCGAATGTTCGCATCACGTTCGGCTACGACTTCATTGCCTGGACCAATGTGCTTCGAGCCGCGAACCAGATCGACCGTGCACTCAACACGACGCAGGGACATCCGGACATCTTCTTCAATGGCCGCGGCGCTCTGGTCGGCGACCCGGTTCCGGCATCGAGGCCGAACGGCACGAACTTCTGGGCCCAGGGCGTTAGCGGCGGCCTGGAAATTCGCTGGTAATCGCTGCGAAACCGAATCAGCACTCAACACACCAACCCGAAGCGTTAGCGAGGTGCAGTCCTCGCTTACGCTTCGGGTTGGTAGCTACTACTGCGTGAACGTCAAACTGGTAGGTGCCGCGAGCCGAGCGGCACCGAGCTACAAAGCCCGGCTCGGCTCGCAACACCTACGAGAAATACAAAGCTTAGTTTTTCTTTTCCGGCTCGACCAAATACGCCGACAACGGCCGCGCGAGGACGATGTTGTCCACTTCATCCAGAACAAAGACCGCGCCGGAGCCGGCGACCGTCGCCAACGGCCGTTTCGCTTCGTCGAGCTTGGCGCTGATCCACAGTTCGTGCTTGGTCGCGCCCGACTTCACTTCAAGCTTCCACGCGGGCTTTTCGAGATCGTACTGTTTCAGATCGGCCTTTGCGTCCGCGATAAAGTGTTCGACGCGCAGATTGGCCAGCATGTCAATCGTATCGATCACCGCCTTCGTCTTGACGACGGCCTTGGGCTGGCCGGCGACGCTCCATTCCTTGTCCTTGAGCTTGAGCGTGAATGGGCCAGTCGGGCCGGTGACGGTCAATTCATCGACCTTCGCCGCTTCGAAGGGCGTCCACGCGTTCTTGCTACGGAATTCGTTCAAGAGTCGGTTCGTCAACTTGCTGCTCAACAGGAATACTGCATTGCGATTGCCGAGCTTGGCGTAGCGGCGGGCGTCGCGTTCCTTGCTTTCCGCGTCGCCGATCAACAGGTGAAGCTGATCTTCGTCGCCCAGTTTGAAACGCCATTCCGCGAATGGCTTTTCCAGGCCGTATTTTTTCAAGTCGGCGCCTTTCTCCGCGATGATCTCGTCTGCCCGCAGGCGTTGCACGCCGCGGATCAAATCGTCGAGCAGATTGCTCTCCGCTTCCGCTTTCACCGGCGCTGTGATTTGCCAGCGTGAATCGATGCGCGCAAACGTCAGCTTTCTTGGCCCGCGCGTCAGCTCGGCGCGATCGACATTCGAAAAGATTGCGACGTTGCGATCCGCGAACGCCAGCGCCGGCGCAACCAAAAGGCGCGACAGCTCGGCCGACAGCACGATCACCGTTTGCTTGTCGTCCACCATCGCGAATCGTTCGTCTTTTTCATTCCTGGCCTTGTTGTTCGTGACATTGCCGACCTTGATGACGTGCTTCTTGCCGCCGTCGGAATCCAGATGGAAAGTCACGACCGCGGCAGGATTGTCGAGGCCGTACACGTCGAGCTTTTTCGGCGCCATCGCCTCAACGCGTTTGGCCGTCAGCCCGGAGGTTCGCCGCAGGAGATCGAAGATGGTCAGATTGTCGGCGTCGCGCAAGGCGGGTTTCACGAGTTGCCAGTTGTCGTCGCGCTGCGCCAGTTCAACGTCGGCGCCGGACTTTTTTCGTTCGATCGACGTCACGGCGCCGATGTCGAACGGCTTCAAGACGCGCGGATCGACGAAATCCAGATACGAACGGTTGACGCTCTCCGCGATGAATTCGTTCAAAACGACGACGGCATCTTTCTTGTCAAAGCGAGCATAACGGCCGCCTTCCTTGGCGATGTTGCCGAGTTCGAGCGTATGTTCCTTGGCCTTGCCGGGCTCGCCGCCGGCAAGCGTGACGGTGATCGTCGCCATAGGATTCTCCAGGCCATAATCGGCCCAGTTGATTTTCGGCTTCGGTCCGACGGCCGCGAACTTCTCCGCACGCAGTTTTTCGAACGGCTTCAAGATCGAATCGATCACGTCCTTCTCGACGGCAAACGGCGTCGCCGGCGAATCGACAAGCATCCAGTCCAGCTTCTTTTTCTCCAGCGTGAACGGATTGGCGCCCTTGTAGCGAATGCGTTCGATCTCTGCGGGAACGAGGTTCACCAGGTTCTTGTCGAGGAAGTCCAATGGATCGGCCTTGAAGCTGGACGCGAGTTTTTCACTCACCACGAAGACTGAATCGCCCCCCTCGAGCCGAGCGAATCGGCCGCCCTCCTTGGAATCGTCGCGCTTGCCGATCTCCAACGTTCGCGGCTTCTGATCCTTGGCGATCACGCTGATCTTGAACGCCGGCTTATCAAGGCCGTACTTCGCGAGATCCTTGGTCGTGCGCGTTTCGAAACGTTCCACCTTGAGCTGCGCCAACTCCTCGGCGAGATTGTCCGGCTCCGGCCCGGAAGTTTCGATCTCGACGGGACCGGCGACCTTCCACGCCTTGTCGCCGCGGTCGAGGTGATACGGCTTGCCGTTCGCGTCAATGGTGATGCGCGTGATGGCGTCGCGGTCGAACTTCCACAATTCGCGCGGCCGATAGACGAGGTCGGAGCGCTGCGCCAGCGTCCAGATTTCGCTCGCGACTTCATTGATGCGCGGCCAATTGTCCACCTTGATGTAGACCTTTTCTTTTTCCTTGTCCTTGAGCCCGAGCGCGAACGTCAGTTGACGCGTCTTTTTCTTGTCTTCCTTGCCTTCCTCAACGGTGACCTTGATGTGCCCGATTGGAGCATCAAGGCCGACGGTTTTCAAATCGGCCTTGTCGAGCACGGCTTCGTCGCGCGCTTGCAGGCCCGCGAGTTTGTCGAGGAAATCCTCGATTGGCTTGGCATCGGCATCGTCCTGGTTCGGTTTCTCAATGCGCCATTTTTCTTTCTTGTTCGTCGGGTCTTTTTCGTCCTCTTTCACCTTCACGAAAACAAGCGTCTCCGCGCCATGGCGAATCTCCAGTCGTTTGACATCGTCGCTCTTGAACCGCGCCAGGTTCGGATCGCGCAGCGCGTCGATGGCGAGCGTGATGTCGCCGAGCTTGTCCGTCTTGATTTCGAAAAGTTGTTCGTTGTTCTCCAGCTTGGCAAAACGGAATTCTTCCTTGGTCTCCATCGGAAACGGCATCGGGCCTTGTTTGATGATCTTGAAACTCGACGACGAACGCGACACGTTGCCGACGAGCAGCGTCGCCTTGCCGCCGTTGGGCCGCGTGATCGTGATGGTGTACGCCGGCTCCTTGAGGCCAACGTCGTCGAGCGTCTTCATCTCGATGAACTTCTCGGCCCAGAGATCGGCGAATGCACGCAAGAAGGAGTCGCGTTTCGCGGGATCGATGCGGTCCGTGGAGGTGACGTGCAACCAATCCT
>DAIOGM010000415.1:0-5470 GCA_036745215.1 Gemmataceae bacterium
GATGCCGGTCGCCGATTCGATGTACGCGCCGCTCGTCGTCGTGCCGACCAACGCGGCGAACATGCAAGCCAGCGAATCGACGAGCATCGGCTTGTCGACGTCGGCGATGTTGCCCTTCTCATCGAGCATGTTCGCCGTCGAGGCGAGCGCGTAGAGCGTGCCGATCGTGTCGAGAAAGCCGATGACGAAAAGCGTCAACAGGATCGTCAGGAAGTCGAAATGAAGGACGCCGAGGATGTCGAGTTGGAAGGCGATTTCCATAATGCCATCAGTCGGCAACGCAACGATCGCCTCAGGCGCTTCCGCCACGCCGAGTAAATAGCCGGCGACCGCGATGACGCCCATGCCGATGAGAATGGCGCCGCGCACCTTCCAGTACATCAGCACGGCCATCAAGCTGAAGCCGGCGAGGGCGAGTTGCACCTTGACATCGTGAAAGTCGCCGATCTTCAATGGCGCGCCCGGCGCCAGGACGCGTTTCTCGGCATCCACGTTGAGCACATCGCGCGGCATGCCGGTCACGAAGCTCGTGACGATGCCGCTGATGTACATGCCGATGAGCAACAGGAACAAGCCGATGCCGATCGCGAAGCTGTGCTTGAGATTGGTCGGAATCGCGGAGGCGAGCCAGGCCCGCGCCTTGCACAGCGTCAACAACAGAAACAGTACGCCGGCGACAAACACGGCGCCGAGACAACGCTGCCAGCTGACGCTCATTCCCAGCGCGACCGTGAAGGCGATGAACGCGTTTTCGCCCATGTACGGCGCGACCGCGATCGGGCGATTCGCGTAAATGCCCATCAACAGGCAGCCGAATACGGACGCGAGAATCGTCGCGATCGTGCTCGGCCCCGGCTCGATGACGTCCTTCAAAATCGCCGGATTGACGACGATGATGTACGCCATCGTCGCAAAAGTCGTGGCGCCGCCGAGGATTTCCAGGCGCAACGAACTGCCGCGCTGCGTTATCGCGAACCAGCGATCGAGAAATTGCATCATGTTTGTCGTGGTGCGGGCGGCTCGCCTGCACATTTCCAAAAACGTGCAGGCGAGCCGCCTGCACCACGGATGATTGTCCAAAACCCAATTTGCACTGGCATCGACAGCGCGGTGAAGGATACCATGATGGCAGCAGCGAGGAAATGGATTCCCACGCAAAGGCTCCCCTCCACCTCGCGGGAAGCGCGGCATGGACACCAACGTCAAGATCGGGCTGCCTCCTCATCCGGTGGAATCAACTCCTCGGCCCGGCGAACCCATTGAAGCGAATCTTTCGCTGTGGGACGCCGTCAGCATCATCGTCGGCATCATCATCGGCGTCGGCATCTTCGAGACGCCGCAGACGATCTTTCGAGAAGTTCCGCATCCGGCGATCGCCATCTTGGTATGGGTGCTCGGCGGCGTGCTCGCGTTTCTGGGCGCACTCTGTTTTGCCGAGCTTGCCAGCGCCTACCCGCGTTCGGGAGGCGAGTACGTATATCTGACACGCGCGTTCGGGCCGCTCACGGGTTTTCTCTTTGCGTGGTCGCAACTGACGGTCACGCGTTCAGGCAGCGTCGCAGCGCTCGCATATATTTTCGGACAAAGCACGGCGTCCTTGTTCGGCCTTCAGGGGACGGCGGTCTTCGTCCTCGCGGCCGTGTCCGTGCTCGGCCTGTCTGTAGTCAACATCATCGGCGTGCGCATGGGCACGACCACGCAGAACGTGCTGACCGTCGCCAAGGTGCTTGGCCTATGCGCGCTCGTCGTCGTCGGCTTCGTGTGGGGCGAACGCACGGTGACGGTGCCGGATGAACCGGTCGTGCCGAGCGTCGGCTGGTTCGCGGGCGCCATGATCCTTGTTCTTTGGACCTATTCCGGCTGGCACGAGGCGGCTTACATCGTCGCCGAAGCGAAGCACCGCACGCGCAACATTCCGCTCGCGTTGATGATCGGCGCCGCGATCGTGACGGTCATCTATCTGGCGGTCAACATGGCGTTTCTTTACGGCCTCGACTTTGAAGGCGCCAAACACGAACGCGCCGCCGTCAATTTGGTAAGCCTCGCGATGCCGACCTATGGCGCTCGCATCATGGACGTCTTGATCATCGTTTCATCGCTCGGCGCCATCAACGGCATGATCTTCACGACCGCGCGCATCTACACCGCGTTTGGCCGCGATCATCGACTGTTCAAGACCATGAGCCACTGGAGCAAGCGCACCAAGACGCCGGCCCGCGCGATTGCCGTGCAATGCGCGGTGTGCCTGTCGTATATCGGCGGCGTCTGGTACATGGAAGGGGACAAAAGCGCTTTCGACAAAGCCGTGCTGCTGACCGCGGCCGTCTTCTGGATGTTTTTCTTCCTGACTGGCGTGTCGCTGTTCTTGCTGCGCGTCCGCGATCCGGACACGCCGCGGCCGTTTCGCGTGCCGGGCTATCCGATCGTGCCGCTGATTTTTTGCGGCTGGTGCGGCTACATGGTGATCGGTTCGGTTTTGTATGACCCCGAGAAATCGCTGATTGGCTTGTGCATCCTGCTCGCGGGGCTGCCGTTTTATTTCATCCCGCGCAAATTGAGGGAGCGGAAGCCGGAAGAGAATTTGCAGCCGGTGTCGAAATGAATGATTTAACCACAGATGAACACAGATAAACACAGATAAGGAGAATCCGGCGCCATGTCTTGTCGCGTCGCTATCGACGCAGTTGGAAGAACCCTGCCTCTTATCTGTGTGGATCTGTGTTCATCTGTGGTTATTTTCTACTTCGCCACCTCATTCACCGCCGCCTCGAGCAATTTCAAATTCTCCGGAAACCGCTTCAAGACTTGCTGCAATCGCTCATACGCCGAGCCGCCCGTCGTCGGCCATTGCGTGAGCCAATCGGCGAGCGGTTGCGAAAGTTGCTGCGTCACGAGCCCTTGCTGGCGTTCGCGCGTCTGCTCGCGGTGAAAATCGACGTATTGCTTGCCGAAGAACTCGGTGAGCATCTGCACGACCGATGCGGATAGCGGCGCCACGACGAGGGCGGCGATGACTGCGGGAGTCGCCAGGCCGGCGGACCAGATGATCGCCGTGATCGAGCCGGTGATGGCGCCGACTTCCATGGTGAACTTGGTGCCGCGAAAGGAGTTGAGAGCGATCGGGTTCTTTTCGAGATCCTCGTAAATCGCCCGCGCGGTTCGTTCGACTTCGGTCTCCAGGCTGATTTGAAAGCCGCGGAACGAATCGTTGAATCGCTCTTTGATATTCTCGCTCAGGCCGGATTGGAATCCTTGATGCACGTGATTCCACAAGGGATGCGCGTTCGCCTTGCGGGCGGACTCTTTGCGCAAGAGATCGGTCCAGCCGGCGAGAGCGTCTTCCAGCACGCGGCGTTCGGGGATGCTCGACACTTCGGGGCGCGCGAGCACGCTGGTGAACAGCTTTTTCGTCAACGTCCACGGCATGCGCATTACCTCGAGCGTCTTCGAGGCGAATCGGCCGACGCCGGGCAGCTCCAGCAATTCGAGCAAGCGCACTAGCGCCTCGTCGAAGCGGCGAAAACGCTCCGTTGTCAAGAACTCGCGGCGATATCGTGCGTCGAATTCGGTTTTCCCTTCGGCTGCGATCAGTTTCCAGCCTTCCAACGCGGCCAGGTCGTCGCGCGCGACGCCGAGCAGGTGCTGGGCGTGCGTCGTCAAGTACGTCGTCGCCGCCCGTACGGTCCGTTTTCGCGCCGAGTTGACCGGCTCGCCAAGCACGAAGATCTGATTGACGATCGGCACGCGATGCACCGGCGCATTGCGGCTGGGATCGATGATTTGCATCGGTGTTAGATGTGGCACCGTCAACGTCGCGACGGCGGGGGCCGGCATGCGATCGAGCACTTCGCGCTTGAAATGCGAAACGAACGCCGGCGCGTCGCCTTCGCGCATCTTCATCAGACAGACGACGACCATTTTGCCCGATTGCAAGAGCAAGCGTAGGAATTGCGTCGGCACCTCGTCGTTGTATCGTTCATCCGACGCGACGTAAACGACCACGTCAGCCAGCGCCGTTACCTCAAGCAGGCGAGGCACGTACCCGGTCGCGGCCCAGGTCGTCATGTCGGGGCAGTCCCAGACGATGAACTTGTCGAGCACGCCGAACTGGCCCGCGTCCTGGCCGACGCGGCGAATTTGATAGACATCCGCATCGAGGCTCGACGGCTCGGTTTTGCTGAGCCGCTGCAAAGGACCGAGGAAACCGAGGCTCGAAGGCCAGGCGATCGCGCCGTTCATCGGTAGATAAGCGACGGGATGGCGTGTGAAGCCGGCCTGCGGATTCGATTCTGCGAGCACGGCGCCGCACAGCATATTAGCGATCGTGCTCTTGCCCGCGCCGGCGCCGCCGACGACGGCAGCGTGCAACGGCTGCGGGCCGTGACCTTCGAGATAGGGCACGATCAGGTTGCGAACGAGGGCGGCGGCGTAATGCAACTCCGCCGCCCGGGAAATGTGCGTCGGCTGCGTGCGCGCGTGCTCTTCCAACCAGGCGAGATCGTCGGCCAGTTGACTCGTCACGCTGCGGGCGGCGGCTTGGTCCATTGAGGCTTCTTTCTACCTGCTTCTTCCGGGAGAGCGGCCGACAATGTAGTCATCACGCTCCGCGTGATGAAGTTTAGGCGTGGCTTCAACACAACAATCCGTCTGTCGAGAACGCCAAACGCCCATCACGCGGAGCGTGATGACTACATTGCCGACTCACCGATCCAATCGAAACGCATCCATCGGCATCGTCAACGGCTGCTGCAACAACATTTCCTTGAGCAACAACGCCGTGCCGGGCGACAACTGGATGCCGGCGCGAAAATGCCCGGCCGCGACGTAAAGATTCTCGTTTCCCGGCACGGCGCCGAGAAACGGCAACCCATCCGGACTGCCGGGCCGCAAACCCGCCCACGTTTTTTCTAACGCCGCCTGCGCCAGCGCCGGCACCAGCTTGATCCCCAGCGCGAGCAATCCCGCGATGCCCTCGGCCGTTGTGTTCTTTTCAAAACCCGCGAGTTCCTCGGTCGAGCCGATCAACACCCGGCCGTCCATGCGCGGCACCAGATAGCGCGAACCCCACAAGAGAATGCGGCGAAAGACGATGCGCCCCGGATTCAACAGGGCGATCTGTCCGCGCACCGGCTCGATCTTGAGGCGGACGCCCAGCGGCTCCAGCAAGCGATCGGTCCACGCGCCGGCCGCAATCAGGATGCGGTCGCCCGTTAGTAATTCGTTCGAAATCCGCACGCCTTTGATGCGGCGGCCTTCGATGTGGAATCCGTGGGCCGACGTTTCTTCTATGATCGTCACTTTTTTCGATTGCAAACACGCCGCCCGCAGCGCCTGGAGATGGCGCGGATTGCGCAACTGGGCCATGTCGCGCAGGAACATCGCCGGACCGAGCTGCGGCGCCAGTTCGGGTTCCATATCGGTGGTTTCTTTCTCGGTCAACGTTTTGGTGTCGGCGCCGAGGCCGTACGTG
>DAIOGM010000415.1:5480-6648 GCA_036745215.1 Gemmataceae bacterium
CCGTACCATTCGTCGGCGCCGCCGTGGGCCTGGCTCAAGAACTCGATGCCGCCGGAACGCACGAAGCTGTTGTCGATGCCGGTGCGATCCTTCAATTCCTGGGAAAGATCGGGAAACAACTGGCCGCTCAAGCCCCGCAGTCGATCAAGCGGATATTGAGCGTGATCGAGATCGCTGGGGGGAAGAATGCCGGCGCCGGCCCAGGAGGACTCCATGCCGGTTTTGCCCTGGTCGCAGACGATCACTTTGGCGCCGTCGCGCGCCAAGAAGTAAGCGGTCGTCAGGCCAATGACGCCGCCGCCCAGGATGATCACATCGCCGCTCCGATTCATGCAGTCTTTATATGTTCGCAGTCGCGCCGCGGGGACGTGCGCGCGCGTATGATATAGGAAACGATTTCTGGCGAGGATTACGATATGCCCGGCTTGAAACTGTTGACGCAGCTCGATCCGCAAACGTGCTTGAAAGCCGCCTGGCGAAGCGCCCAGGATCTCGGCTACTCGGTGACGGCGATCGAGGACCAATCGAAACGCTTCACGGCCAAGAAAGGCAGTTTGATTGCGAGCGTGCTTGGCGGGCCGCTGGCGCCGCAGAGCGTTTTTCAGATCACCGTGGAGTCTTACCCGGATACGAATGAGCTTTCGATCGAACGGAACGATCCATGGCTCTCAAGCGGCAAGATCGGCGTCAATAAAGTGAAGCGCAACGCGGACGATCTGGCGAGCGCGATCGTGTGCGCCATCGAGAAAGCGGGTGGCACGATCACGGAGCGTAAGGAGTATTAGCCGCTTGCGGCGTAGCACGCGCGAGGCATCCAGCGAACGCTAAACGTAAACAAGCCATCAATAACCCTTCTGTTTGTCCACCACGCACAACAACGGCTCGCCGGCGACGAAGCGCCGCACATTCTCGCGGAACAGCCGCCATTGCCGATCGCGGGCGCCGTCCGACTGGCCGCCGATGTGCGGGCTGATGACGACATTCGTCATCGTCCAGAGTTGATGCTTGTCGGGCAACGGCTCCGGATCCGTCACGTCGAGGCCCGCGCCGGCGATGGCGTTTTTCTGCAGCGCCGTCACCATCGCCGCTTGATCCACCAGGCCGCCGCGGGCGATGTTGATGAAATACGCCGACTTCTTCATGGCCGCGAACTGGCTGGCCCCGAACA
>DAIOGM010000416.1:0-3480 GCA_036745215.1 Gemmataceae bacterium
GAGGCTATCTATGGATCATTAGCTTCGTCAACGCCTTTTGCAGCTCCACGACCGCGGCGTCGCTCACCTTGGTGTCGCTCAATTCCAGGTCGAGCAAACTGGTCATGGTGTGCAGTTCTTTCACGCCCTTGTCGGTGATGCGCGTGTTGGCGAGTACGAGATGGCGCAGTTCCTTGAATACGCGAAGTTCTTTTAATCCCGCGTCGGTCACTTGCGTGCCGCCGAGGTCGAGCGTTTGCAAGGACGTGAGTTGGCTCAACTCTTTCAAGCCATCGTCGGTGATCTTGGCGTCGTGCAAATGCAGCATTTGCAGGGCCTTCAAGTCGCGCAGCTCTTTCAGGCCCGTGTCCGAAATCTTGGGGCCGGAGAGGCGAAGCTCCTTGAGGTTTTTAAGTTCGCGCAGCTCCTTGAGGCCGACGTCCGTCACGTTCGTGCGCTGTAATAGCAGGACGCGCAGATTATCGAGGCCGCGAAGCTCTTTCAGCCCGGCGTCGCCGACGCCCGTGTTGGCGAGGCAAAGGTCCTCCAGTTTTCTCAAATCCTTGAGCGACTTCAAGCCGGCGTCCGTCACCTTTGTGTCGCACAGATCGAGGAATGTCAAGTTCGTTAGGTCACGCACGGCCGCCAAGCCGGCATCGTTGACCTTGGTGGCCAAAGCGTCAAGTATTTGCAAATCCTTGAGTCCGCGTAGCGGTTCGAAGCTGGTGATGTCGGCGCCGCGCACGATCAGCATTTGCAACGAGCGAAGTTCCTTGACGTCCTTCCACGTTGCGTCGCTCAAGGCGGCGCCGTCGAGGTGTAGCGTCGTCAACTTGCGAAGCTCGCCCAAGCTCTTGAAGCCGGTCCCCGTCACCTTCGTGTCGCGCAGACTAAGTGTTTGCAGATTCTTGAAGCCGCGCAGCTCCTTCAAGCCCGCATCGGTGATCTTGGTGAAGCCGAGATTGAGCGTTGCGAGATTCGGCAGATTGCGCAGGTTTTTGAGGCCGTCGTCGGTGAGTTTGACGCCGAAGAGATCGAGTTCGTTGAGATGCGGCAGGCCCGAAAGATCGGCGACTGCATCATCGTCGATCTTGGAATAGACGAGATTGATTTGGACGATCGGGTTGCCCTTGATCTTGGCGTCGCGAACGAGCGTGCCGCCCCACTTCTTGACGGCGCTCGCGGCTTTGTCGTCGGAAGCGCCGGCATGGACGAAAGCCGCCGCGAGAAGCGCGAACCACGCAGCCCAACAAAGTCTCGGCGTCATTCTTGCTTCTCCGACCTCGAAACGGAGACATGGTCCAAGGCAGGTCATCTTACCACGACGCGTTTTCGAATGTCGATGCTGTTCTCCGCGACGATCTTCGATTACAATCCTTGTCGCCACACGTTTCATCCACAAGGCCAGAGTACCCACCATGTCCGACGGCCAATTCTCCGCCAAGCCGATTCGCAGCGGACGAACGCGCGAGACCTTTCGCGACGGCGAGTTCGCGGAAGCGAGGCTGCCGGCCGATTCCGTCCAGGCGTTCTTGCAATCGCCGGCCGTGCGGCAGGAAGTGAACGCGCTCGTGGATCGGCCGGAGCGGCTCTCAAGCCAGATCAAACCGACCCCGCTGCACAAGCGGACGCCGGCCAACGCGTTGGACCTTGGCCCGCCGATCGCCAGCGCGACGTTGGTTCAGGAGTATCTCATCGGACTGATCTTCCTGCGCGTCGCCGGCTGGATTTTCATGGCGTTCGGCGGATTGTTCCTTGTTGGCGCCGTGGTGACTTTTTTTGTCACCATCTTTGGGGGCGCCGAATTCGGCGAAAAAGTAATTGGCCCCGTGATGGGCCTCGTCGTTTTCGGCCTGTTCATCGGCGGCGTCGGCGTGTGGTTCGGCATCATTCGTGGCCGCGTCATCACCGAAATGTGCTGGTTCTGCCCGCACGGCATGATCTGGCGAATCGAGAACGACTTCGACTGGTATCGCTGGGAAGATGTGCCTGAAGTTTATTGCGATTTGCAGGCCGAGCGGCCCGCCGTCGGCATTTCGTTTGGCCGCAATGTGAGCTGGATTTCGTTCTCGAACACCGAGCCGTCGCGCCATCTGGTGGAGCACATCGAACGACTCGCGTCGGCGGAATGCGTGTCGAACATGTTGCAGTCATTCGCGGAAGGCAAAACGATGCGCTTCGGCTCGTGGCGATTGTCGCGCCATGCGATTTACACCGCGGGCGAAACGTTTTCGTGGCGCGACGTGCTGAGCGTGACGGGCGACGACCGTGAAATCTGGATCAAGCATGCGCACGGGCGTTTGTCGTTGTCGCTGGACGAGATCCCGTATCCGAGTTTGTTCGCGGCGTTGGCGCTGGCGTGTTTCACGTATGAACGCGAACGAATGAAGTGATGCTGTTCGCGTTGTCCATTATCGATTACAATGGGCATTCGATTCTTCGTTTAGCGTTCGCTTGGCGCCAAGCGAGCGCTAAACGAAGAAGGATTGACCTCTTCCGGGAACTCGCATGAACCGATACGTCCTCACGGCACTTTTATTTTCATTCACCACCCCCGCCTTCGCCCAGGACGAGCCGCTGCCCGCTCGCGTCGCCGCGCAAAAAATGACGCTGCCGCCCGGCTTCAAGGCGACCCTCTTCGCCGGCGAGCCCGATGTCGTGCAGCCGATCGCGTTTTGCTTCGACGATCGCGGGCGAGTCTGGGTCGCGGAGTGCCACTCGTATCCCAACTGGCAGGCCGATCCGAAAGCGGGCAAGGATCGCATCATCATCCTCGAAGACACCGACGGCGACGGCGTGCACGACAAACGCACCGTCTTCGCCGACAACATCCAGAACCTCTCCGGCATCAACTACGGCTTCGGCGGCATCTGGGCGTGCGCGACGCCGAACCTCATCTTCATTCCGATCAAGGAGGCGCCCGAGAAGCAAAGTAGTAGGCACACTCCGTGTGCCGTTCCCCCTTCGAGTGACGATACACAAAATGTTTCTTCGACGCAAAAAGACGGCACACGGAGTGTGCCTACTACTTTGCCCGCCGGCCCGCCCGAGATCGTGCTCGATGGCTGGTCGCTCAAAGCCGGGCACAACGTCTTCAACAGCCTCACCTGGGGCCCCGACGGCTGGCTCTACGGCTGCAACGGCATCGTCGCCACCTCGTACGTCGGCCGACCCGGCACGCCGCAAAAGGAGCGCGTTCCGATCAACTGCGGCGTCTGGCGTTATCATCCGACCAAGAAAAAGTTCGAGGTGGTGGCGCACGGCACGACGAATCCCTGGGGCCTCGACTTCGATGAGCATGGCGAGATGTTCATCACCAATTGCGTCATCGATCATCTCTGGCACATCGTCCCCGGCGGCCATTACGAACGCATGTACGGCGAGGACCTGAACCCGCACGTGTACAAACTGATGCCCTCCATCTGCGACCACAAACACTGGGGCGGCGGCTCGTGGACTTCGTCTCGTGCTCCCCTCTCCCCTGGCGGGAGAGGGGCTGGG
>DAIOGM010000416.1:3490-4929 GCA_036745215.1 Gemmataceae bacterium
GAGGGGGATTCTTACAAGGTGCACAGCGCCGCCGGCGGCGGCCACGCTCACGTCGGCTGCATGATCTACCTCGGCGACAACTGGCCCGATCGCTACCGCGGCGGCGTCTTCATGTGCAACCTGCACGGCAACCGCATCAATCACGACATTCTGGAGCGCAACGGCTCCACCTACGTCGCTCGCCACGCCAAGGATTTCATGCACGCCAACGACCCCTGGTTCCGCGGCTTGGCGATCCACTACGGCCCCGACGGCGGCGTCTACGTCAGCGACTGGACCGACACCGGCGAGTGCCACAACTACAAGGTCGCCGACAAGACGAACGGGCGGATATTCAAAATTACCTATGGCGACGCGAAGCCGTGGAAGGGCGATTTGGCGAAGTTGAGCGATTTGGAGTTGGCGAAACTTCATACACACGAGAATGAATGGATGGCACGACATGCAAGGCGGATATTACAAGAGCGATCAAGTTCGCGCAAGATCAACGATGACGCGGTCAAATTACTTAACCACTTTGTCAGTGCCGGCTTTTGGGTCACAAATCTACGAGCGATTTGGACGCTACATGCAATCAACAAACTTGATGTCCGATTCGTCGAACTACTAAAAGACGACGACGAGCATGTAAAGGTATGGGCAATTCGACTAGCGATTGAAAATGAGCGTTTGCCGAACGGTGTCGAAAAAATCCTGCTCGATCCCTCGATAGGCAACACGCCTTTAGTGCGTTTGCACTTAGCGTCATGCCTTCCTCGAACTCTGTTTGCGTTTGACGGTACATTCAAAGACGTTCACGGTTTGATGCAACATGCCGAAGATTCGAACGATCCATTCCTGCCTTACATGTACTGGTACGCCGTTGAACGACTAATGAGAGATAAATGGGGCGAATACGGTAACGTTGAACATGTTCTTTATCGAACCCAGATCTCGCTCGTTCGCCAACACACAACTCGCCGATTCGTCGATATGGGCGGTAAGGACCCAGTACGCAGACTTGAGTGGATTTCCGATTGGCTTTCTTTCCATGAAAAGCGGAATTTAGTAAACCGCGACGTACTTCGTGGCCTTCAGGACGGATTAGCGGGGCACCGCGAAGTGCCAATGCCAAACCATTGGAAGGATGCGTTCCCGTTTCTCATAGAAAGCCCCCTCCCCGAAGTCCGTGAACGTGCCCTCGCGCTCGCCGTGCAGTTCGGCGACGAACGCGCCTTCACGCTCCTGCGCAAGATCGTGCCGGATCGCGCTCAGCCGGTCAAGGAACGCGAGAGCGCTCTCAAGACGCTGCTCTTTCAGCAGAAGGCGGACCTCGTGCCGATCCTGCATGATCTCTTGAGCGATGAATCGCTGCGAAGCCCAGCGTTGCGTGGACTGGCGGCGTTCGATCATGCCGAGACGCCGAAGCTGCTCGTCAAGCATTATCCCAAGTGGAACGC
>DAIOGM010000416.1:4939-6636 GCA_036745215.1 Gemmataceae bacterium
GAAGTCCGACGCGATTCAGACGCTCTCCTCGCGCGGCAACTATGCCCTCGCGCTCCTGGACGCCGTTGATACGAAGGCGATTCCGCGCTCCGACATCAATTCGTTCACGATTCGCCAGTTGCAATCGCTCAAATCAAAGGACGTGGCCGCGAAGTTGACGAAGGTCATCGGCGAAGTCAGAGCGGCGTCGCAAGAGAAGGCGAAGCTGATGGCGAAGTACAAGGCCGACCTGAAGCCGGACGTCTTGAAGAAAGCCAACTTGGCTAATGGCCGGGCGCTTTACAACAAGGCGTGCGCGAGCTGCCATCGTCTCTTCGGCGAAGGGAGTGACATCGGCCCCGACTTGACCGGCGCCCAGCGGATGAATCTCGATTACATTCTGGAGAACGTGCTCGACCCGAGCGCGATCGTGCCGCGCGAGTTTCAAGTGACGCTCGTCGAAACCAAGGGAGGCCGCACGATCAGCGGCATCGTCAAGAAGGAGAACGACGCGTCGATCACGGTGCAATTGCAGAACGAGGTGG
This sequence comes from Gemmataceae bacterium, assembly GCA_036745215.1. Lineage (GTDB taxonomy): Bacteria > Planctomycetota > Planctomycetia > Gemmatales > Gemmataceae > SIAQ01. Next base: position 5,464 of record DAIOGM010000416.1, read on the forward strand.
TCGTGTTGCCGAAGTCAGATATTGAAATGCGTACCGCGACGAAGCTGTCGATGATGCCGGAGGGGACGTTCGAGCAGATGAAGTTGGACGAGGTCCGCGATCTGATCGGCTATTTGGCGTCGCCGGTGCAGGTGGCGTTAAAGAAGTAACTAACAATCTGTCCAACGAATAGCCTGACGGTTTGCAAGCCGCGCAGATATTCCTTCTCTGCGTCCTCTGCGTCTCTGCGTTTCAAAATGGACGTCTAGACTCACGGCGAGCAATGCCCATTTTAGAGACGCAGAGGGCGCGGAGAACTCGAGCGTCAATTGCGCCACCCAATCACGAGCACGCTCTCCGGCGTCTCCGACTTGTTGCGATCAACGGAAATGATTTTGACTTCCTGCCACGCAAACGGTAACGCCGGCCGATCTTGACCGTGCGTATTGAAACAAAAGTAACTCCCTTGCGGAATCGCCGTCGCGGGCCACGTCTTCACCGGTTTACGGAAGAAGAACGGCAGCTCGCTGTGAATGTGCCCGACGCTGACGAATTCCGTGTCGGGCGGCAGCTCCGTTCTTAATTCGGCGATCGCGGCCCCCACATCATTGCCGCGGCGGACGCGCGAATTGCAAATCGGGCCGGTGAACAGGAACGCCATGAAGCCAGCGATCAGAGTGACGGCGACGACGGCGCGGCCATTGAACGCCGCCCGCTGCGTGAGCCATGCAAGCGCGATGCAAATGGCGCAGAACAACGCGGCGACGAGCGGCGGCTCCGCCCAGAAGCCGATGACGCGATGGCTCTCGAAGAGCTTCGCCGCCGGCAACGCGATGCCTGCGACCAGCATCACGGCCGCGCAGCAAATCAAGTGAAGCCGCCAGATCTTGCCGAGCGCCGAATCGTATTCCGCTTCGCTGCAGCGTTGTATGACGAAGCCGAGCAGCATCGCCAGAAACGGATAGAGCGGCAACAAATAACGCGTCATGGCGTTCGGCGGCAGCCAGCAGGTTGGCACGCCCACGGTCCACACGACGGCCATGAGCAGCAGTTGCGGCTTAGCCGTGCCGATCGATTCGCGCAAATCGCGTCGCACGTATACGAGCAAGAGCGGCGACCACGGGAGCGTGCAGCCGATCAATTCGAGCGGGAACTGGCTGATCCAGCCCGCTTCGTGTTCGATGTCCACTTCGA
>DAIOGM010000417.1:0-6590 GCA_036745215.1 Gemmataceae bacterium
ACGGCAGCTGGCCGGCCGGCGACAGAATCAGCGTCGGCCCCGTCTATGCCACCGCTTTGTGGTGTACCGTCCTCCAACTCGACAACCGGAGTCATCCTTCGCGATCATTCGACGTAGTTAAAGTCACTACGAGCCGATTCGAACCTCGGCAGGCGTTGAGGTTCGCAACGAAGTCCATTGGCAAGCCGGAAGCGAGGTCGCAATCATGAAACTCAAGATCCTATTCCTGCTTCTGGCGGGCGGTACGTTGGCGTTGGCGGCCTGGCTGATGCGTCAACCCAATCCCGTTCAGGCCGACGAGATTCCGGAGAAGTATCGCGAGACCGTGCATAAGGGACTGGAGTACCTGATCAAGAACCAGTCCAAAGACGGCCATTGGGAAGGCGACGGCGGGAAGCATCCCGTCGCCATGACGGGGCTCGTCGGGCTTGCGTTGATCATGGAAAAGGACAATCCACGTGCCCGCGGTCTTGGTGTCGTGGGCGGCAAAACGAAATACCTCGACAACATTCGCAAAGCAACCGATTGGCTGATGGACAAAAGCCAGGGGCGCGATGGGCTGATCTTCTGCGAGCATCCCTCGGAAACAGCCCGATACATGGAAGGCCACGGCTTGGCGACGCTTTTCCTTGTGGGCGCTTACCAGTGCGAGACTGATGAGGCGCGCCGGAAAAAGCTCACGGAGGTTCTCAATCGGGCGGTCAAGTATATCGTCAAAGCCCAGTCGAGCCAGGGTGGCTGGTATCACACGTCCAAGGTGGAGGGGCACGATTTCGACACGATCTCGGCGACGGTCATCCAAATCCAGGCGCTGCAGGCGGCCGAAAACGTCGGTGTTCCCGTCGCCGGTGCGGCCCTCAGCGACGCTCAACATTACGCCAGGCAATTCTTGAAAGTGGCGCTGGAGAAAAACAAGGAGCAGACGAAGCCGGGGCAGAGCCACACGCCGTTGGCCGAGATCGCGGCGGCGCTCGCTTGTCGCAGCGAATCGAGCGGGCGCGGCGAAAGGATTGAAGTGTCAACGAAAGCGTTGAAGCAAGCCGTGCCCGAGTTGCCGGTCGGCCGCGACGTCAAATTCGGCCGCGATGAACTCACGCATTACTACTACGCTCAGGCCGTGATCAACCTCGGTGGCGAGACCTGGACCAGTTACCGCACGGCCATGTTCGATCATCTGCAAAGCAGCCAGAACAAGGACGGCAGCTGGCCGGCCGGCGACAGAATCAGCGTCGGCCCCGTCTATGCCACCGCGTTGTGGTGTACCGTCCTCCAGCTCGACAAGCGAAGCCATCCTTCGACGCCGCAACTGCTCGAGATCACGGACATTACGCGCCGCTTTGGACCGCGGGCGGCGCGGGGATTCGCAATGCGGTCCGTTGGCGAGCCGGAAACGAGGTCACGATCATGAAAACCAAGATCCTGTTCGTGCTTCTGGCGGGCGGTGTTTTGGCTTTGGCGGCCTGGCTGACGCGTCAGGCCAGTCCCGTTCAGGCCGACGAGATTCCAGAGAAGTATCGCGAAACCCTCGACAAGGGCCTGGCGTATCTGGCGAAGTGTCAATCCAAGGACGGCCACTGGGAAGGTGACGGCGGCAAACATCCCGTGGCCATGACGGGACTCGTCGGGCTCGCGTTTTTCATGGAGAAGGACATTCCCACCAGCGGCCGGGGGTTAAGGAAGCAGCCGGTCAGCGAAGAGAAGTACTCGGCCAATGTTCGCAAGGCCGTCGATTGGCTGATGGACAAGAGCAAGGCGGGACGCGACGGACTCATTTTCTCCGAACACCCATCCGAGACGGCCCGCTACATGCAGGGCCACGGCCTGGCCACGCTTTTCCTGGCCGGCGCCTGTGCGTATGAAAGAAACGACGAACGCCGGCAAAAGCTCAATTATGTACTCACGGGGGCGGTCAGGTATATCGCCAAAGCCCGGTCGGCCCAGGGAGGCTGGTATGACACGTCCAAGGTGGAGGGACATGATTTCGACTCGATTGCGGCGACCGTCATTCAGATCCAGGCGCTGCAGGCGGCCGAAAATGCCGGCATCCCCGTTCCCGGTGAACTCATCATCGATGCTCAGGCATACTTGCAAAAGGCACTAGGTAAAAAGGAGGCGGACAAAAAGGAGTTGCCCCGCAGCAGGCAAGCCGATGTGGCCGGCACGCTGGCCTGCTGGTTCAACACGAATCGGCGCGACGCGAAAGATGAATGGAGTGCGAAGTTGCTCAAGGTTTGCCAGACCGAGATTCCCATGGGCCGCAACGCCAAATTTGGTCGCGATGATCTTGCCCATTATTACTACGGCCAGGTTGTCTTCAATATGGGCGGCAACCCCTGGCCCGAGTATCGCGCACAAATGTTCGACCACCTGCAAAACAGCCAGAACAAAGACGGCAGTTGGCCGACCGCCAACGGATTGAGTGTTGGTCCCATCTATTCGACCGCACTGTGGTGCACGGTACTCCAACTCGACAAGCGAAGCCATCCATCGCGACGCGCCGAACAGGTGGCAATATTCTGATGAAATTCCGAGCGGCCGGAAAATTGCGCTGGCACGGCTCCTTGGCTCTTGTCCTCGCAACGTTCCTAGGAGTTGACCAGCATGCGCGCACCCAGGACTGGCCGCAATGGCGCGGCGCGCTGGGGCAAGGAATCACCTCCGCGAAGAACTTGCCTCCCGCGGCGGGATCGACGGCGTTGAAGGTGCACTGGAAGACGCCGATCCCGGGCGAAGGCTGTTCCTCGCCGATCGTCAGCCAGGGACGTGTTTACGTGACGACCGCAAATGTGGGAAGCGAACGGCACGCCTGGGATGTGCCCGCGTTTTGGGCCGCCATCCTTCTCGCGTGTTGTGCGACTGGGCTGGCGCTCGCGCGGGGCCCAAGCACATTGAGACGGTTCCGCACGCCGCGATCTGCCGGGACATTCGTCCTCGGCGTCTGGACAGTGGTTGTCCTTGTGCTGACCGTGATCGTGCTGTCTAAACCGTTGTGGTTCTGGCAATTCGCCAATCCCTGGACCGGCACGACGGTTGCGCCCGCGGAGCTGCCGTGGGTTGAGTCGCTGCATCTGAGGCCCGTGATCGTGCTGGTGTGTGGATCGTTGGTGCTGATTTTCACGAAGCTCGCGAGTTCAAGACAAGGAGACAAGGAGACAGGGAGACAAGGAGACAAGGAGACAGGGAGACAAGGAGACAAGGAGTCAGGGAGCTTGGAACGACCGTTGTTGACGGGTTGGCTCAGCTTCGTCACGCTTGTCGTTACATTGATCTGCAGCATCGCGCTGGGCTTGATCGGCTGGCAGCCCGATTGGTTCTTCCAGTCTCATCAGCCGTGGTTGGCCTGGATCGTCACCGGCGGCATCGCGCTTCTCGCGCTCGCCGGGAGCGTCGGAATCAAGACAAGGAGACAAGGAGACAAGGAGACAAGGAGCAAATTCACCGCTGCCTGTGCTCTCCTTGTCTCCTTGTCTCCTTGTCTCCTTGTCTTCTCCCTGGCCGGCTGGCTTTTCTACAACGTTCCCGACGACGAATTCGGCATCGCGCTCAGCCTGCAAAACCGCATCGTATTCCTCGTCCCCGGCCTGGTGCTGATCGCCTTTCACGCCTCGGCAATTGTCCTGGCGCGGCCGAATTTTCCCTGTCTCCTTGTCTCCTTGTCTCCTTGTCTCCTTGTCTTCCTGTCGGCCATCACCTTCGTCCGCGCCAACTACTTACAGCCACAAACCGGCGTCGTGCGGGCCGTCGTTTGCCTGGATGCACAGTCCGGCGAGGTGCTATGGAGCACGCCGGTTTTCGTCGCGGCGGCGGAGAAACGGCATTCGCTCAACAGCCTGGCCACGCCGACGCCCGCGTGCGATGGTGAACGCGTTTACGCCTACTTCGGCAGCGGCCTGGCGGCGCTCGACACCGACGGCCGCGTGCTCTGGCTCAAGCGCGATCCCGATTTTGCCGGCTTCATCCGCTACGGCGCCGGCTCCTCGGTGGCGCTCGCGGGCGATCGGATCATCATCTATCGCGACAGCGAATTCATGGGACATGGCGACCATCTCGATGACGACATCCAGAGCCAGGCCAACCGAAGACCGTCGGCCCTGACCGCGTATGACAAGAAAACAGGTGAAGCACTCTGGAGCATCACGCCGGAGTTTTCGCACGACTCGTACATGACGCCTCTGGTCTGGACGCGCGACGATCGACTCGAAGTCGTCATCGCCACCTGGAAAACGCTCGCGGGCTTCGATGCCCAGGGCGGCGCGTTGCGCTGGACGCATCCCTACCCCATGCAACAGGTCGTGTCCAGCCCGGCCGTCCACGGCGATTGCCTGTTCGTCATGGGCGGAAACCATTTGCCCGGCCCAATCCTGGCGGTGCGGGCGCCAACAGGGAAAGCACCGGCGGAGACCATTTGGTTCAACGGCAAGACGGGCGGCAATATCGTCTCGCCGGTTTGCTGGGACGGGCTGTTGTTCTCGGTTTCGCACCTCGGCATCTTGACGTGCCGCGATGCCCAGACCGGGAACATCCACTGGACCGAGCGGCTGGACAACCGCTGCCTCGCCTCGCTCGTGGCCGGCGACGGCAAGGTCTACGCCCTGGATCAGGAAGGGACGCTGCATGTCTATGCCGCCGACGCGACCGCAAATCTGCTGGTGACTCATTCCTTTCGCGAAAACGCCTCGGCCACGCCCGCCATCGCGGCGAACATGCTATTCGTGCGGACGTCCGGCCATCTTCATTGCGTCGGCAACGCCGAATAGGGTATTTGAGCCCGCGCTTTCCGCATGACTCATTCATTCGAACCTTTTCCGCATTTGCGAAGCGAATAAGGTGGACTCCTCCCTTGCTGCCCTTCGCGCTGCTCGATTTTAATGAACAACAGCATGGCGCCGATTCCCACGCGGCGCTCACATCTTCGCCTTCGCCAAGCACGAACCGGTGTCCTGAGATACCGGGCGCATGAATCCTGATCGCCGTTGTACACCGTTTTCCGGAGGGTCTCCTCATGCTTTGGGCACTTTCGTCGGCCTGGGCGCATCTGTTGACGCAATTCGCTCGCTCCAATCGCGCGGCGGCCGGCTCATGCCGGTCCCCATTTCGGCCACGCCTGGAGGAACTTGAAACGCGCGACGTGTTGAGCACTTTTTTCCTGGCGCCGACCGGCAGCGATTCGGCGAGCGGCTCCGAATTGTCGCCGTGGCAGACGCTCCAGTTCGCCAACACGCGGCTCGTCGCCGGCGACACGCTCGTTCTGCGCCAAGGAACCTACGCGGGCAATATCACCATCAACGTACCCAACATCACGATTCGCTCGTATGTTGGCGAGTGGGCGACGATTTCCGCGCCGATTGACGATCCGGCCGCCCAGTGGGTCCTGCGTTTCAACATCGATGCCCACCACGGCACGCTAGAGCGCCTCGAACTGTCCGGCGGCTACTACTACGCTCTCAAGACGGAATCGAACTACGATCTTGGCCGGCCCGTCGAGTACGGAGCCAGAAACCTCCTGGTCGAGGACTGCAAACTCCACGACAGCGGCCGCGACGTGATCAAGCTGACTCCGGGCTCGGACGACGCCGTCTTCCGGCGCTGCGAGATCTACAACTCGGGGCGGCGCGATCCCAGCAACGCCGAAGGCATCGACAACGTCAACGCCGACCGCATGATCCTCCAGGATTCGTACTTGCACGACATCGCCACCACGGGCGCGTATGCCAAGGGAGGCGCTCGCGGTTGCGTGTTCGAGCGAAATCGATTCGAGAACATGGGCGAACTCGGCATCACCCTCGGCGGCTTTAGCGATCCGCAATGGTTCGACCGCGGCACAACTACGTACTACGAAAACATCGACGGCATCGTGCGGAACAACATCGTGGTCCATTCCACCTTTGCCGGCATCGCGCTGACGGGCGCGCTCAATGGCCAGGTTTACAACAATACGCTGGTGGACGTGGCACGAACCGGCCAGGCCGGAATGCTGCTGAACGCCGGCGACATCTGGGTCAACGGCGTGAACCACATCACGCCCAATGAAAACGCGACGCTGCTCAACAACATTGTCGCCACGCCCGCAGGCAGCGCGCGACCGGTATTCCAGATTCGCGCGAACGGCCTGGTCGGAACGTTATCGCTCTCCAACAACCGCTACTACGCCGCCAGTGGCAGCGCATTGTTCGTGGACTCGCGCGCCGGCAGCCTTTACACCGGCGGCTTTGCCGGCTGGCGAACGCACATCGGTCTTGAGGCGGGCAGCTCGGAAGGCGACCCCGGGCTCGACAGCAGCCAGCACCTGGCGCCGACCAGCGCGTGCGTCGATGCCGGCGTGGCGATCGCGAGTTTTGCCAATGACATCGATCTCGACGGCCGACCTGCCGGCGCCGCCTGGGACATTGGCGCCGACGAACGGCGCAACGTTCGGCTCGAAGACGACCCCTTGAGCCCCGGGCGTCAAGCGATCGTGGTCCATGGCGCCGCAGGCAATGACACGGTTCTATTCCGGTCCGTCAATCGCGGCGCCGTGGTTTCCGTCATGGTCAACGGCACATTCCACGGCAAGTTCGCCGTGACTACGCTGTCGCGGCTCATTGCCCACG
>DAIOGM010000418.1:0-6587 GCA_036745215.1 Gemmataceae bacterium
TGTTGTAGCGATTGCGCACCTCGCGCACCGAGCGCACCAGTTCCTGCATGTGCGCGAACCGCATCTCAATCGCCGCGTCGGCCCAATTCGCGGGAAAAGCGGGCCACGGCGCGATCACGACGCTCTCGGCCGCTGGATCGGGATTCGGCAAGCCGCGTTCGAACGCCACGTTGTTGAGTTCGCTCCAGATCGACTCGGCCACAAACGGCATGACCGGATGCACGAGCCGCACGATCGCGTCGAGCACGCCGACCAGCACGCGCTGAACCTTCATTCTCCCCTCGCCGGTCCATTCCGTGTCGGCCGGTCCATAGTGCAGATTGATGGCGGCGATGATCTGCTCCTTTGGCGCCAGCACCGGCTGGATGTCCTTCTTCAACATGTATTGCAGTTTGGTCAGCGTGTCCCAATCGGACAGATCGCTCATGGCGATCTTCAGCATCCTTCCGTCGAGCGACAGCGGGATGATGACGTTCTCGCGCGCCATCCCCTCGGGCACCAGCTCGATGACGGCAATCGGGATCTCGTCGAACGGCCCGCCGGGCATCGGTGCGGTCATCGCGAGGCTTGGGAGGTCCTTCAATCGCCCCTTCGCCATCTCGATGTACCAGTCGCAAAACTCCGTCCAGACGAAATCGTACAGCGTCCGCGCCACGTCGCTGAAACGGTAGCTCTCGAGCTGCGCCGTCACTGTCTTCGTCGCCGACGTCAGCCGGCTCAAGATCCAACGATCCTCCAGGGGCAATTCCTCGCGCTTGATCGCGTGCGGCGTGTAGCCTTCGAGGTTCATCAAGATGAAACGAGCCGCGTTCCAGATCTTGTTCGCGAAGTTTCGGCCAATCTCGAATCGCTCCGACGCCTGCTTGGCCGTTTTGAGTTCCGGATCATCCGTCGGCCACGGCCCGCCCGGCCGAAACGGCTGCTTGCACTTCGGGCACGCGAGCTTCTTCGTGCGCATGTACATGTGCTCTTGCTTGATCGGCACCAGCTCATCGCAATGCGGACACACGTTTGACACCGGCATGCGCGCATCCTGCGTCTCCGTCGAGATCTGCATGATGAGGAACCGCAGCGCGTCGGCGCCGTAGCGTTCGATGATGTCGAGCGGATCGACGCCGTTCCCTTTCGACTTCGACATCGTCTCGCCGAAGCCGTCCATGAGCTTGACGGTGATGTACACCTGATGAAACGGCGCCTTCTGGAGGTTGTACAACCCCGCGATCACCATGCGGGCCACCCAGAGCGTGATGATATCGCGGCTCGTCACGAGCACGCTGGTCGGATAGTAGTATTCGAGCTCCGGCGTCTTCTCCGGCCACCCGAGCGTCGAGTGCGGCCAGAGCATGGAGCTGAACCAGGTGTCGAGGACGTCGGGGTCTTGTACAAATCCGCGCTCCTCGAAAGCGCGTTCGGCCTCAGCGTTATCAGGTCCGACGCACGCCAACTCGATCCGCTGCATCTTTTCTAAATCGACACGCGTCTGATATTCGGCACCTGCGGGCAACGTATTGATTAGCTTTTCGCCTTCGTGTTTAAAGCTATCTTCGATGGCGGCCCTCAACTCGCTTAGTTCGCCCGGCAAGAGACTGTTTTGCACCGCCGTCCACGTTGCGAGAATCCGTGGGTCCTTGACTGGCGAAATGCGGCTCCACACCGGAATGCGATGCCCCCACCAGAGTTGGCGGCTGATGCACCAGTCGCGTTTCTCGGCGAGCCAATCGAGGTACGAGTTCTTGTAACGCTCCGGGAAGAACGTCACGTGGCCGTTCTCCACGGCTTCGATTGCCATGCGCGCGAGACCCGCATTTCTCCCCTCTCCCTCTGGGAGAGGGGCCGGGGGTGAGGGCTGAACAGACGGAGATCTCGGCGCTTCCGCCCTCACCCCTAACCCCTCTCCCAGAGGGAGAGGGGAACCAGACGGCAAGTCGCCCATCTTCACGAACCACTGATCCGACAAATACGGCTCGATCGGCGACTTCGAACGATCGCTGTACTTCAACGGAATCACGCGTTCCTCTTTGCCTTCGAAAAAGCCGATCGCTTCCATGTCGGCCACAACGGCTTCGCGGGCCTTGTAGCGGTCCATGCCCTGGTACTTGCCGCCGTTTTCGTTGATCGTGCCATCCGGATTGAGGATGTTGATCATGCCGATGTGCGGATTGCGTTGCCAGCAGGCGTAATCGTTCGGATCGTGCGCCGGCGTCACTTTCACGCAGCCGGTGCCGAGCGTCGGGTCGGCGAGCAGGCCGTCGGCGATGATCGGGATGTCGCGTTTCACGAGCGGAATCGTCACGCTCTTGCCGATGAGGTGCTTGTAACGTTCATCGGACGGATGCACGCAAATGGCGGTGTCGCCGAGCATGGTTTCCGGACGCGTGGTCGAAAAGCGAATCATCTCGCTGGAATCTTTCACCGGGTACTTGAACGTCCAGAAGTTGCTCCGGGTGTCCTCGGCATACGTTTCATCATCCGCCACCGACGTTTGCAGATGCGTGTCCCAGTTCACCAGCCGTTTGCCGCGAAAGATCAGGCCGTCCTTGAACATCTTGAAAAACGTCTCGCGCACGGCGCGCACACAGATGGGATCGAGCGTAAAGCGCGTGCGTGCCCAATCGCACGAACAGCCGAGCTGGCGAAGCTGGCCGAGGATGCGGGCTTCGTATTTTTCCTTCCATTCCCAGATGCGTTTCACCAGCGCTTCGCGGCCGATGTCGCGGCGCGTCTTTTTTTCCTGGTTGTAGATGAGCCGTTCCACCACGGCTTGCGTCGCGATGCCGGCGTGATCGGTGCCGGGCATCCACAATGCGTTGTAGCCTTGCATGCGACGCCAGCGGATGAGCACATCCTGGAGCGTATTGTTGAGCGCGTGCCCCATGTGCAGGGCGCCGGTCACGTTTGGCGGCGGGATGACGATGGTGAACGGCTCACGCGAATCGGGCTTCGAATGGAAGTAGCCCTGCTCGTCCCAGAATTTGAGCCATTTCTCCTGCGCTTCCTGCGGATTATAGGCCTTCGCGAGTTCCATGTTGGTCTCCCAGTTTGCGTTGAGTGTTCGCATGGCGCCGCGCGAACACTTAACGCAAACCGTCAATTACTTTCCTCATCCTTGAACAGTTTGTACTCAAAACTATCGACCAACGCCAGCCAGCTTGCTTCGATGATGTTTTCGCTGACGCCGACGGTGCCCCACACGTCGTGATGGTCGCGCGATTCGATGACGACGCGCACTCTCGCCGCGGTGCCGGCGCGCGAATTGACGACGCGCACCTTGTAATCGACAAGCTGCAACTCGGCCAGGCGCGGGTACGTTGCCTGCAATGCTTTGCGCAAGGCGCCGTCCAGCGCGTTGACGGGGCCGTCGCCTTCCGCGACCGAGTGATGAACGGCATCGCCGAGGCGGACTTTCACCGTCGCTTCGGTCGTGACGGCCTGGTTTTCCAAAGTCTCAACGCCAACCCGATAGGCGAGCCGCTCAAATTTTGGCCGATAAACGTCCAGCGCCTTCTTGACCAGCAGATCGAACGAGGCTTCCGCGGCCTCGAACTCGTAGCCCTGGTTCTCCAGATCCTGCACCATGTCGCGCAGCTTGATGCCGAATTCCTTGTTGTTCTCGATCGCATACTTCGCGGTCTTCGCGAGAATGTTCGATTGCCCCGACAATTCGCTGATCAAGATGCGGCGTTCGTTGCCCACAAGTTCGGGATCAATGTGCTCGTAACTCGCCGAGACGCGGGCGACGCCGTGGGCGTGCATGCCGCCTTTGTGGGCGAAGGCGCTGGTGCCGACGAACGGCTGGCCGCTGCGGAAGTTCATGTTGGCGATCTCGTACACATAGCGAGACAGCTCGGTCAAATGGCGCAAGCTGCCGGCTTGCAAAACGTCGTAGCCGCGCTTGAGCGAAAGGTTGGCGACGATGCACACGAGATCGGCGTTGCCGCAGCGTTCGCCGATGCCGTTGATGGTGCCTTGCACGTGCGTCGCGCCTTGATAGATCGCGGTGAGCGAGTTCGCGGTGGCGACGTCGCAATCGTTGTGGCAATGAATGCCGAGCGTGGCGCCGGGAATCGCTTGCTTCACCTTGGCCACGCGTTCGGCGACATCTTCGGGCAACGTCCCGCCATTGGTGTCGCACAGAACGAGAATTCGTGCGCCGGCCTCGTGAGCGGCGCGCAAGGTCTGGATGGCGTATTCCGGATTCGCCTTGAAGCCGTCGAAAAAGTGCTCGGCGTCGTAAATCACTTCCTCGACGTGCGCTTGCGATCGGCAATGGCCCACCGAATCGGCAATCATGCGCAGGTTTTCTTCGTGCGTCGTGCCGAGCACATTGGTCACGTGCATGTCCCACGTTTTGCCGACGATGGTGATGACGCTCGCCTTGGAATCGACGAGCGCTTTCAAACAGACGTCCGCGGCGGGGTCGCAGTTCTTGCGCCGCGTCATGCCGAAGGCGGCGACCTTGGCGTGCCTGAGCCGCAGATTGCGGACTTCCTGGAAATACTCGGAGTCTTTCGGATTCGAGAGCGGATAGCCGCCTTCGATGTAATCGACGCCGAGGTCGTCGAGCCTCCTGGTCACGAGCAGCTTGTCCTGCAGCGAGAAGTTGATGCCTTCGCCCTGGCTGCCGTCGCGCAACGTGGTGTCGTAGATTTCGATACGTTTCATGTTTGTGTCCAAAACAAAAAGCCCTGGAGAATCGCCTCCAGGGCCTGCATGTTCATGTAGAAGAACGCGCCGACTCAGCCCCGGAAACCCTCGATAACCGCAACGCTGCGCACTCCCTGCGCGACGACGATGACGATCGGAATCAGAGCTTGGACTGAATTGGCCATAAGGGAATAGTACGAGAAGAATCGGGGGCTGTCAAATTCCTATAGCGACAAGATTTCGATCTTGCCACCATGCATCAGGAGATTCTTTTCGCGAGAGTGGTTCGCGCTTCTTGGACGATATGTGCCAGGCGTTTCGCATTAAGGCTTTCGGCCCATCGATACATTTTTTCCAGTTCGGCAAGGAAAGCCTTGATGACGCCTCGATCGAGCGAAGGCGGCCGAGCGGCGACGAGAACCGAAACGGCTGACGTGTGCGCAAACACGCGTTGCGGCGCCGGCCGGCTTGGCACGAGCGCGTCGCCCACGCAGCGTGCGGCAAGCCAGCCGCTGTCCGCGCCGGAAAGCTCGTGTTCGAGGGTCGCTTCCATCGGCACGGACCGACTCGGATTTGCAGTCGCGATCGCCGTGCCGTTCCAGAGCAATTCGAGGCGATCAAATGGCACAATGCTCTTCGCTTCAATCCGCACCTGCAACGGTTCAGCGTTAGGCAGACTGTGTAATTTCATCGGCACGTCGCCATTGATCGTGAGTTTCAGGAGCGGTCCATTCGTGACGAATGTCCTTCCGGCCCGGACGGCATCGATCCAGGCGGAATAGGTGAATTCCTGATCCGGCGCAACGTAAGCGTACGTGCGCATGGAACCAACGGCGATGCCGTTATTGTCCTTGGCGCTGGCGCCGACAAGCGGCGCCGTGATGCCCGCCTTCAAAAGGGAGTAATATTCCGCCAGTGCATCGAACGGCGAGTTTTCGAAAAACGTCAACTCGAATGCGTCAATGTTTCCCAGAATCAAATCTGCCAGCGGTTCGCCGTAGAGATAATCAGCCGTTTCATGTTGCGGATCGGTCCAGAGGACCAATCCCTTCTTGCGATGGCACTGGCCGCACCAATCGTCAAGTGTCCACGAAGGATCGTCGAACGTCAGTGGATAAACGACGCGATGGCAATGAAGCAAACCGAGGCTGCCGAGCAGCGGATGCGTATTGTGGGTGTTGACGGCGACGCCATAGCCATGTGTTTGCCGGGCGAACGATTGGCCGCTGAACGAGAGGATGTTCGGGATCGACTTTTGGCTTTTCCCAAATTGATCGGCGATGGCCGTTTCCTTGACCAGCAGATTCACCACCGCCACATCCTCCGCCTGCCCCTCCAGGAGCGCCGCGTCCGGCGAAAGGTAATGGACGCGCGCGTCGCCGGAGTGCCAGCCTTCCTTGCGCAGATCGTACCAGCGTTCGATCGTGAATCGCAAGGACATCTTGCCTGCGAGCAATGTGATCTCTTCGTCGATCGGGTCGAACTCGGGGCCTTTGCTGATTTCGACGTGCAACTGGCCGGGCGGCAGAAGGATCTCGCAGGCGCCGTCGATGTAGGCCCATTTTTTCGCGCCGATTTGCACGTTGCCGCCGACATCTTGGTTGACGCCGGTCGCGAATTCCGCCAGTCGGCCGTGGGGAGCGTAGTAATTTCCGTTCGAATCCGTGATGCGCAAGCGCACCGGTGTGGGCTGGCCGGTGGCGGCGTCGTTGATGCGGAGGTGAACTTGTTGCATATGAAACGGCAAAGCCCCAACTTCGATCCCCACCAATCGCTGCGCTCATGGTGGGGCTTGGGATTATTGATGCTTCGCGCCGGCGCCATCGAGGATTTTCTTGAACGCCGCCACCGCTTGCGGGAACAATTCCGCCCCGGTGACGCCGCCGGTCGGACCGCCGCCGAGCAAGTGCGGCTCCATCGTCGCGAAGCCGGTGTAGCCCATG
>DAIOGM010000419.1:0-817 GCA_036745215.1 Gemmataceae bacterium
CAGCAGCAGACGATATTCGGCCCGCGACGTGAACATGCGGTACGGCTCGTCCACGCCCTGGGTGACCAGGTCGTCGATCAGCACGCCGATGTACGCCTGGCTGCGATCCAGAATCAGCGGCGGCGCGCCCTTGAGCTTGAGTGCCGCGTTGACGCCGGCCATCAGCCCTTGCGCGGCCGCTTCTTCGTAGCCGGTCGTGCCATTGATTTGCCCCGCGAAGTAAAGGCCATCGACCGATTTTGTTTCCAACGTCGGCAACAGTTGCGTCGGCGGAGCGAAATCGTATTCGACTGCGTAACCCCAGCGCATCACTTCCGCGTTTTCCAATCCGGGAATCTCCTTGAGCATCGCCGCCTGCACGTCGTTCGGCAAACTCGTCGAGATGCCATTGCAATAATACTCCCGCGTATTTCGGCCTTCCGGCTCCAGGAAGATCTGATGGCGATCCTTGTCCGCGAAGCGTACAACCTTGTCCTCGATCGACGGGCAATAGCGCGGCCCGCGGCCCTGGATCTGGCCGGAATACATTGGCGCGCGGTCGAGGTTGGCGCGAATCAGATCGTGCACCTTTTCGTTCGTGTACGTGATATGGCAATGCATCTGTGGCTGCGTGATGCGTTCAGTCGCGAAGCTGAACGGCCGCGGGTCGGCGTCGCCGGGCTGGTCTTCGCATTTCGTGAAATCGATGGTGCGGCCATTGAGCCGACAGGGCGTGCCCGTTTTGAAGCGAGCGAGTTGGATGCCGCACGTTGTTAAACTATCGGAGAGTGTTTCCGCGGATTGATCCCCTGCTCTGCCGCCGCGCGTCTTCGCTTCA
>DAIOGM010000419.1:827-6582 GCA_036745215.1 Gemmataceae bacterium
GAAGCCGCCGGCGGTGAGGCTTTCGCTGAGGCCTTGCGAGACGCCATCCCCTGCCCTGCCGCCCACGACTTTAGCTTCGCCCATGTGCATGAGGGCTTTGAGGAAGGTGCCGGTGGTCAGGATGATTGCCGGGGCGCGATACAAGACGCCGCCGCTGGTCTTGACGCCGATGACTTTTGCCGCTTGCGGTTTCGCGTTCGCGTGGCGCAACGTGGACGCTAAGCCGCAAGCGTCGAAGTCGAGCAGTATCGATTCGACCAACTCTTGGCGCAAAGTCAGATTGGCTTGCGATTCCACGACGTTCTTCATCGTGAATTGATACGCCTTCTTGTCCGCCTGCGCCCGCGGCGAGTGCATCGCCGGGCCCTTGGTGCGATTGAGCATGCGAAACTGGATGGCCGTTTGATCGATGACCTTGCCCATCTCGCCGCCGAGCGCGTCGATCTCGCGCACGATCTGCCCCTTGGCGACGCCGCCGATCGCCGGATTGCAGCTCATGGCGCCGACGGTGTCCGCGTTCATCGTCAGGAGAACGGTGCGCAGCCCCATGCGCGCCGGGGCGAGCGCGGCTTCGATGCCCGCGTGGCCGGCGCCGACGACGATGACGTCGTAATCGTAGGTGAGGTTCATGTTGCGGTGCAAGCACCGGGATGAGCGCAGCGATTCCCGGGGTTCGTACCCCCGCCAATCGCTGCGCTCATGGCGGGGCTTTGGTGTCCGGTTGTCAGTTTCTAAGATACCAAACAGACCAATTCATTGCCATGCAACTGCCGTCGCGAGGATATCCCATGGACCGTCTCCAAGCCGCCGTCGCGGGCTTTCAAACCATCGACGCTGATCAGTCCTACAAGGACCAGGCCGCCAAGAACCTCGCCCGCTGGTTGAGCGAGCCCGACTTCGCCGCGTACAAGCCGCAGATCGAATGGCTCATCGATCAGAAGAAATGGGCCAGCCTGCTCGACTGCTTTTATCAAATCATGCCCTTCGGCACCGGCGGCCGGCGCGGCCTCGTCGGCGTGGGGCCCAATCGCATGAACCTGTGGACGCTTGGCGCATCCGTTCAGGGGCATTGCGAGTATCTGAAGGAACGATTTCCGAACACGCCCAATCTGGCAGTCGCGCTCGCCTATGATGTGCGGCAATTCGAGGATCAAAAGAAGAACTACAACCCCGATCTGCCGAATCCCATTCTGCATCTTTCGTCGATGCGTTTCGCTCAGTATGCCGCGTGCGTCTATGCCGCGAACGGCATCCGCGCGCACATCCTTCCCGATAAGAGCCCGCGCTATCTGGCGACGCCGGAGCTGTCATTCACGATCCGTTATTTCAAAGCCCAGGGCGGCCTCAATGTGTCCGCGTCGCACAATCCGGCGGACGACAACGGCGGCAAGTTCTACGACGAACGCGGCGGCCAGCCGATTGCGCCCGACGATCAGATCATGGCCGACCTCGTCGAGCAAGTCACGACCATCAAGGCGCTCGAGTGGGCCGACGCGGTGCGTAGCGGCAAGATTCAGCTTCTCGATGAAGCGCCGCACAAGGCGTACATCGAATTGTGTCGCAAGCAGTCCCTGGTGAAGCCGCCGCGCTTCGATGAGATTCAGATCGTCTTCACGCCGCTGCACGGCGTCGGCGGCATGACGACGATGGAGGTGCTCACCGCCCAGGGATTTCGCGTGCAGCCGGTCAAGGAACAAATGGAGCCGAACGGGCAGTTTCCGAACGTCACGGATTTGCCGAACCCGGAGTTTCCGAAATCGATGGATCGCGCCGAGGTGTTCGCGAAGAGCATCAAGGCCGATCTCGTGCTCGCGACCGATCCGGACGCCGATCGGCTCGGCGGGCTGGCGCCGGATGCCGAGGGCAAGTTCCATTTCCTCACGGGCAACCAGATCGCAGCGCTGATGACGCACTTCAAACTTTCGAAACTTACCGAGAACGGCATGATGCCGGGCCGGCCGATTGTCGCCAAGAGCCTCGTGACGACGAACATGGTGACGCGCATCGCCCGCCACTTCAAGGCACAGGTCGTCGATAACTTGCTCGTCGGCTTCAAGTACATCGCGGAATTGCTCTGGCAGCTCGAACAGCACGGCAAGTACGAAGACGTCGAAGGCACGCCCGAGGATTACGTCTTCGGCTGCGAAGAAAGCCACGGCTATCTCGTGACGCCGCACATGCGCGACAAGGATTCCGGCGGCGCGGCGTTGCTGTTGTCCGAGATGGCGCTCGAAAAGAAACGCGCGGGGACGAATGTGATTGCGTACCTTCGCGCTCTCGAAAAACAGTTCGGCTACTTTCACAACAGCGTGCGCAACATCGTCATGCCGGGCATCGAGGGCAAGACGTTGATGGCGCGCATGTTAAACAACTTGCGTCAAGCACCGCCAAAGAAGATCGGCGATTTTGCGGTGACGAAGTTCGAGGATTTGCAAGACGAGAACGGCTGGATGGGCCCGCTCAAAGGCGCGACCGACAAGGCGGCGCGCAACTTCCTTATCTTCACTCTCGGCGATCACGCGCGCATCTCATTGCGGCCGAGCGGTACGGAGCCGAAAGCGAAAGCGTATGTCGAAGTCAGTTCCGCGCCGTGTCCGCATGGCATGAAGGATGCGGATTGGGCGAAGCAATGTGCCGATGTCGATGCGACGGCGCAGAAGTTGGCGGATGCGTTTGCCTTGATGTGCAAATAACTCTTGGCGAGCCACGGGGTTTATCCCCGTGGAACGGGTCCATACCACGGGGATAAACCCCGTGGCTCGCCAAGCTCACTCCCTTATCGCATCCGATCCCCGATCTTTCCCCTTGAGCCTCGCCAATTCCTCGCGCAAGCGGCGATTCTCCGCCTCGAGCGACTCCACGTCTTCCGGATCGATCGGCGGCTTCGCGTATTGCACAATGCGATCCTCCGTCAAATACACGCCGGTCCACATGCTCGTCTTCGCGTACGCTTCGTGTTCGTTACCGTCGTGATCGCGATAACGCACCTGATAGATGCGATCGTTCTTCTCGCCGAACCAGCCGGGGCCGAACGGCGCCCAGTCCGCGGAGACGAACTTGCCGCCGCGTTCCTCGACGTATTGCTTGACGCGATCCTGATCAAGCCCGCCGGCCGCGAAACGAAAAAGAATCGCCACCACGATCGCCACCGGCACGAGCACAAAAAAGATCGCAAACGCATCCATGATTTCATTCCGACATCGAAATGGGTTCTTCAGAAAACCTGATTGTACTACCGCCATCGGCAGGATTGCAAGAGGCGGCGCAATACCTAAAGAATGTGCCTATCAACAGTAATTCAAATTCTGCTATACTTTTTTAGTCGAGTCTGCGATTGGATTTCATCGAATCTTAACGAAATGGACAGTATGAACATCATGAACATTTCAACCTGCCTGTTGCCAAAGGAATTCTCCTGATGAAGTCCATCCATCGCATCACTTATTTAGTTGGCCTGACGTCGCTCGTCGTTGTTGGTTCGGTCGAAGCGCAACAAAAGGATCAGCCGCCCGCCGACATGAAGCGTAACGCGGTCTTCGGGCCGGACAAGCTGTGGACGATTCATCTGATGATCGGCGCCAAAGAATATCAGGCGATGACCCCGAAAGGCGGCGGCTTTCCCTTCGGCGCGTTCTTGGGGAAGAAGGACGAGCCGAAAAAGAAAGAGGAGCCCAAAGATGAGCCGAAGCTGGACGTCCACAAGAGCAAGGGCTTCGGGATGGAGTTCCCGTGGGTGAAGGCCGACATCGAGTTCGAAATGAAACTCGTCAAGGAAATCGGCATCCGCTACACGGGCAATTCGACTTATCAACAGTCATCGGGCGGCATCAAACGGCCGTTCAAGGTTGATGTCAATCATTACAACGACAAGCTCAAAGTCTTCGGCCTCGGCGGATTCAATCTGCGCAACGAAATAATGGATCAGACACGCATCCGGGAGGCCTTGGCGTATTCGCTTTACCGCGCCGCCAAGGTGCCCGCGCCGCGAACGGCGTTCGTCAAGGTGTACCTGACGGTGCCCGAGAAACACGATCGCACTTACGTTGGCCTCTACACCATGGTGGAGCCAGTGGACAAGCCGTTCCTCGCTGCAAATTTCAAGAACGACAACGGCATGCTGCTCAAACCCGAGCGCATTCCGGGATTGATATACCTGGGCGAGAAATGGGAAGCGTATGCCGACAAGTACAATCCAAAGCGTGAGCCGACCGAGACCCAGAAACGTCGGTTGATCGAGTTCACGAAATTCGTCAATCAGGCCGACGACGCCAAGTTCAAGAAGGACATTGAAAAATTCCTCGACGTGGATGGCTTCCTGCGTTATGCCGCGGTGACGAGCTTGACGGCGAATCTCGACAGCTTCCTGGGGCTGGGCCACAACTATTTCATGTATTTGCATCCGAAGACCAACAAGTTCAACTTCATTCCCTGGGACCTCGACCTGTCGTTCGGCGGTTTCGGCTTTGCCGGCGATCAACTGGAATGGAGCATTGCGCAGCCGTACATGGGCAAGAACCGATTAGCGGAACGCGTGCTGGCGATCAAGGAGTACGACACGGCGTATCGCAAGCATCTACGAACCCTGTCGGAAGGCGCTTACAGTCCGAAGTCGATTGATGCTTCAATTACAAGGCTTGAGGCGACGATCAAGGACGCCGTCGCCATGGAGCCGAAGCAGAAGGGCGGATTCGGGCTGCCGATTGGCGCCGCGCTCGGCTTCAACAAAAAGGACGATCTGCGCGTGTTCGCCGCCAAGCGAGCCGACTCGGTGCTCGCGCAGCTCGACGGCAAATCGCAGGGCAAAGTGATCGCGATGTTCGGCTTCGGCGGACCGAAAGGCGGCGGTTTCGGCATCGGCAATGCGTTGGTGAAGCCGATCTTCGAACATGCCGACACGAACAAGGACGGCAAACTATCGCTGGATGAATTCAAAACCGCCGCGGCCAATTTCTTCAAGGAAGCCGGCGGCGATGAGCGCAAGCCGATCGCGGAGACCGAGTTGATTGACACGATCAATCGCTTGATGCCGCCGCCGAAGGGATTTGGCGAATTCAAACCGCCGCCGCCGCCCAAGGGCTTCGGACCGGGCAAAGGTTTTGCCGAGTCGATTCTCAAGCAAGGCGGCGCGGGCGAGGACAAGAAGCTATCGCGCGAGCAGTTCCTGACTCTAGCGGACAAATTGTTCAGCCAATGGGACAAGGACAAGAATCGTTCGCTCGACGAAAAAGAGCTGATTGAAGGCATCAACGTTTTCCTGCCGCCCCCCGCGTTCGGCCCCCCTCCCGGCATCGGACCCGGCGATCCAACCAAGAAAGGCCCACCCAAGGAGAAGGAGAAATGAACGAGGAGTCTGCCGGCCCCCTGGAGGACCGGGACGGAGAACCGCCGGCGTCAGGTGAGATTTGCGAAATCGCCAACGGCCAATTTTCCCGCCAGCAGCCGATCGCATTGTCACCGGCCCTGTGGAACGACCGCGAGGCGCCTGCCTTCGAACTGAAATTCCAGCTTTTCCTCGAACACGCTCGCGCAATCGCACACTGGGCGGCCGAGCATCTTCAGCTCGACCCTCATGCGGATCCCGCGCGCGGCAACGGCTATCTCGTTCACGGCCTTTACTTTGACACGCCGACTCTGGATGTTTTTCATCGCACGCCCGGCTACAAGAAACGCAAGTTTCGCCTGCGCCGTTACGGCGACAGTGCGGCTGTCTTTCTGGAACAAAAGCGCAAGTCGGCGGGCAAGGTCTCGAAACGCC
>DAIOGM010000420.1:0-6570 GCA_036745215.1 Gemmataceae bacterium
GCGCCTCTTGGTTGGCGAGCTGCATCACCTTGCGGGCCCGGTCGGTGAATCGTTCGTACATTGGCCTTTCGCTCTCCGCCATGGTTGAGTCGTTTCCTGATAGGAAGGCCGAATCTCACGAAAGATCCGACGGTTCAAGGTTTTTTCAATGATGGACTGCAACAGCATTCTACGACGCTCCAAAAAACAAATCAAGGCAAGCAAGCGCCGCCGCTTGCGGCTTCGCGCTCGCGGCAGGGCCGATGCGAGCGCGAATCCGCAAGCAGGGGCATTTTTCCAAGTTTTTGCTGGCAATATCGGGCCGGATGCAATGAAATCAACAGCGGAAGCCAGGATTGACACTAACAGGAGTTCCTCGCATGATCGCAAAATCCTCTCTCGCATGCCTCGTCGCCGCGCTGTTGCTGGGAAGTGTCCCGGCCGTTTGGGCGCAGGGCAAGAAGGTGAACATCAAATCCACCGGTGAGACTTTCGATTTCTATCTCGGCGACGAACTGGTGACGCGCTATCACATTCAAAAGTACCCACGTCCGATTTTTTGGCCCGTCAACGCCCCGGGCGGGATTCCGTTGACGCGCAACTATCCGCCGCCGGAGGGGCAGGCGAATGATCATCCCCATCAGAAGTCCGCGTGGTTTTGCCATGGCGACGTGATCCCGGAAGGCATCAATTTCAAGAGTCCGATCAAGAACGTCGAAGGCGTCGATTTCTGGTCGGAAGCGAAAGGGCACGGCAAGATCGACACACCCCAGGTCATCAAGGTTGACGACAAGGGTCCGGAATACTTGGTCGCCAGCCATGTATGGCAAACCGCGGAGGGAAAAAAGATCATGGATGAAACGCGGACGATCCGCCTGATCGATCTCGGCAAATCGCGCATGCTCGTCGTCGAAATCGATCTCGTCGCCAGCGTCTGTCCGATCACCTTCGGCGACACGAAGGAAGGCGCCTTCGGCATCCGCATCAACGATGTCATTCACGCCAATCCCGCCAACAAGGGCAAGCCTGCCGGCAAGGGCAAAATTCAAAACGCCGAGGGCAAGATCGGCGAGAAGGATTGCTGGGGCCAAATCTCCGCGTGGTGCGATTACTCCGGCCCAATCGACGGCAAGGAAGTCGGCCTCGCGATCTTGGCCGATCCGAAGAACCCGCATGCGTCGTGCTGGCACGTTCGCGGCTACGGCTTGATGGCGGCGAATCCGTTTGGCCGAGACAAGCATGCGAGGTTCCCCGCGGTGAAGGGCAACAACGAGCTGGTGAAGCTGAAGAAGGGCGAGCATTATCAAATGCGTTACGCCATGTTGTTGCACACCGGCGACGCGATCAGCGGCGACGTGGCGGGGGCGTACAAACGGTTTGTGGAGCTGCGCGGCAAAGAGTAGACGTTCCGGCGAGCCACGGGGTTAATCCCCGTGGTAAGGACTCCCATTCCACGGGGATAAACCCCGTGGCTCGCCGAACGGATTGATTCCGCCTTCCGGGCCTCCTAGGATGATGGCATGAACACGGACAAACCCACCGCCGAGCAGGAAACCAAGTCACGCCGGCTGGCCGTCGGCCTCGCCGTAGTGGCCGGCATTTTCGCAACGGTGCTGCGCATTGTGCCGCACCCGACCAATTTTTCTTCCGTCGGCGCGTTAAGCCTATTCGGCGGCGCGCGAATCAGCGGTTGGCAAGCCTATCTGGTCCCGCTCGGCGTCATGATCTTCAGCGATCAGATTCTCTGGGCGCTGTCTGGATTTGATTTCAATTACTCCCTCGGTCATCCGTCACGCTTTTTTGTCTACGCCAGCTTCATGATTTATGTGTGGATCGGACGCTGGTTGCAAGCCAGGAATTCGATCGGCGCGGTCGCGTTAGCCGGCACGCTGGGCGGCTTGCAATTCTTCGTGCTGACCAACTTCTGCGTCTGGCTATTTCAACCCTTTTACTTCACCGTGCCGCTTTACTCGCAGGACTTGAACGGCCTGCTGATGTGCTTCGCGGCGGCGCTGCCGTTTTATCAAGGCGACACGAATTTCGCCGCCCATCCATTTGCGTTATTGACGGATTTCAAACTAACGATCGTTTGGACCGTCCTCGGTGATATTCTCTTCACGTCGATCTATTTGCTGGTCCACGCAAAGTTGGTTCAGCGCGTTGGCGCGACGGATCCGATGCCTGCTCCGGCCGCGAATGCGTGAGGTGCGTTCATGAAATTTGCAGCCATCATCGAGTATTTGCAAGACCCAGCGAAAGTGGAAGAAATCCGCCCCACGCATCGGGCGTACCTGCGCGGCCTTACGGACAAGGGCCAAATCGCGGCGACGGGGCCGTTCACCGACGGCTCCGGTGCGCTCATTATTTACGAAGCCGCGACGAAGGAAGACGCCGAGGCGCTGCTGAAAGCCGATCCGTTCAATCAGGCGGGCATATTCTTGAAGTATGTACTTCGGCCATGGAATCCGGTGATGGCCAATCGCGAATCGTTCCCGGCGTGACGTTTCTACTCACGCTTGCGGCTGCAAAATCAAACCTACTAGCACGTCATATCCCGCGTGCGCGCCGACCGCGATGCCGAATCCACGCACGTAATAGACCCACGCAAAGTACAAACCCGCGAACGTGCGAAACGCCAGAATGCCGAGGTTGAACGGATCACCGTTCGGTCCGAGATGATGCGCCCCCGCAAAGAGCACTGCCGACGCGAACGCCGCCAGGATCAAGTTGAACGTGCTGCGCCATTCCACCCACGCGATTAGCCGCACCAGGCCGCCGAAGATGAGCAGTCGGAACAGCGTCTCCTCGTAGATGCCGGCGCCGAAAAAGCTGACGACCTGGCCCCACATCGGCTCCGGCGCGGCGCTGACCTGCAACAGCGCGATGCGATGATTCGGTTGGCCAAGCACGTTGTCGGCGCGCAGGACGAGGTGCCAAAAGCCTTGACTGAGCGCCAGGAGAATCAGGGCAAACGCGACGCTCTCGCCTGCCATGCCCACCCAGACGCCGATCTGATCCTTCGGCCTGCCATCGCGGCGCACCAGGCCCCAGGCCAGCAAGATAAAGGCGAGGATGCATGGCGCGCCGTATAGCGCGGAGATGCCGATCGCGTCGAGGCCGGCGCGAAGCCAGGCGTCGGCGCCGTTGCGCAATTGCTCCGGTGCGTCGCCGGAAGAGGTGTAGAGTCCGATTTCGTAAATCGCCAGAAGCGGCAAGACGAAAAGCACGCTGGCCCATGGGTGCCCGGTCGCGGTCCAGTAGTTGTCGGTCTGGCTCGGCATGACAATTGTAACGCTGAATTACTCGCGAGAAACAGGGTGCACATAAGCCATCCGTAGGACGGACATTCCTGTCCGTCCTCGCCGGGACGGACAGGAATGTCCGTCCTACGGGGACAGCGAAGACCACCGCGCGACTATACGCAAGCGTTCGGACAAAGATTGCCCAGGTAGGCCACGCGTTCATCGGGGCGCAGGCCGCGCACGATGCTGCGGTCGGTGGCCGCGAGCAAATCGACAATCGTCGGCCACGCCGGCGCTTGACTGTGCGCGTCGAGAGCGATCTGCACAATCGGCCGGCCCGGCTGCGTCATGCCGGCATCACCCGCATGGGTCCCGATCACCATCGCGATCGCGCCGTCGTTGAGTTCGACGACCGAGCCGACGGGGTAGAACGACAACAACAGCAGACGTTCCGCCGACGCCTGGTCGAGATAATTGCGCTCGGCGAGCAGCAGCGTCTCCGTCAACGCCGCGCGGGTATCGAAAGCCGGCCGATGCGGGCGCGGAGCGCCCAGGGCGGCGTAAACGTCGCACGCCGCGAGAAGGTGCACATAGGGAGAAATCTGGATGCCGCGCTGGCCGAGCGGATAGCCGGCGCCGTCATGGCGTTCGTGATGATCGCGCGCCGCCTCGACCGGCCAGCCGCCGCCGGGCCAAAGTTTGGCGAGCACGCCCTCCGCAATTGTCGTGTGTTTTTCGATGAGCCGGCGTTCATCGGCATCGAGCGGACCTGCGGTCAAAAGAATCTCGGCCGGCACGCGCACCATGCCGACGTCATGCACGAGCGCCGCCATCAACGCGAGTTGCAATTGCGGCTGCCATTCCGCGTCGTTCATCAAGACACGAGCGAGAACGTGCGCCACGGTCAAGCTGTGAGCGGCAGCGAAACGCGCGGGATCGGCGGGGGACGCATAAAGGAATCGCAGCGGCAGGTTCGCGTTCACGTCGGCCAGCACGGCGTCCGCCAGCGCCTGGAGCGGCGCCAGGCCGACCGGTTGCATCGACGCCAACGATTGCAAATAAGCCGCCAGTTCGTTGATTCGCGCCGACGTGTGTTTTCGATGCGTCAGCAGGTTGCACAGCAGCTCGATTCGATTTTCAACCTCGGTAAGGATCACTTCCAATCCTTCGCACATCCGCAATTGCACGCTGATGGTCGGCGGAAATGTCTGCGCGGTTCGCAGCAATATGTCGAGCATGGCCATAGCCTCGCGATGCACCCGCGCGGCGGTGTCCGACTCGTCGGCTGCCTGAAACTCCGCGTTATCGGCGATCTTTCGCAGCGCCAGCAGCAAATCGCGACCCTTGCGCAGCACGCGTGCGCCGCGCCCCGTCAAGCGAAGAAGCGCCGGCGCGGCCGGGGCGCTGGGCTCGGCCGAGCGCAGCGTGCCTTCGATGAGGGAATGCTGTTCGGCGCCGCGCTTTACTTTTTCTTCGAGCGAGCGCATCGCGATTGGCGCAGCTGCCTCCGCGCCCTGGTTGAGCCGCATTCGCAACGCGGAGATTCGCTGCAACAATTCCTTCGTATCGGTCATGTCGTCGTCCCTCGCGAAGCCGGACGATCCGCGCCAACGGAACAATCGGTACGTTCGCTCATCATCACATCGGCATTCTGCGAGAGGCACTTGATCGGAAATGTCGGCGGAATCCGCGTAATCGTCAAGGTTTCGCCAAGCCAACGCCGATTGCCTAAAATGTGCCTGTAGTGCAAGCGTCTCGCTTGCACATGTTCATTTGTGCAAGCGAGACGCTTGCGCTACGGAGTAGGCGAATGTCCGCAGCCGACCGCCTCAAAGTTCTCGTCGTCGATGATGAAGTCGCTCTTGCCGAGACGATGGCGGAGGCGCTGGAACGCACCGGCTACGACGTCGTCACGGCCAACAACGGCGCCCAGGCGCTACGAATCATCGAACGCGACGAGCCGAGCGTCATCCTCACCGATTTGAAGATGGAAGGCATGGACGGTTTGACGCTGTTGCGCAAGGCCAAGGAAGACTTGGACAACGTGGAGGTCGTCGTCATCACCGGCCACGGCGACGTCACAACCGCGGTCGAGGCGATGCGCGCCGGCGCCGCCAATTATGTGCAAAAGCCGGTCGGCCTCGAAGAGCTGCGCACGATGGTGGACAAGGCCGCCGAACGCTTCCGCCTCGCGCAAGACAATCGCCAGCTCAAGGCGCAGCTCGACGAAAAGTTCGGCTTCGAAGGGCTCATCGGCAACAGCCCGCGCTTTCTCGACGTCATCAACCGCGTCAAGAGCATCGCTCCGACCGCCGCGACCGTGCTCATCAGCGGCGAGACCGGCACCGGCAAGGAGCTGATTGCAAAGGCGATTCACAATAACAGCCCGCGCAAGACCAAGAACTTTGTGCCGATGAATTGCACCGCGATCAACGAAAATCTCCTCGAGGATGAGCTATTCGGCCACGAGCCGCACTCGTTCACGGGCGCCGACAAGCTGCGCAAGGGCCGCTTCGAGTACGCCAACGGCGGCACGCTCTTCCTCGACGAGATCGGCGACATGCCGCTCAATTTGCAAGCCAAGCTATTGCGCGTCCTTGAGAATCAGGAAGTGACGCGCATCGGTTCGAACGAGCCGATCAAGGTCAATGTTCGCCTCATCTCCGCGACGCATCGCGACCTGGAAGCGGCCGTCGCGGCAGGCACGTTTCGCGAGGATTTGTACTATCGCTTGAAAGTCGTGACGATCAAGCTGCCGCCGTTGCGTGAACGCAAGTCGGACATTCCGCTCTTGATCGCTCACTTCATCAAGGAATCGAATCAGCGGCACGGCAAAAAGGTGACGAGCATCGCGGAGCCGTTGCGCAAATGGATGGACGCCTACGACTGGAAAGGCAACGTCCGCGAATTGCGCAACGCCGTGGACAGCATGGTCGTGCTCGATCAGGA
This sequence comes from Gemmataceae bacterium, assembly GCA_036745215.1. Lineage (GTDB taxonomy): Bacteria > Planctomycetota > Planctomycetia > Gemmatales > Gemmataceae > SIAQ01. The sequence continues at coordinate 6,171 of DAIOGM010000420.1, forward strand.
CGGCATCCTCGACGTCAACGACCTCGAGGAAGGCAGCCCGCTCAAACGCGGTTCGCCGCGGGCCGTCGGTCCGGACAATCTCGTGGGCAAACCTCTGAGCGAGATCGAACGCTATTACAGCGAGCGCGTCCTCGATCAAACCGGCGGCAACCGCGAAGAAGCGGCCAGGATTCTGGGCATCGGCGAACGCACGCTCTATCGCATGATCACGGACTGGAAGATGCAAGACAAAGTGAAACAAGCGCTCGCCGACGCCAACGGCAACTTCGAAGCAGCGACGAAGCTGTTGAACACGAAGCCACAGGTCTTGCAGCGGAAGATGAAAAAGTGGGGCATGGCGTAAAGCGCAAAATGACGAATGCCGAAGCACGAATGACGAAAGAAGCACGAATGACGAATC
>DAIOGM010000421.1:0-6557 GCA_036745215.1 Gemmataceae bacterium
TCGGGACGGATGTCGCCGGCATATTGGGGGCGCTGATCGCCATTCCAGTCGCCGTAATCGGCTCAATATCGCTGGCAGCACGGCGCGGAATCATCATCAAGGATCCCGCGGTTCTTGAGAAGATCGACACCTGCCGCACGGCCATCTTCGACAAGACGGGAACACTGACCTACGGCCAGCCGAAGTTGACAGATCTTCACCCGGCCGCCGGCGTCTCTGATCGAGAAATCCTCGCCCTGGTCGCGAGCCTGGAGCGATACTCGAAACACCCGCTCTCGAACGCCATTCTGTCCGACGCGAAAGAGGCAGGCGTGCTGTTGATGGATGCCGCCGACGTGAGGGAACCGCCCGGCGAAGGACTGCGCGGCACGGTCGGTGGGAAGTCTATCCAGGTTACGAGCCGCAAGAAACTCATCGCGGCGTATCCGGAAGTTGCGAGTCAACTGCCGTCGGCTACGTTCGGACTGGAATGCGTGATCTTGATTGATGGTCGATTTGCCGCAACGCTGCACTTCCGCGATCAACCTCGTATCGAGGGGGCGCCATTCATCCACCACTTGGGACCGAAACATCATTTCGATCGGATCCTGCTCGTTTCCGGGGATCGCGAATCGGAAGTGCGATACCTGGCCGAACAGGTCGGCATCGAGAAAGTCTATTCTAGTCAGAGCCCCGAGCAGAAACTGGAACTGGTCCGTTCGGAAACGAACCAGGCAAACACGGTGTTCCTCGGTGACGGCATCAACGATGCGCCAGCGATGACCGCCGCCACGGTCGGGATCGCCTTCGGCCAGAACAGCGATGTCACGGCAGAAGCGGCCGGCGCGGTCATCCTGGAAAGTTCACTGCAAAAGGTCGATGAACTGTTGCACGTCAGTCGCCGCATGCGGACGATCGCCTTACAAAGCGCCGTCGGCGGGATGGCATTGAGTGTGATGGGAATGATCCTGGCCGCCATGGGCTATCTGCCGCCCGTCGCCGGCGCCGTTGCGCAGGAGATCATCGACGTGCTTGCGGTGGTCAACGCTCTGCGCGCAGCGATGCCTCCGAAAACGCTGTCCGATTTCGGAGACAGGTAGTAATAGCCATTCCGCTTTAGCGCATAGATGAATTCGACGGCGGCTGCGTTCAACGACTTTGAATCCCGTTATTTTTCAGCTCCCGCCTTCTTCTTCATGGCGCGGGACACATCCCACAGCTTCACGGTCCGGTCGTGGCTGCCCGATGCGAGCGTCTTGCCGTCCGGGCTGAACGCCAGGCCGCTGATGCGGTCGGTGTGGCCCGTCAGGCTGCCGAGTGCATCGCCGGTGATTGCGTGCCAGAGCTTGACGGTTTTGTCCGCGCTTCCCGAAGCGATGATGAGGCTGTCCCGGCTGAACGCCAGCGCCATGGCCTCGGTCTTATGAGCCTTGACGAACTTCTGCGGCTGAGTCGCTTCAATGCCGCCAAGGATGACGGTGCCCTCCTTCTCGCCGATGGCGAATCGCTGGCAACCCGGGCTGATGGCCGTCGCCATGCCGATGCCTTCGATGCGCCAGTGCGGCTTGGGAATCGGCAGCGGCTTGGCGTCTTGCATCATCGGTTTGACCGTGAGGGCATCCTTCATGAAAATGCAGCCGCCACTTGAGGCGAGGGCGAGGTCCTTGCCGTTGGCAGCGATGCCGACGGAGTCGACCCAATGATGCGGGTGGGTCTCGTAATGCCCGTGGAGCCGACGTTTGTCGACGTCCCAGATCTTGACGTGAGCGTTGCCGCCGGCTTCAACGAGGAACTTGCTGTCTGCCGTCCAGGCAAGAGCTCTGCCGGTGCTGGGAAAGTGAGTCGAGTAACGATGGTTCTCCATGTCCCACAGCACGACGGCGTCCGGACCGCAGCCCGCCAGGAGTTTGCCGTCGGGGGAGAAGGCGAGTGCACTCCAGCTCGCCTGGGGGGCGTGCGGTTTCAGAATCGTCTGCTCCTGTCGTTTCGTGAGGTCCCAGAGCTGGACGCCTTCCGTGGTGCCAATCGCCAGGGTCTTGCTGTCGCGCGAAAAGGCAAGGCCTACCACGTTGTAATGTTTGTAACCCGTCAGCGTTGCGGTCACGCGGCTCTCCTGAGCCGGCAGCGGCGCGGGCAAATCGGGATTGAAACACACCCGCAAGCCGATGGCATCGTCTCCCCAGGTAGGGGCCAACTTGTAGCGGGATGCCGAGCGTAGATATTGGGGATAGATGCCCCACGATCCTCCACGCATCACACGATCTTTTCCCGTTGCCGGCCCTTGCGGATCAACGACGTCGTTCTGCGGATACTCGCCGTACCAGTCCTGACACCACTGATGAACATTGCCGTGCATGTCGTGCAGTCCCCACGCATTCGCCGGGAAGCTACCCACGGGCATCGTCTTTTTCCGATAGACGCCCTTCTTTCCATCTCCATAAACCGAATCGCCCAGGTAGTTCGCCTGATCGGTGGAGATGTTCGCGCCGAAGTTAAATGCCGTCGTCGTGCCCGCACGGCAGGCATATTCCCATTCGGCCTCGGTGGGAAGTCGGTAGGGCTTTTTTTCCTTGTCTGCTAACTTCTTCAGAAAATCCTGGCAATCGCCCCAGCGGACACGTTCAACCGGCAGTTTCTTTTCGCCCTTGTTGAAGAAGCTGGGATTCTTGCCCGTGACCGCCTGCCATTCTTCCTGGGTCACGGCATACACTCCCATGTAGAAGCCCTTGGTCAGCGTGACTTTGTGCTGAACTTCGTCAGGCATCCTTTCTTTTTCTTCTTTGGGACTGGCCAGCGCGAATTCTTCTCTGGGACTGCCCATCATGAAGCTGCCCGGCGGTATCCACACGAATTTGATGGCGATGCTGTTGGTGAAGTGCTTGGGTGGGTCTTTTTGTTGATCGCGGGTCGGGGCCGCATCGGCGGCTTTCGCCTTGGCGGCGGTCACATCGATGGTCACCTTGAACGTGGCGATGAGGGCCGACCGGAGCCGCGCGGTGACGCCGGGGCCGCCGGGAGTGATGTACTGCATCATCAGCTCGGCGCGGCCTTCCTTTGCGGCCTCGAAGACGAATACGTAAGTGCCGATCGCGCGATCCGCCGCCTTCGCGTCCGGCATGAACTCGCTGCCAAAGGGCAACGGCTGCAGACCGGGGCGCGTCGGCTGCTTTGCCTGTTGATTCAGATGAACGAGCGAGTCCCCCTTGAGTGAGCCGCGTTCCCAGCCGGTGTTGTTACGTATGCCGGCAAGATGGACTTCGACGATCGTGCCGACTGGGACCGAGATCGTTTTGCCGTCGCTCTTGTTGTCGAGGACGAGCGGCTCCTTCGGTGGCGCCTTCTTCTCGGCCGGCGGCTCCCGCGCGGGAATGGCGTGAACCAACGGGACAGGGTCGCCAAAGCCAGAGGTTGCCAGGGCAGCGCCGAGCGCGAGGATGACGAGGGTCGCGAACGCCGCGACGCTGGTTTTGATTTTCATCCAAAACATGGTTTGCAAAGCTCCCTGAACGGATGCGGCCATGGTCCACTGCAGACCGAAGCCTATCTTATCGAGGCGCTTGACTGTATTCAAAAAACTGCCGTGGCCGCGCTGACCGGCGTACCTAACCTCTCACCACTGCACTTTTCTGAGAGGGATTTTCCATGCGCAGCGTTCTTACCATTCTTCTAGTTTCAACATTAGTTTCGCAGGCCAAAGCGCAGCACAAGGACGGCGACATTGCCATCTATCGCAGCGCCGAACTGAAATGGATGGACGGTCCGCCATCGATACCCAAGGGTGCAAAGATCGCCATTCTTGAGGGCGATCCGAGCAAGGACGGCCCGTTTGTATTCCGCATTAAGGCGCCCGATGGCTACCGCATTCCGCCGCACACGCACACGAAGCCGGAGCGCATCACGGTTATTTCGGGGACGTTCAATATCGGGATGGGTGACAAGTTCGACGAATCGAAGGGACAGGCGATGCCGGCCGGAACGTATGGGCAATGGCCCGCGGGCATGAAGCATTACGTCTGGACGAAGGGAGAGACGGTGTTGCAGTTCCACGGCATGGGTCCGTGGACAATCGCGTACGTGAATCCTAGTGATGATCCGCGAAATCAAAACGCCAAGCGGTGACCGGGCGCCATCCGCGGATTGCTTTCGAGATTCGCAAGTTGTTGCAGCACGAGGCATCAGGCTGAACCATGAGAGCCCGCAGAGACGAGTTCGGTCGCGGAATCTTCAGATGGTCTTGCAACGTGATTGATCGCGAGCGGTTCTGCCTTCTCGAACTCACGCATTGTTGCAGGGCTGATGAAATAGAAAGTCGTGCCGTTTTTCTCAGCAGTTGATTTGGCTTCATACTTCGGAAAACGAACCTGGGCGACGGGGTCCTCGACCATCTGGTCGGCCACGTAGGTGGAATTCTCGTGCATCGCAACGTAGGTTCGGACAAAAGCGATGATCCGGTCATCGAGCCATTCAGCCGCCGCGGCTTCGTCGAAAGTCGCAACCGGCTGTTCCAGACGAGACTTCGCGTCGAACTTCACAAAAACCGGGATGATCTCCAGTTCGTTTTCAAGGACGATGTTCTCGACATTGACGTCGTGATAGAAACCGAAGCTCACGCGGATCCTGGCCAGAGGCGACCTGAACGCGAAGCTCGTCTCGCCAGAGTGTGGCTCCTCTTGGCTCGGCCTGATCTCCGAAATCACTTCCACCGACTCGCCAAAATTGCCGCTGATGCAACGGGATTTCTCTGCCAATAGTTGCAAGCGTGGAGCCCATACTTTTTGCAGCCGGTCGAAGGCCGGCAAGAAAAGCTCCTGATAACGCCTTGTGCGCTGCTCGAATGCATCGACACGCTCTTGTTGAAGGCGTCTATGCCTCTCTTGCTGGACCGAAGTCTCGGCGTCGATTCGATCCAGCAGATCCTGAAGTTCGTTCATGATAACTCCGTTGAGCTGCCTCCACCGCGCGTGGCGTGAATTAAACCGGTGCTGCTGCGTGCAGGGCGCGTGGGGTGACGGTGGAGATCGGGTGACTGCGGAGGCGTTCGAGTGCGGCGATGACAATGTCGGCACATTCGACCGTAGAAAAACAGGCCGCATTCACAACCAGATCGTAGTTAGCCGCGTCGGATGCGTCGATCTGAAAGTGACTGCGAATGAATCGGTTGCGCTCTTGGTCCGTGTTCTCTACTCGTGCGGTGGCGTCCTGGACGGAGATTTTGTGTTCGCGCTGAACGGACTCGATACGGTGTTCCAGCGGCGCAACGACACGAACTCGTAGCGTTGTGTCGCGTGGCATGATGTTCGTCGCCCCGCGGCCGACGATGACGCAATTCCCGTGCACAGCCAAAGAGAGCAGCGTTTCAACCAGTCGTCGGAAGTAAACGGTCTCGTTCACGTCGGGTGTGGCGAAAAATCCCCACACGCACTCGCTCAGCCAGTCTCTTTGCTTCTCATCGACGCTTTCGAGCAAAGTTCGATGCACGCCCAGGTCATCAGCGATTCGCTGGAGCAGTTCGCGGTCATACACGGGCCAACCCAAACGGTTGCCGACTTCGCGAGCGATCGCCGCGCCGTAGGTGCCAGTCTCCCGGCTGAAAGCAATGGCGAACGCCGCGGGCGCACGCTCCTCGGAAGCCGCCTTGTCCCCGTGTCGCTGCAGCCAATGTTGATTGGCTCGCGCGAGCGCTTCGGTCAGATGTTCCGGTGACGTCATATAATTCATGGCTGGTCTCCTTTTTTTTCGGCGTTACAAGAAACTCAGGTGTTGTTGCCAAGACTTCAGAACCTCACTACCCACCAAATAAAGGCGTATAGGAGCAGGCCGACCAGGAAAACGCCGGCCATGAGTCCAACGACGATTCGAGCGGCATGGATATCGTCTGCGTGCAGCCGCTCGATCTCGTCTTTGGTCAAAGCGGGATTCCGGTCGGTTATGGGATCGCTGGGCATGGCTTGTCTCCTTGGGACGGCGCGAGGATGTTTGTGCCCGCTCAGGTGAACGGCGAGCCTGGCTACTCAAGGTTTCCTTCGTCCTCGACACGGCGCTCACAGCGAACGCAGTAGCGAGCGTAAGGAACAGCGTTCAGCCGTCGTGCGCCAATCACGGCATGGCATTTTTCGCAAATCGCAAACGTGCCGGCGGCGATTCGCTCCAGGGCATCGTCGATCTCCTTGCGAAGTACAACTTCGCGCGTTACCAGCCCAATGTTCACGTCGGCCTCGGTTTGCTGGCTGGCGCGATCCGCCCAATCAGCGGGCTCGAAAGCATCGATGGCTGGCTGAGAGAGTTGGGCGTCTAGTTGCTCGCGCAATGCAAGCAATTCTTCGCGATGACAATTCGCCTTGAGTGCGGGTGACATGGCATGACTCCTATGTGATGATGAACGCTTCTTGGGAATGAACGCAGGTTCGAGATCCTCTCAATTCAGTTACGTGATCGTCGGCTTGTGCACGAGGATGGGCAGCCTGGAGCCGCGGATGACTTTGTCGGCGACACTGCCCATGAGGAGACGGGACAGGCCGCCGCGTCCGTGCGCGTCAATGGCGATCATGTCAATCGGAGGCTTGGCATTGTCGAGAATC
>DAIOGM010000422.1:0-6541 GCA_036745215.1 Gemmataceae bacterium
CTGCGCAAGGCGTGGCGATGGACGACGCGAAACTCGCCGAAGCCCTTGGCCCGATACTCGCTGGGCAGACAGCGCTCGCTACCCGTGGGGTGCGGGCGGTCGGGCTTGCACTTGGCGCCCCAGATGCTGAAGAGATCGCCGTGGCTCGTCGCGGTCGCATTGCCCTTTTTGTCTTTGTAAAGCAGGTTGACGAGCACTTGCACCTCGATCGAGCGCGTGTAGCCGGTGCCCATCGCGGGAATCGGGTCGCCCCAGACGAAGAGGCCCGAGTTGCCGACGGCGCCTTTCGGATTCGTCGCGTGGAACCATTCGAATTCGAGGATGAAGTTCTCGTACTGCTTGTCGGTGCGCAGATACCCGGTGGGCTTGCCGGTGGTGATGATCATGTTGTCCTTGACGTACCACGTGCTCGGCGCGCCGTTGACGTTGACCCAGCCGGCGAGGTCCTTGCCGTTGAAAAGTGATTTGAAGCCGTCCTGGGCGTGGCCGACGCCGGCGACGGCAAGAAACGCGAAGATTGCGATGAGGCGTTGCATGAACAGAATCCTCCCTTTGGTAGTGCGATTGTCGGAGCCTGAAGCGTAAGCGAAGATCTTCGCTTACGCTTCAGGCTCCGACATCAACCTTTGTATTGGACCGTCGGCGCCTGAGATACTGACACGGGCGATTTCGCCAGTTCGACGGCCTTGCCTTGTTGCCGCAGGTGCAGCCCCGCGACCGCAAGTACGGTGCCCCAGACGAAGCCGAAGATCACCGGGCTGTAAGTCAAGTCGAACGTCATAAGCGGCGCCGCACCAAGAAACACGACGCCGACCGCGTAAAAACGCCCCCAGTAATAGGCCCCCATGATGAAGAATGCCAGGCCCGACACCATCGAGATAAACGGGTACGGCAAAAGCTCCTGTAAGTATTTCGCCGCGGGCCATGCGGGATGCGCCTGGATGATTTCCAGGTAGGCGAGCAAGCGAATCACAACGACGATGAAGGCATACGTCGTGAAGTAGCCGATCCAGATCGTCCACAACCCGCGCTCGGCTGCATTGGTGGGCAATAGCTGACTGCGGCGATTGAGCCAAAAAAGCACGCCGAGAAAGACGAACAACATCATCCGCGCCAGGTTGATCCAGATGCGCGACGATTCGCCAAGCACCAGCAACCAAACAATGAAATGCTCCGCGAAGACGGCCCCCGCCATCACGAGCACCATGGAACTCCACGCGGAAAAGTCGGCCGTGTGCGTGTCGCGCTCCAGGACATGCTGCAGCCGATCGATCATGTTGAAGCTGCGTGCGGAGATGGAGTCGCCTTCGAGGTAGCGCTGCAGATCTTCGCCGAGTTCGTCGGCGGATGCGTAGCGCATCTTCGGATCCTTCTCGAGGCATTTCAAGCAAATGGTCTCGAGATCGTGATCGACTTTCGGATTGAGCAAGCGCGGCGGCACCGGTTGATGATCGATCACCTGCATGACCGTGTCGAGCGCCGTCTCGGCGCGAAACGGCGGCCGACCGGTGAGCAGCTCATACAAAATCGCACCGAGGCTATAAACATCGGCGGCGGGCCCGAGGTCTTGAGCTTTGCCTTGCGCCTGTTCGGGCGACATGTAGCTCGGCGTCCCCAGCACCGCGCCGGTGCGCGTTTGACCGGAGCTGTTCGGACCAAGCCGCTTTGCGAGGCCGAAGTCGGTGATGTGCGGCTGATCCACGACGTCGATGAGAATGTTGGATGGCTTCAAATCGCGGTGCAAGATGCCGTGCTGATGGGCATAGCCGATCGCGCAAGCGAGGATGCGCACGTAACGCGCGGCCGACTTGCCCGGCAGCGGGCCGAACGCCAGTTTTTGATCGAGGCTCGTGCCCTCGATATATTCCATCGTGAAAAAATGCTGCCCGTCCTGCTGTTCGCAATCGTAAACTTGGACGATGTTGGGATGCTGCAAGCGAGCCGCGGCGCCGGCTTCCGTCTTGAAGCGATTGACCTCGTCCTCGTTCGCGAGCCGGCCCGCGATGATCATCTTCAGGGCGACGACGCGATCGAGCGACAATTGCCGGGCGCGATAGACGACGCCCATGCCGCCGCGGGCAATCTCGGTGAGCAGCTCGTAGTCGCCGAAACGCTGGCCCATGGCGACGACGAACGTTGAACTCACATGCGGTTCGGGCAACGTCGGCGCCTTCGGATCATTGGCGCCGGTTAGCGGCGACGGTTGGTCGTTCAGCTTTTCGGTCTTCATGTCGCCCATACCACAAAATGTAGTCGCCGGCATGGTGAAACGCAATCGTGGTTTTGCGTAAGATATTGGTTTAGCCGCTTACGTTTAGCGCTCGCGTTGAAGCGTCTGGATCCCGACGCGTTAACGCGAGCGCTAAACGCAAGCAATGAAAGGGAAACTCCCATGACCCCCGCCGATCAACGACGACTGTTGAGCGATGTCGATTCCTTCTGCGAAGAGCTGCGCGAGCACGAGGAGATGTGCTACGTCGAGCATCGCTTCAACGAATACCTGTTGCCGATCGCGAAGAAGTTCAATATCCTCGGCATGCCGGTGCCGCCCGAGTACGGAGGCCGCGGCGCGGACAGCGTCACCTACGCGAAGGCGCTCGCGCGCATCGGCCAGGAAGGCACCGGCGTCCGCACGTTTTTCTCCGGGCACACCAGCATCGGGCAGTATCCGATCATGACGTGGGGCAGCGAGGAACTCAAACAGCGGTATCTGCCGCCGTCATGCATCGGCGACAAGGTCCTCGCGTTCGGCTTGACCGAGCCCGACGCCGGCAGCAATCCGCTGGAGATGACGACGACGTACGAAAAGAAAGCGGACCATTTCGCTCTTAATGGCGTCAAGTATCTGATCTCCAACGCCGGCATCGCGCATGCGGTCGTCGTATTTGCGTATCCGAGCCAAGCTGCCGCCCTGGGCAGCGGCACAGGACGTCGAATCTCGGCTTTCGTCATCGACGTCGATCAACCCGGCATCGCACGCGAGGATTTGCTCGCGAAGGTCGGCATGCCCACCGCCAACACCGGCATGTTCGAACTGAGCGACTTCCATTGTCCGCTCAACAACCTGCTCGGCCCCGAAGGTGATGGCTTCCGCATCGCCATGGGCACCCTCGTCAGCGGCCGGCTCTCCGTGGCGGCGGGCTGTCTCGGCGTCATCGAGGATTGCTTGATCGAATCGGTTCGCTACGCCAAGGAACGGCATCAGCATGGTAAGGCGATCGGCAAGCATCAACTGGTGCAGGAACATTTGGCCGCGATCGAGATGGCACGCTTCGCGTCGGATGCGGTTGTCATGAAAGCGGCGGAGGCGAAGGACGCGAGCGCCGCCGATCCGAGTAACAACGAATTGAAAGCGGCGGCGGAGATGCTGTGCGCCAAGGCGAAGTTGTACGCGTCGAACGCCGCCTGGGAAGCGGCCGATCACGCGGTGCAGCTCTTCGGCGGCCGCGGCTGGTCGACGTTGTTTCGTCCGGGCCGCCATTTGATGGATGTGCGCGTGTGCCGAATCTATGAAGGGACGGATGAGATCTTGAAGCTGAAGGTCGCGGCGGCGCTTTTGGGTGGCAAAGAGTATGAAGCGTACAAATAGCCCTTGCGGCTTCGCGTTCGCGCGGCGCCACGCGAACGCGAAGCCGCAAGCGGCTAGGAAAGTTTCGCCGCGACGCCCGCCCAGCCATCCTCGATCACCTTGTTCGCCGATCCACGAATCAACCCACTCGGCGCCATCTTCAATAAGCCGCCCAGGCTCTTGATCTCAGCACGCCATTTGATCTTCGTGCCCGATTCATGCGGCTCCAACGTCAACGACGTCTCGACTTCACTGGTCGAGCCGATGCCTTTGCTTTTCTGAGAATACTTCACCGACTTCGCTTCCTCGCCGCCGAGGATTTCGATGGTCACATCGATGCTGCCGCGCATGAACGAGAAGCCGGGATGAACGGTGCACACGGCGCGATCGCGCGTGCCGCCGTCGTGTGGCGTACCGTCGGGGATGCATGTCACGAGGAACGCGGCGTCGCCCAGCTTGGGCCAAAGTTGTTCGGGCGGCAACGCGAAGATCCGTTCGCCTTCGAAGGGTTGCATGTCGGCTCCTTGATTGGGGTGCATCTTCTATGGTATTGTTAGAATTCGATCAAGCCCCGGGGTGAGGTATTCCGAACCCCGGGGTTCGGAGTACCTCACCCCGGGGCTTGCATGACCAGTGCACTTTCAGTCCAATCGGGCGAATTGTCAATTCAATCCTTCGACTGGGGCACGCTGCAATGGCTCGCCAACGCCGCCGTCCTGCCCGGCGCGGCGCAAACGCTCGGCGTCTGTCACCTTTTTGCCGGCAAACAGAACCCACTCCACTATCATCCCAATTGCGAAGAGATTCTCTACGTTCAACAAGGCACTGGAAAACACCTAATCGATCAAGATTGGATTCCCGTCCGCCCCGGCTCTGTCGTGCGCATTCCCGCGATGATGAAGCACCAGCTCGTCAACGACGGACCGGACACGCTGATCACCATCATTGCATTCTCGTCCGGCGATCGGCAAACGATTATTCTGGAGTGATTCATGTCCCTCGATCCATTTTTTCATCCCAAATCGGTCGCGGTCATCGGCGCCAGCGCCACGCCGGGCTCGGTCGGCAGCATTCTCATGCGCAACCTGCTGGCGAATCCGTTTGGCGGCGTCGTTTACCCCGTCAACCCGAAACGCAAGGCGGTGCACGGCGTCCTTTGCTATCCGTCGCTGATGGAGATTCCCGAAGCCGTCGATCTCGCCGTCATCGCCACGCCGGCGGCGACGGTGCCAACCGCGATGGAAGCATGCGTCGCGCGCGGCGTGCCGGCGGCCATTGTTATCTCCGCGGGCTTCTCGGAACTCGGCGCCGCGGGGCGAACGCTCGAGAAAAAAATCAAGGACATCGCCCATGGCAAGATGCGCCTGGTTGGACCAAATTGTCTCGGCATCATCCACCCATCGAGCAATCTCAATGCGAGCTTCGCGTCGTCGATGCCGAAGCCGGGCCGTGTCGCGCTGTTGAGCCAATCGGGGGCGATCTGTACTTCGATTCTCGACTGGGCTCGCGAAAAGCACATCGGTTTCTCGACGTTCGTCTCGGTCGGCACCATGCTCGATGTCGATTTCGCGGACCTGATCGACTACTTCGGCGACGACGCGAACACGCGCAGCATCGTCTTGTACATGGAATCGGTCGGCGACGTGAAAAGGTTCGTCAGCGCCGCGCGGGCCGTCGCGCGGTCCAAGCAGGTGATCGTCGTCAAGGCGGGCCGGCATGAAGCCGGCGCCAAGGCCGCCGCGTCGCACACCGGCGCGCTCGCGGGCAGCGACGCCGTTTTTGACGCCGCGATACGACGCGCCGGCGTCTTGCGCGTGACCACCATACCTGATCTGTTCAACATGGCCGAGATTCTCGCGCATCAACCGCCGCCGCGCGGGCCGAGCTTGGCCATCATCACCAACGCCGGCGGTCCGGGTGTCATGGCGACCGACGCGCTCATGCTCGGCGGCGGCCAGCTTGCGACGCTGGCGCCCGAATCGATCGACGCTCTCAATAAAGCGCTGCCGCCGTTCTGGAGCCATGGCAATCCGATCGACGTGCTCGGCGACGCCACGCCGACGCGCTACCAGCAAGCCGTCGCGGTGTGCGCAAAAGATCCGAACGTGCAGGGCCTGTTGATTCTGTTGACGCCGCAAGCGATGTCGGATCCGACGCAGACGGCGCGCGAGCTGGCGCCGTTTGCGAAGACGGAGGGCAAGCCGGTGCTCGCGTCTTGGATGGGCGGCGCCGACGTGAGCGAAGGTCGCCGCGTTCTGGCGAAGGCGGGCATCGCGACGTTCGATTCGCCGGAGGCCGCCATTCAGGCGTTTCTGCACATGGTGCAGTATCGTCGCAATCAGGAGTTGCTGTACGAGCAGCCGGCGGCGCTGCCGGAGGATTGGCGACCCGATCACGCCCGCGTTCGCGCCATCATTGATAAAGTCCGCAAGCCCCGGGATGAGCGCAGCGATTCCCGGGGGTTGTTGACCGAATTCGAAGCCAAGGAACTGCTCGCATGCTACGGCATCCCCACGGTGCCAACCGCGAATGCTTCCCGCGCGGACGATGCCGTCGCCGCCGCGAAAAAGTTCGACTTTCCGGTCGTCTTGAAACTCTGGTCCGAAGTCATCACGCACAAAACCGACGCGGGCGGCGTGATACTTAACATCGCGAATGAGAACGGTGTGCGGCGGGCGTTCAAGGAAATCGAAACCAGTGCTGGCAACTATGCCGCTGCACACAACCTGCGAGCGCTAAACGTAAACGACGTGTTCCTGGGCGTCACGGTGCAGCCAATGATCCGCATGAAGGGCTACGAGTTGATCGTCGGCAGCTCCGTCGATGCGCAGTTCGGGCCGACGATCCTGTTCGGCGCCGGCGGCGTGCTCGTCGAGGTATTCAAGGACCGCGCTCTCGGCTTGCCGCCGCTCAATCGCACGCTGGCGCGCCGGCTCATCGAACGCACGCAAATCTTCAAGGCGCTCGAGGGCG
>DAIOGM010000423.1:0-211 GCA_036745215.1 Gemmataceae bacterium
CGTGATCGCCGTTGAAGACCGAACCGTCCGTCGAGCCGACGCCGAATTTGTTCAAGGGAACGTGCTTCTCGCCGATGAAGATCGTGTTACTTAGGCCGTCGAGGATACTCGCGAATTTCAGATTGCCGCCCTTGTAGATGAACGCGCCGTTGGCGGGCAAATCGGGAGGGGTGACCATGGTCGGCAGATAATCGATGGTGCCAGTCGGATC
>DAIOGM010000423.1:221-6522 GCA_036745215.1 Gemmataceae bacterium
GCATGCCGCGTAATCGGCGAGCGCGCCGGGAACATGCGGGCCGGCGGGGTCCGATTGATGCACATCGCCGCTGATGCTGGTCGCCGGCAGACCTGACGCCACGCGCCGTGTTGGGCAGAAATAGACGTTGAGCGGCGTGGCGCGCACGCTTGCCGGTTGACTGTAATAATCGAGACTCATGTTCCACTGCGAAAACAAAGGCATCTGATCCAGGTACGGAAGCAACAACACGGCCCACGTCTCGCGTGTGTCGAGACGGCTGTACGGCATAAGCTTGTACGCGTCGTGATAGCCATGCACGGCCAACCCGATTTGCTTGAGGTGATTCGCGCATTGAGCCCGCGCTGCCGCCTCGCGCACTTTCTGCACCGCGGGGACCAGGAGCGCAATGAGAATCGCAATGATGGCGATGACGACGAGTAGTTCGATCAAAGTGAATGCCTTGCGGCGGGTTAACGCTATCATCGAATCCCCCCCATTCCGAAGTCAAATCGACCGTCGGTGTTATTTTCGTGAATCGTCTTGGCAAGTGTCAATGGGTACTTCGACTTGCCGCGTCGATTTTTTCGCTCGACATTGCTGCATCGGTCGCTATCATCCATACGCCAATACCCATTCGAAGGATCAGCCATGCAGTACAAACTTTGGATACCGGCAACGTTGATCGCGTTGTCAGTCGGTTCATCCGTGGCGCACGCCGACCAGCCGGAGAAAAGGCCGCCCAACATCGTCTTCATCATGGCGGACGATCTCGGCATCAACGATCTCTCCTGCTACGGCCGCAAGGATCAGCCGACGCCGAACCTTGATCGGCTCGCGAAACAAGGGATGCGTTTCACGTCGGCATACTCGGCGGCGTCAATTTGCTCGCCGACCCGTGCGGCGATCATGACCGGACAATCGCCCGCCCGCTTGCATTTGACTACGTTCCTGCCGGGCCGCGGCGATGCGCCGTCGCAGCTTTTGCTTCATCCCAACATCAATCAGCAACTGCCCGCCAACGCTCGCACCATCGCCGAGATGCTGCGCGCTGCCGGATATCGCACCGGAATGATCGGCAAATGGCACCTCGGCAACAAAGGATCGCTCCCCACCGATCGCGGCTTCGATTACTTTCATCCAGGCCAGGCGTTGACCAAACCGTCGGCAACCGAAGGCGGCAAGGGCGAATACGACTTGACCGAGAAGGCCGAGAAGTTCATCGAGGACAACAAGGATCGTCCGTTCTTCTTGCATCTGTGCCACAACAACCCTCACGTCGTCTTGACCGCCAAGGACGAGCTGATCGCCAAACACAAGGACGCATTCAATCCCGTGTATGCGGCAATGATAGAGACGCTCGACGATTGTGTCGGCCGCGTCATTGCCAAGCTCGACGCGCTGGGCCTCGGCGAGAACACGATCATCGTCTTCACATCGGACAACGGCGGACTGCACGTGTTGGAAACGCCGCGCACGCCGGCGACGTACAATCGCCTCTTCCGCGCCGGCAAGGGCTTTCTGTATGAAGGCGGCATCCGCATCCCGCTGATCGTGCGCTGGATCGGCCGCATCAAGGCCGGCGACGTCGTCGATACGCCGGTCATCAGCACCGACTGGACGCCGACGATTCTCGCGCTGGCGGGCGTCAACGCGAAAGAGAGCTTCGAAGGCGCGAGCATCGCCGATTTGTTGTTGCATGGCCGAGCGCCGCCGGCTCGACCACTTTATTGGCATCAACCGCACTACACCAATCAAGGCGGTCGGCCCGCGGGCGCGATCCGCGAAAGCAATTGGAAGCTGGTCGAGCATTACGAGAACGGCGCTTGCGAGTTGTTCGACTTGTCAAAGGATCTAGGTGAAAGCACCGATCTTGCGGCCAAGGAACCCGCTCGCGTCGCCGATCTTCGCGGCAAGCTTGAAAAATGGCGCCGCGACGTCAAAGCGCAGGAGAACGCCGCGAATCCCAAGTTCAGCGGCGCGCTGGCAAAGAAGCTGTACCACGATGTTGATTCCTCGCGCTTCGCCTTTGAGGACAAAGCGGCATTGATGGCCGTTAAGATGGAGCCGTGGCGAACGCTGATGAATCAAGTATTATCGAATCCCAAAAAAAAGATCGAGTCGAAAATTGAGCCCGGGGCCGGCGCCGTCATGCTGCACGCCAAAAACGCAAAGGTCCATGGCACGAAACTTCACTATGAGGACCAACCGCACAAGGACACGCTCGGTTTCTGGGTACAAAAAGACGACTGGGCTGAATGGACATTCGCGTTGCCGAATGCGGGAATATTCGACGTGGAAGTGCTGCAAGCGTGCGGCAAAGGCTCGGGCGGCGCGGAGGTTGAGTTCGCGATCAACAAACAATCGTTGACACTGAAAGTCGAAGAGACGGGCCACTTTCAACGTTTTGTCCCGCGCGTGATTGGCGCGGTGGCATTCGAAGCGGCGGGCACGTACACGTTGACCGTTCGCGCGAAGACGAAGCCGGGCGGCGCGGTGATGGATTTGCGCCGCGTGGTGTTGCGCAGCCAATGACAAATCCCCGTTAGCGCCCGCGCCGCCGAATCGGCGGCGCGGGCGCTAAACAAATCACTTCTGCAGCGCCTTTTCAATCGCCGCCACCACACGTCCCGCCAACGCCTCCGACCCCGCGTCCGTAAAATGCACGTTCACCGGTCGGTGGATCTTGTCCAACTGCGGCATTGCAAACGCGTACAGGTCGTTGATCGCCGCGCCGTTTTCGTCCATGACCTTCTTGGCCGCTTTGTTGTACGCAATGACATCGTCGTTCATGCGCGGCGGATTAAGCTTGCCGGCGGGTACCGGCGTCGTCGTCGCAAAAATAAGCTTGGCGTTCGTCGCCTTCATCGCCTTGACCAGATCGCGCAGGTTTTTTTCGTACTCATCGATCGGCACCTGATGCTTGCCGGTGCCGAGTTTGATGTCGTGCAGGCCGAAGTTGAAGTGAATGACGTCCCACTTGCCGTCGCCAAGCCAGCTCTTGATGTTTTTGACGCCGGTCACCGTGTCCGCCGCATTGCCGGGATTGCGGTGCACATTCGCCTTGCCCGCAAGCAGCTTGCGCGTCGGTACGGTGTAACCGATCGAGATCGAATCGCCGATGAGCAAGACGCGCGGCAGCTTCGGATCGTCCTTGACCGGCTCGAAAGCGGGATCGGGTTTCTTCTTATCCTGCGCCGCCGCAAAGCCTGCGAAAGCGACGAACACGAAAACGGCCAATAGGTGTTTCATCGTATGACTCCTCATTTGGTTGGGTTGGATCGATGAAAATGTACATGCTTCCAGACGCCGTTTTGTCGTTGCCAGATGCGCGTTTCCTCGACCGCTCGCGTAGTCGGCGTCCCGTCGACGCCAACGCGTTGATTGATCCGCACGTAGCTGATGACCGCGACGTCCGCCATCACGCGCACATGCGGCGACGTCATGGTCGTGTTGAACGGCTCGGTCGCCCCGGGAAGCTGAAAGTAAAAGCGGTGAAACGCCATCCCCTCGACGAGTTGCCCTATCGCCTCCGGCTCAAAGCAGGTCAGCGTCGGATCGCACAACTGCTCGTACGTTTTCCAATCTGCGCGCGCGATGCTATCGAGCAGCTTTTGATTGAGAGCCAGCAATTCCCGCGTGATCGCGTCGGCCATCGAATTTCCATTCTTCGTTTAGCGCCCGCATGGCGCGGTAAGATCGCTCATCGCCGCTACGTTGAATAGAATAAGGAAAACTCCGTTCCCCGTAGAGGTGCGACATGGCCGGCGACAATCCATGGGTTTTCGATGTCAACGAAGCCGAATTCGACGCGAAGGTCATGCAGAAGTCGCATGAGGTCCCAGTAATCGTCGATTTCTGGGCGCCGTGGTGCGCACCCTGCCGGGCACTCGCGCCGATCCTGGGCCGCCTCGTCGAAGAACAAGCCGGAACCGTGTTGCTGGCCAAGGTCAACACCGATGACAATCAAGAGCTGGCGTTGCAATTCGGCGTCAACGGCATCCCGCACGTCGTCGGTATTCGCAAGGGCCGCGCGGTCGTGCAGTTCACGGGGCTGATTCACGAATCGCAGTTGCCGGAGTTCTTGCAGAAGCTTCAACCGAGCGCCGCCGAAATGGAAGCCGAGGCAGCCGCGCAAATCGAGAAAACCAATCCGACTGACGCGGAAGCAAAGTACCGTGCCGCACTCAAAAATAATCCGCAACAGGAAGACGCAATCGTCGGTCTGGCTCGCGTTTTGATCGACTTGAATAATGACAAGGAATCCGCCGAGGTGTTGGAACAAATTGGCTCGGCCGGCGAATTCGGCGCGGAGGCCGATAAGTTGCGTGCGATTCTTTGGCTCCGCGAAAAAGCGAAAGATTTGCCGAATGAAGAGGTTTTGAGAAAAAAAACCGCGGCCAATTCGAATGACGCCAATGTGCTTTGCGATCTCGGTACGTTGCTGGCGGCAAATGGAAAAAACGCGGAAGGACTTGAATGCCTATTCCAGGCGGGTCGCTTCGATCGCAAACTGGTTGCAACTCGCGTCAAGGAAACGATGGTCAAGATCTTCTTCGTCATAGGCGTCCGCAGCGAAATGGCGGACGCCTATCGCGACAAGTTGACGTCGCTGCTTTATTGACCCACGCGGCCGCGGAATTCGCCATCTTCCGTGCGAATCTTGATACGATCGCCCTTGTTGATGTGCCCTGGCACGCGCACCTGTGCGCCGGTTTCAATCGTCGCCAGCTTCGTCACGGACGTCGCGGTGTCCCCACGCGCCGCCTCGGGAGCATCAATCACTTCCACCTCGACGACGAGCGGCAACTCGACTTGCACAACCTTGTCTTCGATCATCAGCAAACTAATCTTGTTGTTCGGCACCATGAAGCCGCGCTGCGTCTCGGGCACGAGGTTTTGATTGACGTAAATCTGCTCGAACGTCTTCGGATCCATGAAGACGAACATGTCGCCGTCCTTGTAGCTGTAGTCGTATTCCTGCCGATTGAGAATGATCTTCTCGACGTTGTCGTCCGGCGAAAACCGCTGCTCGACGACGTTGCCGCGTTCGAGGTGCTTGAGCTTGATCTGCCAGTACGTGCGAAGATTGCCGCGCGTCTGCTCGTGGCGGTCGAAGATGACCCAGATTTCGTTGTTGTACATGATCGCTTCGCCGACTTTGACGTCGCGCATCTTCATATTTGGCATGGGTAGAGACTCCTTAACAAGCAATTTCTTCGTTTAGCGCCCGTAATGAAGCGCTGGACTGATGTCGCTTTTTGGCTTGTGTCGCCGTTTATCTTATCGGCGACGCCGTGGATTTGCCAGTCATCGTGCCCGAGTCGATTTGCACGAAATCATGCCACGAATACCCGTCTGGTAATTCTTCGACCCCCGAGAATTCGCAATGCAAAATACGCCGATGCCGAGTCGTGCCGTCCTTCGACCGAATGCTGCAATGGCTTAGCAGTGGTCGCATTATTAATACGTCACCTTGGCATCCGAGAATTGAAACGGGGTTGCCGCTCTCGTCGCCACGATGAGAGCCGGGAAGCACCTTCAGCGGCCCGTTCTCCTCGGTCATGTCATCGAGGTGCAGCCGCAAGGTCAGCATCATTTCGAGCAACCACTCCGGCGCCTCGACGTGGGGCACGCCGATCTTGGTAGTGGGATGTGTGAATTGCGCGCTCGCCAACCGATTGTCCTTGACCGCGATTGCCATGTCCTTGTGCCATGGCAACGCCCACGATTGCTCCGGCGGCTTATCAAAATAAAGGACACGCACCAGGCCGAATCGCGGTCCTAACACGTCGGACAGGATTGTCGGCAACGGCGACTGCATCCAGAGCGTGGCGACCGGCGGGCACAGCTGCAATAGATTGCGAGCTCCATAAACGGCGCCGTCAGCACTGCGCAAGGTCGAGCCATTCGCGTCGCTTTGAAACGCTTTCTCCAGCGTCTGAATGATCGAATCGACGTGCTCAGCCGAGAAAATCGCGGCCAGCACGGCAAATCCGTTGTTGGAGAGATCCGATTGGAACGTCGCCGTCAGCATGGCGAAATTGTCGTGAATTCGCACATTTTTCGCAAGCCCTGCGCGAATGTGAAATATTTTTTTGCCAGCCGTTGCCGCGCTGCGAACAGGAATCTAGGATGATAGTTCCCCGTTTCTCTGGAGCGGGAGCCGTTCTTTGACAACTAGGCAGCGGAAAGAGTTGCATCTTCAAGCCTCGGGATTTTTTCCTGAGGTGTCGAAGTCAAAGTGATTCTCTGTATGCGTCGTTAGAGAAACGAAAGATCAATTCGTTACTAACTTCTGTTGGTTATGCACCAACAGGAC
>DAIOGM010000424.1:0-2227 GCA_036745215.1 Gemmataceae bacterium
GTTCCTCGCCGAGCACACGATGCTGGGCAGCCGCGCGGCGATCAAGGTGCTGCGCAAGAAGTGGTCGGAAGATCAGCACAAGATCGACATGTTCATGCGTGAAGGCAAGATGGGCATGTCGCTGGTCCATCCGAACATCGTCGAGATCCTCGCGGTCAATCACGAGAAAAAGAACAATCAGTATTACATCGTGATGGAGTTCGTCGAAGGCGGCAACTTGCGTGACTTCCTCAATATCCGCAAGAAGCTTCCGACGACGGACGTGCTGCGCATTCTCGAAGACACGTCGGCGGGTTTGGCGTTTGCGATGTCCAAGGGCATCACGCATCGCGATATGAAGTTGACGAACATTCTCCTGTCGAGCCAGGGGCCGGCCAAGCTCGTGGATTTCGGCCTCGCCGGCGGACAGTTCGGCCCGAGCGACGACAAGGAAGACGTCAGCGTCGATCGCACCGTTGATTACGCCGGTCTCGAAAAGAACACCAGCGCGCCGCACGGCGACCCGCGCAGCGATCTCTTCTTCGTCGGCTGCGTCGCCTATGAGCTTCTCACGGGCCGGTCGCCGATGGAATACACTCGCAGCGCCGTGACGCGCATGTCGGCCCAGCGATTCGAGAAGATCGTGCCGATGACCGCGGAGGAAGTCGAAGCGCCGCCGTCGGTCTTTCGGCTCATCGAGAACTTGATGGTGCTCGATCCGGAGACGCGCATTCAAACGTCGGCGCAGCTCCTGGAACGCATCCGCGAATGCCGCGGTGAAATCGAAGGCAAGATCGATCCAGCCCAGGCGGCGAAGAAAGCGCAGACGACGATCTTCCTGGTCGAGAGCGACGAAAAACTCCAGGACGTGTTGCGCACGAAGCTCAAGGAGGAAGGCTACCGAATTCTCATTGCCGCCAATCCGGTGCGGGCCCTCGATCGTTTTCGCCAACAGGCGTTCGACTTGCTGATCGTCGATGCCGACACGACGGGCGAAAACGGCTATTACGTCTTCGAACGAATCATGGACGACGTGCAGCGCCAGAACCTGCCGTGCAAGGGAATCCTGATGATCAACGCGGACCAGGAGAAATGGCGCGAGCGCGCCGAAGAATTCACCGCCGCGGCCGTGCTGACGCAGCCGATCAAGTACAAGCAACTCTTGAAGGCCATCCGCGATCAATTGGAATAGTGGAGAGTGAATAGTGGTGAGTGGAGAGTGAAAGACATTGGCATTGCAATCGTCCTGGCATTCTTTTCATTCGCCAATTGGAATAGTGGAGAGTGGAGAGTGAAAGACATTGGCATTGCAATCGTCCTGGCATTCTTTTCATTCGCCAATTGGAATAGTGGAGAGTGGAGAGTGGTGAGTGGAGAGTGAAAGACATTGGCAGTGCAATCGTCCTGGCATTCTTTTCATTCGCCACTCACTACCATTTCTTTCACTCTCCACTCACCACTCACCACTCACCACTACTTTTGCGGCACCGGCCGGCCCATCTTTGCCAGCAGCATTTTCATGTCGTTCCACACTTCCCCCTTCATGTGCGGACTGCGGTGCGGCAACAGGAACGCGGGGTGGTACGTCACCATGACGGGAATGCCCTTGTAATCGTGGAATCGGCCGCGCAGTTTGCCGATCGATTGCGTCGTTTGCAACAGGTTGGTCGCGGCACACCCGCCCAGGGCGACGATGAACTTCGGATTGACGAGTTCGAGTTGGCGTTCGAGATAGCCGCGGCAATTAGCGGCCTCGTCGGCGAGCGGCGTGCGATTGCCGGGCGGGCGGCACTTGAGAATATTGCAGACATACACTTCCTCGCGCGTGAAGCCGCTCGCGATGATGATGCGATTGAGCAGCTGTCCCGCGGCGCCGACGAACGGCAGGCCTTGCGCGTCTTCATCGGCGCCCGGCGCTTCGCCGACGAAGCACAATTCGACACCGGGCCCGCCGTCGGCGAACACGGTTTGCGTGCGCGTCGAACACAGCTCGGTGCAGCGCGTGCACTTGCTCACTTCCGCAGCAAGCGTTTGCAAAGCGCTGCGGCGTTCGTCCAGCGTCAACGCATCGGCGGCGCTGGCGACTTCCTCCGGCGCGATTTCGAATGCGGACGCCTGTTGCGCGGAAGGCGTGTCGTCCGTGGGCGGCGGCGCGGCGACTTCGAGCGGCGCGCCGGGCGGCAGCCATTCGACGCCGGCGCTTCGCAGATGTCGCAGGTGGGCCAGCAGTTGCCGGCGCAGGGCGTCG
>DAIOGM010000424.1:2237-6501 GCA_036745215.1 Gemmataceae bacterium
ATCCTCCAGGTCCGGGCCGTACGCCTGGAGCCGCCGGCGCAGGGCGTCGTCGTCTTGGATTTGTGGTGGATTCATTAAATCCTTCAGAAATATTTCATGTTTCGTTGATCAAGCTCAACGGCATTTGAATGTGCATGAACATACTGGATACGAGCCAACGTATCAAAGTTAATACGGAATTCATACTATCGACCTTGCTGGAAGAAATGCGAGCCCGGATAATAGCCCAGTCATTCCGCCCTTGCCTGCCTTTTTTTTACGCCGGATTTTCCTCTGGAGTTAGCTCGATGCGTCATCACCGTTTTCGTCATGCATTCACGTTGATTGAGCTTCTCGTCGTGATTGCGATTATCGCGATTCTGATCGCGCTTCTTGTGCCGGCCGTTCAGAAAGTGCGCGAGGCGGCGGCGCGGTTGGAATGCCAGAATCGATTGAAACAGCTGACGCTGGCGATCCACAACTACGAGTCGGCGTACAAGATGCTGCCGCCGGGGACGATCAACCTCAACCCGGGCGATCCGGCCGCGTTGCCGCCCTATGCCGCGGGCGATCATCCAAACGGCAAAAACGGTTCAGCCAACGGAGGTGGACTTGTCCCGGGAGGGATCTATACGGGGGCCGATGCCAAAGACCGAGTAGGGATCGGCGCTTCCTGGATTTGCCACATCCTTTGCTACATTGAAGAAAACGCTCTCTATCAAAATTACAAAAAGATCGAAGGGGAACGTTGCGATACCATCGATTGGTTCGGCAACTCGTTCTATGCCACGATTGCTCCCATTGGAAACACGCACCTAAAATCCATGGATTGCCCTTCCCATCCATGGAACAACGAACAACTCAACAATGGCACGGACATGGAGCACCTTGCCCGTGGCAACTACGCTGCTTGTTATGGCAAGGGAGGCTATGGGACCGTCAACTATCAAAATGGCACGATCGGTGGATTGTTCGGCAACAACTCCAAGACGAAAATCCCAACGGTGGCTGATGGCATGTCGAACACGCTATGCCTCAGTGAATTGAAGTATCGCATGCCGTACGCGCCGCCGCCTCTTGAATCGTTCGAAGATGTACGCGGCGTTTGGACATACGGAACTATGGGCGGCAATGTTTTTAGTTCGCAGAGCGGTCCCAATTCGGGTACGCCAGATCGCGTCTGGGGTTGTCGCGATTATCCGCTGGAAGGAATGCCATGCGTTCAGGGAAACAGTCCGTTTGTTGCCAACTTCGCCGCCGCCCGCAGCTATCACTCCGGCGGCGTCAACGTCTCCTTCGGCGACGGCAGCGTGCGCTTCGTTTCCAGTAGCATCGTTCTCTCCACCTGGCAAGCGCTCGGCAGCCGGGCCGGCGGCGAAGCGGTCGGCGCCATTGATTGATCCGTTTCCGTCCGAGCCTGAAGCGTGAGCGAAGAGAAGCGGCCCAAAACTTCGCTCACGCTTCAGGCTCGGATGTTTTTTGTATTTGAGGTCGAAATGAACGTGCGATTGATTCGATTCCTGATGGTTCCCGCACTCCTGGCACTGACCGTCGGCTGTGGGCCGCGCTTGTATCCGGTGAAAGGCAAAGTCACCTTCGAGGACAAGCCGTTGCCCTGGGGCGGTTCGATCTCGTTCGTGCCGCAGGGAACGGAAAACTTGCGTGCGGCCGGCGGCACGATCAAAGAAGACGGAACATTCGAGTTGACCACGGAAAAGCCCGGCGACGGCGTCATGGTCGGCGAGTACCGCGTTGTGATTCAGCAAGTCACGGGCAAGGAGCCGAAGAATACCGGCGACGACGGCAAGGTCGTGCGCGGCGCCGACCTGAATCTTCCTAAAGGCGAGCGCATTCACGAAAAATACGCGGACCACTACAATTCACCTCTGACCGCCAAGGTGGAAGCGAAGAGCCCCAATGAAATCAACTTCCATCTGAAGCGCGAGTGACACGTGTAACGTGGCTTCGACTACCGCCGACGCAGGTGTTTCCGTCCTTGTCCATGACGAAGCCCCCGCGGCAAAGGGCTGGCTCGTCGGGCCGTGGTTCGACGCGCTCTTCATCGCCAACATCGCCTGGCCGCTTCTCTTGCTTCTGCAATTCGACGACGGCTTCAACGGCGAGCCCGGCATTCGCTTCTGGCAGCTCTACTTCATCACCACGCCGCACCGCTGGATCACCCTCGCGATCGTCTTCCTCGACGGCGAACGTTTGAAAGCACGCGCCGGCACGTTCCTCGCGATCGCGGCCGGCGTCGTCGTCTTCTGCGTCGGTGTGCAGTTGACGACCGGCGCGCTGACGTGCTTGATGGCGATCGATTACGTCTGGAATGCCTGGCATTTCGCGTCACAGCATCACGGCATCTACGGCATCTACGGACGTCTTTCCGGCGCACCGCCGTCTCGCGGCGCGGCCTTCGAGAAATGGACCATGCGCGGCTTCTTGCTGTACGTCATCCTTCGCATCGTCAGCGCCACCTGGAGCGAAGCGGCGTGGACCGAGACGCTGGCGATGTTCGACTGGTTCGCGATCATCGTCCCGGTTGGCCTCGTGGCTTGGGCGTCGGTCCAGTGGCGAACGCTGTCTGCCGGGCGCGTGCTCTATCTGGTCAGCATGCTTGGACTTTACTCGACGCTCTTGTGGGCGGTGCATCAACGCCGGCTCGGGCTCGTGCTCATCTTGACGACGGCGTCGGCGCTGTTTCATGCGGTCGAATATTTGGCCCTGGTGAGCTGGTCGGTACAACAGCGGCACGAGAAATTGGGGGGTCAGATGGGCGCGCTCGGCCACCTCGTGCCACGCTGGGGAATCGCGCTGGCGGTGTTCGTCGTCGTCCTCGGCGCGGGGGCCTGGTTTATGGACCAGCGGTTCGTCGAAGTTTGGCTGCTGCTCAACGTGATGGCAGCGTTTTTGCACTATGCCTATGACGGCTTGATCTGGCGGCGGCGAGCGACGGCGTAAGATTCCCAAGCTCCGCGTTCTCTGCGTCTCTGCGTTTCAATGGAGCGTCGTCGGCACGAGAGCGTCTTTATTGAAACGCAGAGACGCAGAGGACGCGGAGTTGGAATCTGAAAAAGTTTCTAGGATGCGAGTGATTCATGAGCCAACCAAAAGCAATCGGCGACTCGCCCGCGTCGATGGGAATCCGCGTGGCGGCGGCGGCGCTCGTCATCGTCGCGTTGGTGATTCTGCTTGGCGCCAGCATCGCCGGGGGAGCGTGGAGCGATGGGCAGGCGCCGTTTCCGTTCGTCTGGCGTGATGTGGCCATTGCGTATGCCCTGTGCGCATTGCCGCTGGCGTGGTTGCTGGCGGCGCTAATTCAACGCTTCGCACCGCCTGCGATGCTGATTGCGATGGCATTGGTCGTGGTTGTTCTGAGTGTCCTGCCATTTTTGGATGCCGTTCAAGCATTGCTCGCTGACGCCGTTGCCGATGCGTATCTTGGCTTCGCGTTGCGGAATACCGTCGGATTCGGATTGATGTTCTCGGCATCGCTCGCCGTGATGGCCGCGCTTGGCCGACGCGAGTCGATGGTCACGACGAGCGTGCGTCGTGGCGTGTTCGCGGTCAGCGTCGCGGCGTTCGCATTGGTGCTATGCCCGGCGATCTACGTCAACGCGCGTTGTCGAAATGACCTTGGCCGGCTCGACGGGTTGGTGGATCAACTTCGTCTCGATCAGGCACTCGTCCTGGCAAAGAATGTTGCGACGCTTGACTCCGAATTGATGCTGCGAGGCAAGCCGCTGCCGACCGTCGTGGCGAGCCTTGAGAAGGCGATCCATGAACTCGAGGAACAGGTCGCGCCGCCGCTGGCTGCCGATGCGACCGACGCGGCGCGGATGGAGCGCGCCCGTCAACTGGCCATGCTTGGGCAAACGGCGTCAGCCATCGACGTGTTGCGGCCCATGCAAGACGCGGAGGCCGACAACTTGCGCGGCGCGATCTACGCGGCGCGGAGCGAATGGGACGACGGTCTGGCAGCGTATGAGCGGGCCAAGATCGGCTATGAAGCGAGGCCGGCATCGGACGCGCGTTTGGCCGGGCTGACGCGGGCCACGACTGGCGTCGCGTTTTGTCATCGCCGGGCCGGGCGATATGCGGAAGCGGAGGCCGCGTATCAAGAGTTGCTCGGCATTGCACCGACGGCGGACACGCATTTTTTGTTAGCGCAGTTCTACGATGACGCGCAGCAAGCAAAAAAAGCGCACTTCCACGCCCGCCGCGCCATGGAATTCGCACCGAAACGTTATCGCGAACGCGGCGAGGCGTTGACGTTCGCCGCCGC
>DAIOGM010000425.1:0-6491 GCA_036745215.1 Gemmataceae bacterium
ATGCGAATTCCGTTGACAGCCACGACGCTCACGCGCATCAAGGGCGCGTTGCGTTCTCGGTGCGACGAAGTTCCTGAACGATGTTGCCAACAGCGTTCTGGTATTCAGCGAAACTCGGTTCATGTTTCGCTGCTGTCTCCGCATGCATCAACGCCTCCTCCAGGTTGCCAATGAGTTGTAGCGTCAGCGCGAGATTGTAATGCGCTTTGGCATGACGTGGCTGCAGGCGAATGGCTTGCCGGTATTGAGTAATCGCTTCGTCGAGGCGACCTTCCTGCCGAAGCAAGTTTGCCAAATTGATCCGCGCTTTCAAATAATTCGGATTTGCTTTGATCGCCTGCTCGTAATGGCGGAGAGCATCATTGGTCCGTTGGCGATCACGGCAGAGATTTGCTAAATTGAAATGTGCCTCTGCATTATCCGGCGACACGGCCAACGCACGGCGATAACTAACTTCCGCTTCATCAAGCCGTCCAAGTTTCACCAAACTGATGCCGAGATTAAAGTGGAAATGCGAATCCCCAGGCCGAAGTTGCGCGGCGCGATTGGCAAATTCGAGGGATTGCTCAATTCGACCATTCTGAAAAAGCACATTGGCAAGCAGATGAAGTGCCTCGACGTGATTTGGTTGTTGGGCGATAATGTCCAAACAAGCACGTTCCGTGTCGTCGTATCGGCCTTCACGATAATGCTGGATCGCATTTTGGAGCGAAATCGGTTTTTGGAACATTAACTGCGGCTTCCGCCGAACCGACCAGTCCCGCAAGGCGTCGGCGACTCGCTGAAACAACTCCGCCCAGTCGCCACAGCGATTCTGCCGAAAAAGGCGCATGGTCGGATACCATGGGCTGTCTTCACGAACGAGCATCCAGCGGAAATCGGGCGAGAACGGCAATAACAGCCAAACGGGCCTGCCCATTGCTCCCGCCAAATGCGCAACGGAAGTATCCACGGTGATAACCAGGTCCAATAGCGCCAGAGCGCACGCAGTCTCGCCGAAGTCAGTCAAATATTCGTCAATATTCACCAGCGTCATCGGCGCTGGCGGCTGTGCGGCTTGCTCGGCGGCCGTACCCTTCTGCAAACTGAAAAAATGGACTCCATCGATCGCAGCCAGGGGTGAAAAATCGGCTAGTTTGCATGAACGAAAATGATCCATGGGATTCGCTGGATTTCCGGACCACACGAGTCCAACCGTCGTGCCGGGGCAATTGAGGCGCTGCTTCCATTTTTCCATATCGCCAACGGCTGACAAATACGGCACGGAATCCGGAATCGTCTCGAACGTCGTGTCGAAGTGCATCGGCAGACTCATGAGAGGCACATAGCAGTCCACGCCCCTTTCGACGTCACTGCTTCGGGGCCAGTCGATCAGCAGGTCGATACCGGGAAAGCCGTTCAGGATGGGCTTCAACGCAGGCGGACATTCGAACACG
This sequence comes from Gemmataceae bacterium, assembly GCA_036745215.1. Taxonomy (GTDB): domain Bacteria; phylum Planctomycetota; class Planctomycetia; order Gemmatales; family Gemmataceae; genus SIAQ01. The sequence continues at coordinate 1,437 of DAIOGM010000425.1, forward strand.
ATTTTCGGGCCGAGTCTTTTCAACGCCGGCAAATAGCGAATGAATTGAATCGTGTCCCCGAGGCCCTGTTCGCAAGGAATCAAGATCTTTTGCTTTGCCAGGTTTTCGCCGTTCCAGCGCGGTTGTCGAAAGGTACGCGTCCCCCAGTTCTTGGAGCGAAATCGCCACTCGTATTTTTGCCAACCCTCGCGGAAGGCCCCGCATTGCAAAAGTACCAGGGCCAGGTTGCATTGAGCTTCGGCGTTATCCGGATCAATGGCGATGGCCCGCCGAAACGCGCCGACGGCCTCGGGCAACTGCAGGAGTTGCTTGTGGGCGCACCCGGCGCCGGTGTGGGCGTCATCGCGCATTGGATTGAGCGCCAGCGCTCGCTGAAACGCATCAAGCGCTTCGGCGAAGGCGAGTTTTTTCATCAACAGCGAGCCAAGATTGATATGCGGCTCTGGATAGTCTGCTTTCAATTCGATCGCGCGGCGCAAATGTTGCTCGGCGTCCGGAAAACGTTTGAGCTGTGTCAACAGCGAGCCGTAGTTGGAGTGAAACTCGGCATTTGGCTCTTGGATTGACAGCGCCTGTTCGAAGAAAGGAACCGCCGCGTCGAGATCGCCACGTTGAATTTCAAGGACGCCCAAAAGGTGCAACGTATGCGAATTCCTGGGCTGCTGCTGCAGAAGCTCATTGCAGAGGTTTCTGCATTCATCGAATCGGCCGGCCGCATACAGATCGACCGCTTCGTGAAGCGCTTCGCGAAGTGTCAGCGTTCGTAATTGAGTTTGCGACAACGCGTTCATTTGCTTCATGTCCCGACTGGAATGCAAAAAGTCTCATCGCAATAGAATCTATTTTTCCCTTCTTGACGACACGACATCAAGGAAAATTCTCCGCGGCGTTCCCTTTTTTTGAACGCATCTCGACGTTTCGAATAAGAGTTCGCTTTGCCTGATTCATTGCTTGAGTATGATAAAACCAATTCGTGGGAAAATAAAACTGGCATCACAGCGCCATGAGGACCACATGAAACTCGAACTCGGCAGCGGCAAGGCGCCAACGCCTGGCTACGTCCATCACGATCGCCGCAAACACGCGCCGCACATCGATGTCGTGCATGATCTCGAAATGCTTCCCTGGCCGTGGACGAGTGAATCCAGTGATGAGATTCTCGGCCTCGATGTGTTCGAGCACTTTCACCTGATGCCGGCGGATTGGATGCGTGAGTGCCATCGCATTCTGAAACTGGGTGGGTTGCTGCGGCTGCGTGTGCCGATTTTTGGCTCGCCTTGGCACCTCATCGATCCGACCCACGTCCGTGGCTTTCATCCGCTCAACTTTGACTACTTCGTCCGCAATCGCGAGCTGTATCACAAATACGGCCACTACTATTTCGATTTTTCGTTCAGTGACGGGAATGTACAGATCGAAGAGTTCAACATCATTGCAACGCTGAAAAAGTGACCTCGAAAATTCACACATCGGCGCTTGAAAATCATCCAACATTCGGCGACGATACCCAATCGACATCAGACGTTCGTTCCGGGGGTCAGGTCTGTGGCTGCCAATTCACCTGCGTCGTCGGCCTCGTCGCTTCCTGAACAGGTTCTCTCACACGCGCAATCGGGTCGCGAGGTTGTGCAAGACTTCGTTCCGCTCGCCGATTCGCTCGAATGGGATTTGGGCCAGCAATACCTGCGTGATCGCGGCAACAAAGCGTTTATCTCCGACGCCTCCCCCGTGCCATTCGTCATCAATAACGATGGCACTCTGTCGCGAAATGCAGCCGAGGTGTTCTTTGCGTCGCTCGTGGCGGCTGAGAAAAACGGCACGCTCGAAGACGAAATCTTCGTGTTGGAACTCGGCATTGGCGTCGGACTATTTGCGCGGTTTTTCCTCGATCATTTTAAGGAGTTATGCGTCAAAAATCGCAAGGGATTCTACGATCGCCTCTGCTACGTCGCCGCGGACCGCTCGCAACGCATGTTGCTCGACGTGTTGCGCCATGGTGTGCTTGGCAATCACCCAGGACGTTACTGTGTACGCAATGTCGACGCCATGAATCCCGACGCCGAATTGCCCCATGACGTTCGTTTCCGTCATATCAAAGGTAAACCCTTCCGTGCCGTCTTTCTCAACTATCTGCTCGACTGCCTGCCGGCGGCCGTCTTGGAGATCGACGAAGATCGCGTCAAGCAGCTTTGTGTGCGCACTTGCATCGCCCGCAATGTCACGCTGAGTGCCCATACCGACATGTCGCTCAAACAGCTTCAGGCGCGCGCCAAGGCCAACGACTCTCGGTCGAGGCAAGAGCTACTTGAAGTCTACGGCCTCTTCGCGTCGGAATACGATTATCGCCCCGTGGAAATCAAGAAGGTGCCGCTGGGCGATTTCGCGCTGGAATACTCTCGGCGCATGAGCAAACGGGTTCTTCACAGCTACGGAGCCATTCAGTCCCTGGAGAAACTTCTCGATCTCGTGACGGACGACGGTTTCATTCTCGTCAACGATTACGGCCCAACGCAGACAACGCGCGATGACGAGTTCGAGCATCAACGCTTTTCCCTGGCGACGTTCGTCGGCGTGAATTTCCCGCTGCTCAAAGCCTATTTTGGCGATCAAGGCAAATGCCAATTCGTCCACCCGACGGGGAGTGATTCTCGCGGTATTCACACGCGGCTGCTCGGACGCAAGCTCGACACCGATACGGTGACGCGCTTTTACGCGTGTTTTTCGGACGCCGCTCATGAGCAGGTGCTCGAACCCATCGGCAAAGCGCGCATGTGTCTGCGCGCCGGCCGCTTTGAACTTGCGGCCGACTTCTACCAGCAAGCGCTCAAGTTGCAGCCTCGCAACTGGCTCTTGTTGAATGAAGTCAGCTCATTCTTGACGTTCTCCATGCGCGATCTCAAAGCAGCCATCGACATGGCCAAGCTCGCGCTCGGCTTGAACCCGACTTGTTCGGCGGAATTGTGGAACACGCTCGGCGACGCGCTTTTCGAGTTCGGCCGCACGGCGGAGGCGCGCGGCGCCTACCAGAAAGCCATGGCGGTCAACAACAGCGATGTGCGTTCGCGCTACAACCTCGCCTGGGTTCTCGCGCGCGAAGGCGATCATGCGGCCGCGCTAAGGCACATTGCAGACGCACTTGCGCTCGACAAAACGGGCGAATATCGCGATCGGCTGCTGCAGAAACACTCGGAAGTCGTGGCACGCCTGGCGATGCGGCATCAGACGGAGTACTTCCTGCTCATCAACCTCGTCAGCAAGTACGCCAAGCCGGACGACAAGAAGCCGAACGACGCCGCGCCGCCCGATCCACAAAGGACGCCGGAGCCGCCTGTCGAATCGTGGGGTTGATCGACGCACGTTTCTTCCAAAGGACCTCTCATGGCCAGCAAAGTAGATATTTCCGTGGCATCGACACCGGGTTTGGTGTCGATTGTGATTCCTTGCTGCGGCATGATCGAATACACCAAGTTGTGCGTGCCGAGCGTCTTGAAGCACAGCCGGCCGCCGTTTGAGTTGATCTTTCTGGACATCGGCTCGCTCGACGGCACCGCGGATTATCTCGCAGGTTTGCAAGCTGGATTAGAATTCAAAAGTAGCGACGGCATTCGCATCGAGGTCGTGCGCACGGAAACGGATCTGGGCCTGAAAGACGCTTGCCAGAAAGCCCTGCGGCAGACGCTCGGCGAATTCGTCGTGCTGCTCAACAACGACACGGTGGTGACGAACGGCTGGCTGAATCAGCTCATCGGCATGGCAACCTTTGCCACGACGATCGGCCTGACGGGCCCCATGTCGAACATGGCCGCTCCGCCGCAACTGGTGGAGACGATCCCCTATCGCACATTTTCAAGCGAGGCCGCCAGCAACGCGAATCCCCGCGGCGGCTTTGTTGATATGACTGCGGTAGACAACTTCGCCGTCAACTTCCGCAAGGAACACCAGGGCAACTGGATGTACGCGGAACGGCTTGGCGGGTTTTGTTTGCTTGTCAAGCGCGAGGTGCTGGACAAGGTCGGCAAGGCGCTCGACGAATGGACCGACTTGAGCCTGTTCGACTCGGACATCCTCAGTTCTAAAGCCAAGGAAGCCGGCTATTCACTGGCGGTGTGCCGCGATTTGTTTGTGCATCATTTCGGTACGCGGACATTTGCACATGGGGCGCCGAAGAGCGATGGTACAGTACGTGGATAATACTAACGCGCTCAGGTTTGGACGTCTTGGCTAACCACTCTCAACCTCTTCTGGAACGCACGAATTCGACTCGATTTAAATTCATTTGGCTATTGAATTCAAATGTCAGATTGACCCCGATTGGCCCCACATACTACAAACTAGTAGTTGCTTTTCGGTTAAGGAGTATTTGCCTCCCTTTTTCCAAAAGTCGAAATAGAGTCCGTACTCTACTTCAGTGTCTATTACGGGTAAAAGAACAAACCAAGCCAAATAGTAATCTGAATCTAGTCCAAATAAGGCTTCCTCAATTCCTGACATTACTCGATGCTCAAGAGAATCTGCTGTACTTATTGTCAAACCAGAGTCTTGTCGGTAATTCAACGAGTCGAATTCCTCGTCAAAAATAAATGATTTTATGTTTCTTCCATTAACAACGGTCGCACGAAATTCCTCAACAGAAACAAAGACCGTTTCGACGTCCGATTGTTGCAGCCATTTTCTCGTTTCCTGATGGATTTTCTTCTTTAACAGGGCTTTTCTCTGAGATTCAACAAATCTCTCCGCAAGAAGCTTCAGTTCGTCTGAAGAGGCTGCGTTCTCCTTTTTGGGACGAAGGTAAAGATGAGGTCCATCTTGGGTTTGATCATAAATCTCGATTATTCGAGGGAGGATTTCCTCGTTTTTCGGGACGTACTGAAAAATAGTACTTAAGTCCTCTTTTCCCCACCTTGCTGAGAGCAATCCAACAAAGTCAGCACTATCGAAATCTGACTTTCCTTCACAAAAATCCAACCACTTACGGATTTCCGGATTCATGTTGATTCTCGTTAGTACCTGCGCAACAATAACCTGGTCAAATTGACCTTGTGCCAGGAGAGCGTT
>DAIOGM010000426.1:0-6489 GCA_036745215.1 Gemmataceae bacterium
ATCATTTCTGGATCACCCCCGCTACGTACTCACGCAACACGTCAAACGCCTCCTTCTCCTGCTCGCCGCCGGTTTTTTGCACGATCACCGCGAGCTTGCGAAACTCGGCTTCGATCTCGTGCATCGGCAAAATATGCGTCCGCGTCGCCAGGATCGCCGCTTCAACGACCGCATGCTTGGCGCGATTGAAGCCGAAGAATTCGCGCAAGATGCCGTGATACACCGTCTGCACCTCGATGTTCACGCGCTCGTCGCGATCGTCGATGTTGATGACGCGAAACTCGTACGCCCGGCACGCGCCCTGCAACACGAAGCCGCGCACGGCATGGGCCGGAAAGAGCGGCGGCATCACGATCAATCGGCCAATTGCAGCGCGAGCCAGGAGCAGCACGTCGTCGGTGACGTGGAAGACGCCTTCGCCGTGCTTTTGGAGGTTGCGATACGTCAGGGAGGTGTTGAACGGCTTGAGCAAAAAGCGGCGCATTTCGGCATCGACGCGCGGGCCCATGGGGGCGATGTTGACTTCGCCCGTGGGGTCGATGGTCGTGACGATGCCTTCGAGGATCATGGTGATTTCCTGCCGCTTGCGGCTTCGCGATCGCGTGGCGCCACGCGATCGCGAAGCCGCAAGCGGCGGTTAATCGCGAAGCGCCCGCAGCATCCCCGCCGCCTTGTGCCAGGTTTCATCGTACTCATTTTCGGGTACCGACTCCGCGACGATGCCGCCGCCGACGGAGAAATGGACCCAGCCGCCGCCGTACACAAATGTTCTAATAAGCAAATTCGTGTCCATGCCGCCATCGAAGCCGATCCAGCCGAGCGAGCCGCAGTACGGCCCGCGCGTCGTGCGTTCGAGTTCGGTGATAATCTCCATGGCACGAATCTTCGGCGCCCCGGTGACCGAGCCGCCAGGGAACGCCGCACGCAGCAAGTCGGTGGGGCCTAGCCCGTCGCGCAATTTGCCGCGCACCGAGGAGACGAGATGATGCACGAACTCGTAACTCTCGAGCCGGCACAACGCCTCGACCTGGATGGAGCCGTATTCACACACGCGGCCCAGGTCGTTGCGCAACAGATCGACGATCATGATGTTCTCGGCCTGATCTTTGGCGCTTCGCATCAACTCCTGCGCGAGCCGTTCATCCTCGGCCGGCGTCTTGCCGCGCGGCCGCGTGCCCTTGATGGGCCGCGTCTCGACGGCGCCGTTTTGCACGCGCAAGAATCGTTCCGGCGAGGCGCTGAGGATCGTGAAATCGCCGAGATCGAAGTAACCCGCGAACGGCGCTGGGTTGCGCGACCGCAATTTGTTGTACAACTCCAGCTTCGGCATTGCAGCCGGTGTCATGAGGCGTTGCGCGACGTTGACTTGAAAGCAATCGCCGGCGTGGATGTATTCGATCGCCCGCGCAATCGTGTCGAGATAACGCCGGCGATCGAAATTGCTCGTGAGCGACTCATGTCCTTCGACGGGAAACTGCGCCGTCTCGATTGGCTGTTGGACAACGCCCTCACCCCCTCTTCCGGAGGGAGCGGGGAGCGGTCGATCGAGCCAGCGTTTCACTTCGTCGGCTCGTTGCCGGGCACGGCGCTCGCGGCGGCGCGGGTCGTTTTCTGGAAAGCCGCATGAGATCAACCACGACCGGTCGGCGACATGATCGAATGCAATCACCCAATCGTAAATGCCGACGGCCAGCTCGGGAATGCTGAAGTCAGTAAACTCGGGGCGAGGCAAAACTTCAATGTGATGGCACAAATCGTAACCAAACAATCCGGCCGCGCCGCCCTGAAATGGCGGCAGCCCATTAATCGGTTCGAGCACGAAGTCCGCCAGGCGACGGGCGAGCATCGTCAACGGATCAGCGACCGCGATGAATTTGCCGTCCTCGTGGATCCAACCATGATTCGAGGTCAACCACGTCGCCGGCTCGGCGGCAATGTACGAGTACCGATCCAGACCGCCAGCCCGCGGAGTCGATGCGCTATCGAAGTACACCAGATCCCGTCGATCCGCCAGGCGTTGACAGACATCCCACGCGGTCAGCCCAGTCAGGGGCTCGACGTAAGGAATTGTTCGCGGTGCATCAATCACGCGGCTCATTGGGTTGTTATATGACGACGACTTGACCTTGAGCGCTTGGCCCAATCCGCCTATACTCCAGCCGCGTTCACAAAGCATGGAGGCGGAGCATGTGCGGTATCGCGGGGATTCTCGGGCAAGCGGCCAATGAACGAGCGCCGCTCCTCACGCTCGCGCACCGCGGGCCCGATGATTCCGGTTGGGTTGCTCACTCCAAGCACGCGGCGACGAACGCGTTTCATTCCGTCCTCTTGCATCGCCGGTTGTCCATCCTCGATCTGTCGGACGCCGGACATCAGCCGATGGCGACGGCCGACGGGCTTTGCACCATCGTCTTCAATGGCGAAATCTACAACTATCGTGAACTGCGTGATGAGTTGAAATCGCTCGGCCGCGACTTTCATACCGAGAGCGACACCGAGGTTTTGTTGCAGGCGTATGTCGAATGGGGCGCGGCGTGCTTGCGGAAATTGATCGGCATGTTCGCCTTTGCGATCAAGGACGAACGCCGGCGCGTGCTGTTTCTGGCACGCGATTTCTTCGGCATCAAGCCGCTGTATTATGTTCGGTTGAACGAACGATTTGCGTTTGCATCCGAGATTAAGGCCTTGCTCGATTGGCTGCCGATCAAGCGCACCGTGGAGCCGCAGCGTTTGTACGAGTATCTGCGCTTTGGCCGCACCGATCACGGCGATCGGACGATGTGGAGCGCGATCAAGCAGGTGCCGGCGGCGCACTATCTGGAAGTGCCGCTGGATCAGCCGAGCGCGGGCGAGCCGGTGCGTTACTGGGATGTGCCCACGGATGGCCCGATGGACATTTCGTTCGACGACGCCGCCGAGCGCGTCAGGGAATTATTCCTACAGAACATTCGCCTGCATTTGCGCAGCGACGTGCCGGTCGGGGCGGCGTTATCGGGCGGCATCGATTCGTCGGCGATTGTGGCGGCGATGCGCGTTGTAGCGCCGCGGATGGACATTCATGCGTTCAGCTATATCGCAGACGACCCGGCGGTCTGCGAGGAGCGCTGGGTCGATCTCGCGGTGGAACGCGCCGGCGCCCAGGTTCATAAGGTTCGCGCCAACCCGGATGACCTGATCGCCGATCTCGATCGCCTGATTTACACGCAAGATGAGCCGTTCGGCTCGACGAGCATTTACGCCCAGTATCGCGTCTTTCGACTGGCCGCCGAGCATGGCATCAAGGTCATGCTCGACGGCCAGGGGGCGGACGAACTGCTCGCGGGCTATCGCCAATATGTGCCGGCGCGGCTTGCGTCGCTGGTGCAGCAGGGGCGTTTCGTCGCGGCACATCAATTTGCGGCCAAGGCGGCACGGCTTCCCGGCATGCGCGGCCGAATGCGGCTATGGCTGCAAGCAGCGCGGTTGCTGATGCCGGGCGTCGGCGCACGCATGATCGATCGCTGGTTGATGCCGGATTGGCTGAATGCGCGGTGGTTCGCCGATCGAGGCGTCCGGTTTCCTTCGATTCAAGGCGCGAGGTCGCGTCATCGCATGCTCGACGAGTTGAAGCAAACGGTCGTGGCGACCAGTTTGCCGATGCTGCTGCGTTACGAAGACCGCAACTCGATGGCGGCGTCGATCGAAAGCCGCGTGCCGTTCTTGACGCCGGAGTTCGCGGAGTTCGTGTTGCGTTTGCCGGAGGAGCACATTCTTTCGAGCGATGGCACGTCCAAATGCGTCTTCCGGCACGCGATGCGCGGCATCGTGCCGGATGCGATTCTCGATCGCCGCGACAAGATCGGCTTCGCGACGCCGGAGAACGATTGGCTCAAAACATTGCGGCCATGGGTGGACGCGGTGCTGACGAGCGAACGGGCCCGCGCCATTGCGGCGTTGGACATGAATGCGGTTCATCGCGATTGGCAGGCGGTGATGGCGGGGCGGGCGCGTTTCGATTTCCGCGTTTGGCGCTGGGTGAACCTCATTCGTTGGGCGGAGCGGTTTGATGTGGTGTTCGATGTCTGAGCCTGAAGCGTAAGCGAAGATCTTCGCTAACGCTTCAGGCTCGGATGTATCGCCGGGAATTTCTTTTGCCGTTGGCGCGCTCCTGGTTTACATTGAATCAGGCTGACCAACTGGCCCGGAATTCCCCATGTCCATCAGCAAATCGAGCATCTCCTGGCTCAAGCAGACCTTCGCATGGTCGAATAGCTGGCCGTCCTGGCAAGAACGGCTCGTCTTGCTCGCGTTCTTCGCGATCGCCGGCGCGCTCGGCTACGTCAGCGTGCGCGTCGTGCAGACGCAAGGGCCGCAGATGGGCGTCATCGGCGTGCTCGGCGTTGTCTGGGCTGCGTTTTTTGTTGCGGTTGTCGTCTCATCGTGGCTCGGCTGGTTGAAGCTGTTTGGGCCGGTCCTCTTTTACGACATGGTCCGTACGGCGCGGCGCAGCCGATACGTGTTGATGCGGCTGCTCTACGCCAATCTGTTGCTCATTATCCTGTGCGTCATCTTTTTCACCGCCAACGAGATGGGCATGCGCGACCGCGTCGATCGGCGCGAGACGGCTGTGCTGGCGGAAATGTTCTTCTCCGTGTTCATGATCGTGCAACTCAGCCTGGTCGTGCTGTTGACGCCAGCATACGTCGCCGGCGCCATTGCCGAGGAAAAGGATCGCAAGACGCTGGAGTTCATGCTTGCCACGGATTTGAACAATCGCGAGATCGTGCTGAGCAAATTGTTGTCGCGCCTCGCCAACCTGACGCTTCTGTTGCTGACGGGCTTGCCGATCTTGAGCATCCTGCAATTCTTGGGCGGCGTCGATGCGAACCTGATGCTGGCGGGTTTCGCGGCGACCGGGTTGACCACGCTCGGCATCGCCAGCGTCGGCATCCTGTTTTCGACGCTGTTTCAGAAGCCGCGCGACTCCATCGGCTTGACGTATCTGTTTATCGTTGCGTTCCTGAGCCTGACAACGTTCGGCAAATCGTTGACGTGGGGCGGGGCGCCGTTCATGGGCGATCCGATCATCTTCTTTCTCGAAGGCACATTGACCTGGACGGAGGCTTCCGATTTCATCAACGTGGGCAATCCGATCGCCGTCATCGGCGAGGTTGCAATGGCCATCGATCGTGCGACGCTCGCGGCCGACTTGCCGGGGCTGTTGACCAATTACGCGATTTTTCACCTGACGCTGTCGGCGATCTGCGTTGGCTGGAGCATCGCACGGCTACGGTCGATTGCGCTGAGTCAAACGGTTGGAGGCGCGACGAAAAAGGTGAGCATCTGGGAACGATATCGGCCGCCGATCGGCGACCTGCCGATGTTCTGGAAAGAGCTGCACATCGAAGGCAAGATGAAGCTCAACTGGCTCGCATGGGGCGTGGTGCTGGTGCTGGTGTTGTTGACGATCGGCACCGGCCTTTTCATCATCGGCGCCTTTATCTGGGATTCGCTGTTTCAGCGCGGTCTGCAATGGCGCAACCTTTCCGAGGCGATGAACGTCTGGTTTCGCGTCGCCGGTACCGGTGTTGCTTGCTTGATGCTTCTAATTGTGGCGGTGCGAGCGTCCACGAGCATCGCCAGCGAGCGGGAACGCGATACGTTCGACGCGCTGTTGACGACGCCGATGAGCGCGGAAACGATCCTGTGGGCCAAGCTGGTTGGCGCGTTGACGAGCTTGCGGCTCGCGTGGGTTTGGTTTGGCTGCATGGTGACGATTGCCGTTTTGACGGGGGGCGTGCATCTGTTGGCGGTGCCGATCCTGGTTGTGTCGTGGTTTGTTTATGCGGTTTTCTTTGCCATGCTCGGCATGTGGTTCTCGATGGCGTGTCAATCGTCGATGCGGGCGACGGTGTACACGGTGTTGATGTCTTTGCTCTTCGGCGGCGGGCACTGGATCCTGGTGGGACTGCTTTGCTACCTGCCGACGATGCTGATCGCACGCGGCGGGCCGGACGTGTTCCTGGAGTACGCCGCGAAATTTCAGGCCGCCATGACGCCGCCGATCGTGCTGGGCCTCTATGCATACTCCTGGGAAAACCTGGCGCAAGATTTTCGTCGCGAGAGTGATGTGAAGCACTTGTTGGTGCTGTCGTTGTTCGGCCTGGTTCTCTGGAGCGCGGCGTGCGTGGTAATGTGGTACGGCATGCTGGTGCCGAAGTTTCGGCAGGTGACGCGGCGAGAGGAATTGCTGTACGAATAATAGTAATTCCAAATTTAGAAAAGCAATGCCAAGATCTTTACCCCGAAGGGGTTGCATCCCAAAGCCCAGGGTCGCGCAGCGTACCCTGGGAAACGTTCATCCAATGTTTGAGCTACCCCGAAGGGGTTGTATCAAGTGGAAAACGCCGAGCAGGATGCAACCCCTTCGGGGTAGTCCGACACGGTTTGCTTGTTGACCCAGGGTGCGCTGCGCGACCCTGGGCTTTGGGATGCAACCCCTTCGGGGTA
>DAIOGM010000427.1:0-6476 GCA_036745215.1 Gemmataceae bacterium
ACTTGCGTGCTTGTTTGTTCATCTTGGTCATGCGTCGCTTGGGATCGATCGGACAGCGGCCATACGCATACCCTCCTAGGCGGCCAGTAATCCGTTACTCGCGATGAGGGCCCGCGCCGACCATTCGCTGGAACGCATGCGATTCCCATTTGCGTTTCTGCCAGGGGCTTTTCGTGTCAACTGTCCAGTGGGCCGACGCCGATTTGATCTCGTGCGTCTGCAAGATCGCCACGGTCAGCGCATCGTCCTTGCGATCAATCCGGGCGTCCGGATCGTCGAAGCGGAACAGGGGCTTGCCGCCGTACAGGTGCTGATCGACGAACAGGCCGATCTCCTTGGGCGCCCAACCTTGCCGATGGCCGTGCGGCATGTTGACCGTCACGCTCAGGTTCCGGTTCTTCACCCGGCGATAGCTCTGCTGGTACCACATGAAATCTCGAAAACGTCCGTTTTCTAACAGAATTGAAAACGCATGTGAAGCTCCGAATCGATGACTAGGTGCGACCTACAGTAGTATTACTACCCGAAGGTCCGCGGTTGTCGAATCAATGCCGCCGCTCACGCCTCCGCATCGGCACTGCCTCGTAACGTTTATCGATCCGCACATCTTCGACAGCGAAGAATCGTTCCGGGATCAATACTCGCTGCGCGACGCCTTTCGCGTTGGCTCGTCGAAAACAACAAAGCCGCAACCCCTTGCGGTTGCGGCTGTTCTGGAAACTATCCCGCCTGGATTCGAACCAGGACAAAGAGAGCCAAAAATCCTCGTTCTGCAACAAACGATTTACGTTAGGCAGCTCTGACGCTTTGCAGTCTCGGATGGTAATACTGAGCCTCGAACGCGCCTAGTGCCGACCAGCCACAGGGGGGCTTGCCTGTGCAGTGATGCGCGGCCAGCAACCGGCCGAGATGAAGACACTGTTCTAGACGGGTCGCTTCGGCGCAATATAGCTGCATGGTGATCATGCCAGCGTGATGCGCGTCGCCCGCGCCGAGTTTCTTGCGGACGAGATTTGCTGGCAACTGGATGGCCGGCGCAAAGAGTCCTTCCGGATGCAGGCGACTGACGCCGTAGGCACCGCGCTGCGCATCGGTGCAGATGACCGTTTTGGCGCCGCTGGCGACGAAGAGCCGGTCCGCTAAAGGCTTGGCACGTTGCGGATCCGATGATGCCGCATTTCCCCATTCCGCATAGCTGATCTGGATGTGAACGTTACCCACACTCGCGAGCTTGAGATTCGCCGAGCGACTCGCGTTCCAAAACACGGACTTTTCCAGGGCTGCGGCGTTTCCGATGAGCGATTCGGCATACAAGGCATCCAAGCTGCCGCCCAGGACGATCGCCGTCGCACTGCTATTGACGAGATGATCAGCCTCGTCCGTCGTCAACGACCATGCCAGCGGCGGCGGCGTGACGCGCAACACGGTCGGTTGATTGGTGCCGATAATCGCATTTGTCGCGCCCATGCCGGCCACCTTGGTCATGTAGGAATGGACGCCGTGCGCGACCAAATCGTCCCGTGCCGGTTCGTGAGATTCCGTGTAAAAGCCCATGGCGTTGACCTGGACGCCGAGCTGTTGGAGCCATGGGCACGCGGTCATGCCCCATCCGCCCCAGGTTCGGCGCGAAGAATTGAACTTGCCGCCGGCCGGGTCATGGGGGAAATGCATGTCTTCGCAAATGCGGAAAGCCGCATCGACCTGATGGCTTTGTCCAATCGCCTGAGTCCGTTTGGCGCGGTGCATGAAGTCCATCCTTGTTTGAGTAGCCAGCGCACTCATGGGAATGCCTCTCGCTTGGGTAAAAGGAACGCCATCGACCGACCATCGGTCGAAATTCGTCAGGTTGCCGAACAGCAGAACGAGCACAGCCGCGACAGCATTTTTCATGACTTCACCGTCTGAAAGAGATTGCGAACGCCAGGACACGTCACGCGGAGCGTGGCGCGATCGGTTTGGCGGCCGCGCGATCGGCGTACTGGATCAAACGAGCTTGCAATCGATGCGCCCCAGAGCCCGGCACGGCGAGCAGCGCGGCCATCGAGACCACGGCGCCGTTAACAGTGATCACTCGAAACGCGTGTGGAGAAGAAAAAGTCCACCGTTTATTCGCGGGATTTGCCATGGCCAACGTTCGCTCCAGGCAGCGCGTTTTGGCGCTTGGTGAACCAAACTCGTCTTGCCCTAACCGCGCCAACGTCTACAATGAGTTTGTATCATTCTTAACGTTAATACGGTTAATTATGTCATATATCGATTATATGATAGCGCGACGGATCCGTCAAGCCATTTTTTTAGGAGGACATAAAAGGTGGACCGAAAGCTCGGCGCTTATATACGCGACCAGCGCAATCGGCTCGGGTGGTCGCAACAGATGTTGGCTCGAAAGATAAATCACACTCCGGCTGCCCTCGCCAAGATCGAATCCGGCGAAAACCTTCCGAACCGCGAAACCCTGCTTCGCCTGGCGCGCGAAATGATTGTGGACACGGCCGAGTTGTTTCGCCTGCTGGAGCACGACCGACAAACGCAGGACCGGCCGCGCAGCGATCGATCTGCAGTCGGACTGACCGCCAAAGGAGTTCTGTCCGTCGCGGATTTGATCAGCCTGAACCTTCAGAACGACCCAACGCTGGCACGCGCGGCGAGCGTGCTTGAAAAAATACTCATGAAAGAAACCAGGCCGCTTTGCCAGGAAGTGTTGCGCGTATTCGCCAAAGAGGCCTGTGCCGACGGCAGCCACGTCACGTCATCGCAGCCGGTTTCCTCGAGCGACGACGTGGCGCCCGACAAGTTGGCGCTGGGCAAGCGGATCCTGAAAAACGACGCAATGCGCGGGGCGTATCAGGATTTGAAGACTTGTCTAGCGAATCCGAAAGTCGGGCCGTGGGTCACTCAGCTTCTCGACGTCATGGCGCGCGCCTGATGCCGCGCCGCTCACATCCCGAAGCCCTTGAACAGCGTGTTCCGGCTCTGGTTTTCTTGCGTCGGGACGTCATGGTTCAAAATAAACAATGACGCACCATGCTGGTACGACGAACCGAACAGCTCGGTCTTGTCGTGTTTGAAACTGCGCCGCACCACGCATGATCCAAATGGCAAAACTTCGCCGGGACGAGGTTCGAGTTCCACACGCACGAGGGTGTTTTCCCCGATGGGCTTCGTGGCGGCGCAGCAAAGGCCGCCGATGCTGACGTCGTTGGTCATAATGGGAATTGACTCGGCCCCGTCGATCGAGATCTTGCCAGGCCAGTGGAATGGAAATCGAACGAACCGCCGGCGCTGGCGCAGCCAGCGCAGGTCTTCGAGCCACGTTGGCGGCGAATCGAAAACGGGCGCGTCGCCAAAGTGCTCTGCATGGTGCAAAAGCCCGGGAATCGACGCGCCTGCGCGCGCGGTGAATTCGATCGCTTTTTGGATGGTCCAGAAGGCATCCCCCAATTCATGGCGCCGATCGTGAAGCTTGGCGAGCTCCCACAGCGACCGCGCCGCCGGAACATCGAGGCCGAGCTTGCTGGCGAGCAGCGCGGCGCTTTTGAACTGATCCATCGCCGAATCGACTTGATCCTGCCTGGCCAAGAGTTCTCCGCGGTGATGGCGGATGCGCACGAGTTCGGGATAATGCAATTGCTTGTCGGCGAGCGTTTCCGCGCGGCCAAGGAGTTTGAGTGCCTCCTCGAGTTCGCCTTTTGCGTCGTGAACCCGCGCCTTGGTGAGGAGAAGTTCGGCTTCGCGCCATTTGTCGCGTTCGACCGGCCCCTCAATCCAGGTCAGGCCGAGTTCGATTTCGCACATTGCTTCTTCAACGTCGTTGGCGCATAGCCAGGCTTCGCTAAGGCATCGATGGACGCGCGTCAGCCACCAGGGTTCCGGGAGGGCACGACGCTCCAGGGACTTTCGGGCGTCATCGGCGATGCGGAGAGCGTGGCGTTGACCCAGACCAATGAGTGCCTCCGCCAAGTAGATCTGAGCGATCGATTCTCCAAGCGAGTCGTTGCCAGGTCCGTCGTCGCGCGACTTGGCGTGCGCCAAGGATTGCTCCGCGTGATGTTTGGCCTTATCGAAGAGTTCGAGGTCCAAATAAATGGCCGCTCGCCGCCCTTCGATCTTGCTCTGATTTCTTGAGCGCCACGCGGGTGGTTGGTCGGTGGCTTTGACCGTTTCTTCGCAATGATCAAGCCAGAGCAAGGAGGCATCGAATCGTCCCTGGTGGTGAAGCACCTGCGCAAGGCGGAAGGCTGCGTGCACGGCTTCATCATCCATGTTCTGGGCCCGCGCCAATTGGATGGTGTCTTGAAAATCCCGACCGGCTTTTTCGTATTCCCGGCGCAACAGCTGTTTCTCACCTTCACAAAGCTGGACTTTTGCTTGCAAGCGCGATTTTTCAGGCTCGGTCGTGGATAGCTCCGCTATAACCTTGAGGCCGACGATCGCCTGGTCAAGTCCTTCGAAGTCCCGGCAGTGACGCGCCAGGCGTTGCTTGAACTCCAAAAAGCCGAATTCGATCCTTTTCTCCATATCCCGCTTCAGCAGCGCGTCAATGCGTCTGCGAGCAATCGTGGCGTGCCCCGCACTGAGCAATTCGCCCCAGTACTTGCGCAAGAGCTGCAGCAGTTGGGGGAAATCGCCCGCTTGTTCCCAATGATACCACACGTGACGCAAATCGCCGAAACTGAAGCCGCCGGAGCGCAATCGATTCCTGTAAAACTGAGCGGCTTGTTGATGTCGATCGACATCCTGTGCGTTTTCGATTTCGACGCGCAAATGTTGCTTCACCATATGGTGAATCGTGTAATCATTCCGCACCGCGTCCTTCACCAGAAGGGACGCGTCGACGAGCGCCCGAATACACGCAGATTTGTCCTCGCAATTTGCCATGGTCACGCAATGGTCAATAACGTCTTCGCTTCGACTCACGTCGAATACCACCAGATGTCCCAGCAGCCGCCGGGCATCCTTCGGAAGGGCTTTGCAGAGGTTTACGATCAAATCGATGTCGGTTAAGTTCTGCTCGCGAGATAGCTCGAAAAGACCGTACGCGTGTTCATAGAGGTATTTCAGTGCGCGCAGTCGAAATGGCGTGCCGCAGATGATCGATTCCGGTTTCTGCAATTCTGCTGGTAGAAAATGCTTACTGTCCTCGCGATTGTATTTGGACCTGATGCTTTGCGGCCTCAGCTGCGCAACGACTGCCGGCGGCGGTTGGTCCGAAACCAGGATCACACGGCCGCTTCCCATGGGATTGAGAATCTTCAGAAACTGCTGAAAAACGACATCCGATTCGAGATTAAGCCGGCCTGCGTGGTCGAATACCACGGTGGCTTGTGTTTCCGCAATGGCTCGAGCCGCCTCCTGGGCGAGGATCTCGGCGCCTTCCACTTTGCTTGGGCGCAGGGCATTGCAGAGCTGGAAAAGTCGCTTGCTTCCGGCCGTGTTCAGAAGCCTCAGTGCAAGGAAAGGAATGAGATCGCGGAAAACGATGTCCCGATGACAATTAATCCAGACAACGGGCTCCGGCGCCCATTGAGGATCCTTGTCCTTTAATTCCGCGATAACGGCCGACAAGGTCATGCTCTTGCCTGACAGCTTTTCACCGGTCACAAAAAATAATCGGCAGTCGGCAAGCAATTTTGCTTTGAGCGCGTGGTGGAACGAGGTCTGGCGTTCATAATACTGTGGAACAGGCGACGGATGATATTGCCGCGGATCCTCATTGACGCGATCGCAGACCGGCTCCATTTTCGCAGGCTTGATTGGTACGTGCTTCAAGAGAAGATTCGCTTGAGGTCCTGCTTGAAAATGAATCTGGGGTGGGGGCCTGCCGAATTCCTTGAAGAATTGATCGTGTTCGTGGCGGGTTTCCGTGAAGATTTCGGCCAGCGTCGCCGGTCGTCCTTCGCTCTCCAATCGATTCAAAAAAAAGTGCGTCATAGCACTTTCGCGGAGCGACTCGGATTCAAATGCGTCGGCACCTTGGGAACACGCAGCAAGGACGGTGGTGTTTTTGTCAATCACGGCAAACGAATTGTCCGCAATGACTGTGACATCATCGGAAATCGCGTTTTCCGAGCCGGAACCCCCGACAGGCACCGGCACGCGCCGGCACGCGTCGACAATCAGAAAAGTTGCAACTTGGGCCTGATGCAGCGAAATGAAGAAATCGTTCAGCTCGGCGAATGTCAGGCCGGGCTCATGGCCAACGGAATCGTGAACGTAGATCGATGCGTCGGACTCGTGCCCCGAAAAATACACGAGGACCGAGGCACTGCGATCCTTGGACGCCTTGATCGCATTGTCGCGCGTCTGCGCCAAAATATCTTTGAGGGTCTGCTTTGTGGCATGGCCGTCAATGACGAGAGTCAGGCCTTGCGTTGAAAAAACACGGTAAACCCGGCGCGCGTCACGACTGGAGAATTGGAGGCGGCCGATGCTATTGTCGCGGCATCGACTTACTCCAATAACGACCCCGAACAATG
>DAIOGM010000428.1:0-2249 GCA_036745215.1 Gemmataceae bacterium
AGACGGAGCCATCGCCGCCGAGCATGAGCGAACCGTTGCTGGCGCCGCTGACCAGGATTGCGTTGAGCGGATCGTTGTCCGGATCGGAGTCATTGGCGACGACGCCCGCCGCCGGCGCCCAGAGCGATTGACCTTGGTGTACTGAGAAAGAGTCGTTGTTGGCAGTCGGCGCTGCGTTGGTCACGTTGATATTGACCGTGGCGACATTGCTGTCGGCGGCGCCATCATTAACCTTGTAGGTGAAGTTATCGGATCCCACGAAGCCGCTGTTCGGATAGTACCAGACAGAGCCATCGCCGCCGAGCATGAGCGAACCGTTGCTGGCGCCGCTGACCAGGATTGCGTTGAGTGGATCATTGTCGGGATCGGAGTCATTGGCGATAACGCCCGACGCCGGCGCCCAGAGCGATTGACCTTGATGAAGCGAGTATCCATCCGCCACGGCAATCGGCGCCGAATTGGGGACGACGCGTCCTTCCAATGTTTCGAAAAACGGCACAACCTTTCGCCGTTTCGTCGGACGCTGGTGCGAACTGAAGGCCGCAATCTCGTTCAAGACTCGGCGGAAAGCAATGAGGCCGCCTTCGCAATACGCGAAAAACGCGTCTACCCAACGATTCGCCTGAAGCCAAGATTCGGCATGGTGGATCCAGCGCATGGTGGTTTCCTTCCAGGGGAGAGCCGACGTTCTGACATTTCAATGGAACCGGACGTTTTTCGAATAACACCAGGATCTAATGCCATTCCTGGGGGTTGTGACTAGTTCGCCAATTCGTTCATTTGCGTCGTTAGAATAAATACGACTTTTATTGGTTTTTAAGTGTGAACGTGTTTGGCGATCATAATAAATGTATGAATGGAATGCAAATTCATAACAAAGAACATTTTGTAAAATAACTGCAAATAAATCTGCCATAGCTCGAATATTTTGGCAATTTCCAATGGTTTTTGATCAAAGCCAGTACGCCGGTCCGGCGCAAAAAACAAAAAAAACGGGACGAGGACCAAATCCCATTGGTTCGACATTTGCCGATTTTCTTGCAGCTGACGTTTTGTGGCGTGCTGGGTGTGCAGTTGGACTACCGGGTTTGGTGAGATCAGGCGCGAAGGCCCGAGGTCTCCCATTCGGAAGGCGGCCTTGCCTCAAAACTCGAAATTTGAATTTCGAGTTTTGGAGCAAGGCCCACCGGCGCAGTCATTTTTGCGTTTCCGCCATTTTGTAGTTGCAATTTGTGGCCGTGTCCTTTCGACTAGAAAGGCCCATATCATTTGTTCGGCTTTCATTTCCCTCTCCAATGGAAGTGGTGCGCAAATGGATCTCAAGGGCGGCCATGGCCGGAACCGATCTGGTTTCACGCTCATTGAATTGCTCGTCGTCATCGCCATCATTGCAATTCTCATCGCGCTATTAGTCCCGGCGGTGCAAAAAGTGCGCGAGGCGGCCGCGCGGGCGACATGTGAGAACAATCTGAAACAGCTTGGTCTCGGGCTCCACTCCTACCACGGGACCATGAAAGTATTTCCGCCCGGCAGCGTCGGCAACGGCGGGACCGCGGCTGCCCCTGTCCCCGCATGGGGCTGGGCCACCTTGATCCTGCCGAATCTCGATCAGGCCCCGCTCTATCAGCAATTCGATCCGGACAAGAGGACGTTGCAGCAAGCATTCACGAGCAATCTGCCCGGGTTGCAGCTTCAGCTCGCCGTGTTCATTTGCCCGTCGGACGCGGGCGGGTCGATGGGCGCCGGATTCAATGATAACCGCAAGTTCACGAAGCCCATTGCCGGGCAGAACATCGCGATTGGCAAGTCGAACTACCCGGGCAGCGCCGGCGACAACGGCTCGGATGGCGTATTCGCAGTCGATTCCAAGACCAAGATCGCGCACATCACGGACGGCACCAGCAACACCTTCATGGTTTGCGAGCGCGATAGCCTGGAGGGCCGTTATGCCGCCGTCTGGGCCGGCCAGAGCCAGGAAGCGACCATTGTCGGCATGTCCGCCATCACGGGTCAGACTCAGTACCGCATGTTTGACGGACAACTCTTCACTACCACGACGACGTTTGACCCAACGTGGTGTTACGCGAGCCAGCACACCGGCGGCGCGAACTTTCTGTTCTGCGACGGCACGGTACGGTACATGACGCGAGGCATCGATGACACGATTTTTCGCAATCTGGGAAAAATTGCCGATGGAAATGCGGTGACGATTCCGTGACCTGGCTCGTCGATAAGGAGTAAGGACATGG
>DAIOGM010000428.1:2259-6467 GCA_036745215.1 Gemmataceae bacterium
CGATCAAGCCAATCGCCCGACGAATCAAGCAAAACTCGACGCGTTGATGGTCTTGCTGGCGCTCGTTCTTGTCGCAGCCGCGCCAGGTTGTAATCGCTCGGGCGGTCTGAGCGATTTCGAACGCGCGCAAAAGAAAAAGGACGACGCGGCCGGCGCGATTCGCGCGCTGGGCGGCGAAGTCAATACCAAGAGTTATCCCGAGTTTGGGGATGGTTGGTCGGTCAAGTTGCGCGGCGCCCAGATTACGAACGACGTTTTCAATCACCTCAAAGCGCTCAAGCGCGTTACCGAACTCGATCTCAGCAAATCCAGCATCACGGACGAGCAGGTGGCGAAATTGAGCGAACAGGATGTCGGCACGATGATCGTCCGACTCGACCTGAGCCATACGTCCATCACCGACGCGGGCGCGGATCAATTGAAGCTTCCTCTTTTAACGCATCTCACGGTGACCGGCACGACGATTAGCAATGCCGCCATCGATCGCCTCAAGCAGCTCCGTGCGCCGGATCCGCGCCTGCCGGCGTTCAAGGTTGTGAAATAGCATCTTCCTCCCCCTCGCCCCCTGTACTCAGGGGGAGAGGGGCCGGGGGTGAGGGGGCCGGCGTCCCTTGCATGTGCATCATCCCATTGCAAGGGCCACTCTCCCCCTCACCCCCGACCCCTCTCCCCCGGAGTACCAGGGGAGAGGGGAGAAAGTCCTGATCATCGCGCGCATGCGGGGATCGATTTCGGCTGTGCCAATAGCTCCGCATGCAACCGCTGCGCAATCAAACGATGGCCCAGCGCATTGGGATGATGCATATCCACCTTCACGTCGCTCGGCGCGTGGCCGTCGTCCCACTTCGAGAGATCGATCACCACGAACCCGGCTTCCTCCGCCAGGTCCGCGACTTCCGACATTTTCACTTTTACGTTCGTCACGCCGGGGATCGGAACCCAGATCCAAACGGGCAACACGTTGCGTTTGCGACAGTCGGCGGCCATGTCCGCGTACAGTCCGCGCAAGATCGCCGGCGCAAACGGCGCCAGCCGCGCTTCCGCCTCCGCGCGTGGCATCGCGCCGGTTACGCCCGCTTTCCGAACGATGTCGCGAAGGTAAGGGTAGGGCATCTCGTTGCCGCGCCCGACGAGCCAGGCAAGTTGCCGCGCCGGGCCAGGCAGCTCGTCCTGATGTGCGATGTAGAAAAGCGCATCCGGCTCGAAGTCGAGGACCTTGCGCTCCAGCAGAACGCGGCGATGGATGGCGATCGAGGCGCCCGTGCCGAAATTGAGCACTTCGATCCGCTTGCCGGGCCGGTCCGCGTTCAGTTTATCTTCCAGCAATCGGCAAAACGTCTCATCGTCGCCGGCGCCCCAGCCCATGACGACGCTCGAACCGACCGTCGCGACTCGGCACGCGCCCGCGGGCTTCTTCTGCGTTCGCTCGAGTCGGTCGCGCATGCCAAGATCGTTGACGGCGAAGGGCTTGTCTCCGACCGTGCCCGTCCAGCCCGGAATCAACTCGCGCTCGAGCCAATCATCGACTGGCCGTGAGAATTCAGCGTACTTGATAATCGGCGGCCCCGGCTTGGGACGCCACGGCAACACCGCGAGCGGCGACGACGGCATCGGCACATCCGCGATCTGTTCGTAGTAGCCCTGGACCGTCACCAGTGCCTCAATCGGCTCCGTGGTTTCGAGCCGCATCGTCGCGAGCACGTCGTTCATGTCAGGCCCGAAAACTTCGCTGACTTGCGGAATGCCAATCGCGATCAGGGCCAGCAGCGTGATGGGCGTTGCAATGCGTGTGAGGTGCGGGATTATCGAATCCAATCGATGGATGCTCGACGCCGTCGACGCGAGCCCCACCAGGCCGCCAACCGCCATGATCGCCATGATGCCCACAAAAATGATTAGCAGGTCCTTGCCGCCAAACACGCCCGAATCGGCGAGAACCCACGCGTGGGCCGCGAAATTGGGCAACGTCCAGCGCGCCCAGAAAAGGCTCACCAGCACGAACGTGCCGGCGATCTTCAGGGCGTGCAGCGCCATGCCAAACGCTGCGCTCGTCGGCGCGGTTCTTTCTGGTTCTGGAGGCGACATGGTACGCCGCCGGAAGTCCAGCAAGAGCGCGATCGAAACCACGATTCCCGTCGTCAGCCACATCGCGGCGTCACGCCAACCGAGCGGCAGCGTCGCCCGCACCCAGAAAATCTGATACGAATGCAACAGCCAGGTCGCCAGGAAAACAAACAGGCCTGCGCCAACCAGCGCCGTTCGCGTCCCGAATCGACGCAGCGCGTAAAACGCCGGAAAGAAGAACACCTTCGTCATGAAGTCCTTCCAGTAAACATTGATTCGCCGCCAGATGTCGCTCACGCTCGATGCCAAAAAGTAATTGTCATGCGTGCGCGGCAAATTGAATCCGTAAAGATGCAGAATCCCCGTGACGATGTGAAACCATCCCGACACGCGTAAATACATCGCGTAGTTCGCCGCGATGAACAAGAGGAAGTGCGGAAAATCCACGATGTCATGCGGCGCCGGGAGCAGGAAATACTTGACGAAGCGATATGCGAGCAAATGCGTCAACCCGCGCACGATCCAAACGACGCCGGTATGGTAGATCGCATAAGGCTCGTCATCGTAGTGGCTGTCGCGAAATGTCTTAAAGTCGATGACGGGCAGCAACGTGAAGGAGACGCTGGGCAGACAGAAGAAATACGCCACGGTCTGAGTTAACGAGGGACGCTCGGTCGATTGACTGTGTTCGTGAAGGAACACGATGATGCGGAACATGAACATGGCGCCGACGACGCCCCAGAACGGCGCATCGGACTCGACGCGCCAGATGAAGAGAATCAAGCAGGCGACCAACGTTAACAGCACCTGGAACAACAGCCGTACGCGAAGTTGACACAGCGCGATCAAACTGGCGCCGATGCCGAGCACGTAGCCGGCCGTCGTCAAGCCAAGGAAGAAGACGATGCTCAGGAGCGACAAGAGACAAAAGAACGGCAGGCGAAAACGTTCGGGCAGCCCGGCGTGAATCAGGAAACCGCCCGTGCACAGGCCCAACATCTCTAGAAAGAATCGATCTTGTTCGATGCGAAATAGATGAACGACGACGAGGATCAAGCCAAGCTGCAGCGCGATAGCTAAGTAACGTAGCAAGGCGAGACGCTCCGCTTGATTTACTTTTGTGTTTCCTTGGCCAGGTACGCCGCGAGCATTTCAACCGACGTCAACGTGTTCATCGCGTGCCCCTGGAATCGGTAGTCGAGCCACGTTTCCAGCTCCGTGATGAATACCACCTGCGCGACCGAGTCCAGGCCGCAGTTCTGGATCGGCTTGGCGGGATCGATTTCCTGGCGTGCCGTTCCCGTCAGCCGGCTGAGGCGATCGATCATCCATTCCTGGATTTCCGGCGCGGAACGGCTCACGGGTTCTCCTTCGCTTTCTTCCAGCGTTTGAGCGTTCCCTGTTCGTAGCCGAGACGGCAGCGGTGGCGCTGAATCTTGCCGCTCGAGGTTTTTGGAATGCTGCCGTACTCCAGAAGTTGCAAGTCATGGACGTGCAGCCCGTGCTGCGTGGCGACGGCAAGACGAACGTCGCCGAGCAGCCGATCGACGTCGAGATGGCGATTGCCGCGCTGCACTTCCTGGACGATGATCAGGTGTGGCTCGCCGTTGCGCCCGGATTCGAAGGCGGCGCCGCAACTGGCACGTAAACCAACGTGCGTCGCCTGCACGGTTCGCTCAATGTCCTCCGGGTTGTGATTGCGTCCGTGAATGATGAGCACATCCTTGAGCCGTCCGGTTATGAACAGTTCGCCGTTGTCGAGGAAACCCAGATCGCCGGTGCGCAGAAACGGCCCGGTGTCGCTGTCGCACAGACGGGCGCGAAACGTTTTTTTGGTTTCATCCTCGCGGCCCCAATAACCCGCGGCAATGGATGGCCCGCCGACCCAGATTTCACCGATGACGCCCTCCGCACAGCGCGTTCGCGTTTCCGGATCGACGATGATCACCCGCACATCCAGCCACGGCGTGCCGCAGCTCACATGGCTCACGGCCGCCGCTACCCGTTCGGCGCTGCGATTCACTTCGCGAATCGGCACGAAGCGCGGCGCAACGGTCACCGTCAGAGTCGCCTCCGCCAGGCCGTAACCGGGACAGAACACGTCGCCGCGAAAGCCGCACGCCGCGAAAGCATCGGCAAAGCGC
>DAIOGM010000429.1:0-665 GCA_036745215.1 Gemmataceae bacterium
TCGACGGGGCGGCGGCCTGCCAGTTGGAGCGTTGCATGTCGGTGAAAAAGTAGACAGCTTGATTCTTCTTGTAGCGTCCGGACAGCTCGTTCAGCTTCGCGGAAATCATGCTGAAGGCGGTGGCGATCGACGCGTTGCCATGGCTTGGCTTGGCCTCTTCGATGGCCCGCGTGACCTTGCGGGCATCCTGCGACGCCTGGCCGACGAGCCAGGTCGGGCTGTCCTTGAGCATGAGGACGCTATAGCCGTCGCCGGAAGGATTGCTGGCGATTTTCTTGATGACCTTTTGCTTGGCGAGTTCGAACGCGGTGTGATCCGCGTCGGCTTTCTGGTTCGAGCTGAGCGACGCGTCGAGGACGAAGATGTGATGAATGCGGTGCGTCCGATTGTGCCCCTTGCTGAAGCCGCCGAAGCCGAGGTTATTGAGAACGAACTTCGAAACCGGATTGCCCCACAAATGCTCCTCGGCCCACGGCATGACCGCCGCCATGGCGAGCAAAAGCAGCGCCAGGATCGCCATGCGACAAACGAGCAAGAGGATTTGCTCGATCCGCATGCGTTTGCGCGTTTGTTTTTGAGCGGCGAGCAAGAACTTCATGGCCGCCCACGGCACAATCTTGAATCGCCGGCGGGATCGAGCTCTGACTCAACGCCACGCGCGCACA
>DAIOGM010000429.1:675-6467 GCA_036745215.1 Gemmataceae bacterium
GGATGATGACGGGAATGGCGACGGCCGCCGCGCCTGCTGCCGCGGTGGCCCACCAGATGTGAATGAATGCGAGTAACGTCATGTTGATAATCCGTATCCCATCGCCGAAGTCGGAAGGGGTGAATTAATCAATGTAAACCATGAATCACTCCCTGCCAATACAAATCGCCGGCGGTTCGGTGTTCAAGAAGGATGCAGTTCAACCCGCATTCGTTTCCGCATGAATTCGCAGCCGCAACAGATCGTTGTTCAAGAATGCTACATTGCTGACGCGCAAAGTGGTGTGGATTTTAAGCAGCAAACTCGATGCCGTTGCTTTTTTCGAGGAAACGAAACACGCCGTGGACTACGATTCCAATCGTGGCGCACCCGGTTTGTCAGCGTTCGCCACGATTGGAATCGTAGTCCACGCAACATATCACTTCGCACGTTTTTGCCGATGAGCCAGGTAGCTCGACATGGCCACATTCAAGGGCGTATCAGTGCGCAATTGTACATAGTCAATGTTCTGGTCGCGGCAGCCGCGCTTCAGGCCATGGAGAAATCCTTCGATCTGCTCCAAATAGGCCTTGCGCAAACTGCGCGGGTCGGTCAGGAGATCGGGAAATTGTTCCATGCCGCGGAAGAGCGTCGATTCCTGGAACGGGAACGTCAACTCGGCGCCGTCGAGAACGTTCCACAACACGACCTCGTGCCGCTTGTGCCGAAGATGCTTCAGGCCCGACAGAATGGGTTCCAGATCCTCGAACATGTCGCTGATCAAGAAGATGATCGCGCGGCGATTGATGCGCTCGGCCATGTCGTGAAACAACGGCGACATGTTCGACTTTTCTCGGCCGACGCCCTGGTTCATGATGTGAACCATTTCCTTGAGTTGCGACAGCTGGCTCGACGGCTTCAGATAGCTGCGGATCGTCGAATCGAAGGTGACGAAGCCGATCGCGTCCGACTGGTGCAAGACGAGAGTCGCCAGCGCCGCGGCCGACATACAGGCGTAATCGAATTTCGACATGCCGTCGATGGAGCCGTACTTCATCGACTCGCTGGTGTCGAGGAGAATCCAGCAGACTAAATTGGTTTCTTCCTCATATTGCTTGAGGTAGAAGCGTCCGGTGCGGCCCCAGACTTTCCAGTCGATGTGCTTGATGTCATCGCCGGGGACGTATTCGCGATGCTGCGCGAACTCGACGGAGAAGCCATGGTAGGGGCTTTTGTGCTGGCCGGAGAGATAACCTTCGACGATGAGCCGCGCCTTGAGTTCGAGGCTGCGGACTTTCGCGAGGGTTCGCGGGTCGAGGTATTTGCGGGGGTCGTCTTTGGCGGCTTGATGGGCCATGGGTGCTCCGATGGAACTCGCGCTAATTGGCTCGTCGTTTCATGCGGCGTCGGCCGCCTGCTGATCAACATCCTTCAAGCATTGCACTAACAGCCAGAGGATCTTGCTAATTTGGCCGATCGGATAGCGCTCCGGATGAAGGTGAAGTTCATTTCCTTGCAACTTCAAGAAATGCCAGTTTTCGCCCGTGGTGACGCAACCATAGAGAAACGGTAAACGTTTGCCGGCGCGTTCATTGTAAAGGCAGGCGCCAAGCAATTCGGCAGCGCATTGGCCGATGCCTTGATCGATGTCATGTTTTTTTGCTTCCACGATCAACATCAGGGGTGATTGCAGGTCAAACTTCGAGTCACTTCGTGCCAAGATGAAATCGCAGTCGCCCGTAAGGCCTTGCTGAGGCGACATGTTTAGCGTCACGCCTGAATAGATATTGATGCGGTGGTCCAGATGCTCACGGCATTCACTCAATATCGGCGCCACAATAAATTCGCTGCGCGCCTTTTCAGTAACGATGTAGGTGCCCAAGCCGCGTTGAAGGGCTTCACGCAGCCAGGGCGAGGGCACTAAATCGCCGATTGGTTCAAACAGAATTTGGTCGCGCACCGTGACACCGAAATTCTGACGCACCATCTCAAGAGTGAAATCGCTGTAACTCATCGAACACACTCCGCGTTCATTCAATGTTCGCACTGCGCAGCGCGGCACACTAAAGGGGCAACATCACGCCGACGCCGCCACCGGCGCCTTGCCGCGCGCCAGCGCCTCCTCGTTCGGATCGCGCGGGATGATGTCCGCCAAACGCTGGATGATCGTCTCCGGCTTGATGCCCTCGGCTTCCGCGTTGAAATTCGTGATGATGCGATGCCGCAAGACTGGAATGGCGACGGCGCGGATGTCCTCGCACGACACATAATAACGGCCATGCAAGACGGCGCGGGCCTTGGCGCCGAGGACCAGGTTTTGCGTGGCGCGCGGGCCGGCGCCCCACGTTACATATTCCTTGATGAAGTCCGGCACCTCGCCTTTTTCCTTGCGCGTCAATCGAGCAAACTTCATGGCGTAACGAATCACATACGGCGCGACCGGCACCTTTCGCACGATGTCCTGCATTTCCAGGATGTCGTTCGCCGCCAGGATGCGCTCCAGTTGCGGCGCATGCGTTGCCGTCGTCAGTTCGACGATTTTGAACTCTTCCTCCTCCGAAGGATAGTCAACCAAAACGTTGAACATGAAGCGATCTTGCTGGGCTTCCGGCAACGGATACGTGCCTTCCTGCTCGATCGGGTTCTGCGTGGCGAGGACGAAGAACGGCTCCGGCAACTTGTGCCGCGTGCCGCCGATGGTGACTTGCTTTTCTTGCATCGCTTCCAGAAGCGCGGCTTGCGTCTTCGGCGGCGTGCGGTTGATTTCGTCCGCGAGAATGACGTTCGAGAAGATCGGCCCCGGCAAGAATTTGAACATGCGCTGGCCGGACTGCTTGTCTTCTTGAAGCACCTCCGTGCCGGTGATGTCCGACGGCATCAAGTCGGGCGTAAACTGAATACGGCTAAAGCTCAAATTGAGCGCGTCTGACAGCGCGCGAATCATCAACGTCTTTGCCAGGCCGGGCACGCCGACGAGGAGACAATGCCCTTTCGCGAAGACGGCGATCAGCAGTTGTTCGATCACTTCGCTTTGGCCGACGATGGATTTGGCGAGTTCTTTGGTGATGCGTCGATAGCCGTCGTTGAGCCGTTCGATGGCGGAGAGATCGCCCTCGATGCGCGGCCACGACGTGGCGGCCTGCGCGGGGGGCGCGGCGGTTGCGGTCGGAATCGGCGCGGGACGAGCGGGCCGCGTTGGCCGGGCGGCCGGTGCTTCCGGAATCGCCTCCACGACCGGCTCGGCGTCTTCGATCGGCGCCGGCGGCGGGGCAGCCACCCACGAGCCGCACGCACACAGCCGTTTGCCTCCCGCGGGAACCTGCAGCGAAGTGCCGCATTTGCAGCGAACCGTCACAAAATCTGCTTTCATGAATTTGGCCTCTCATTGCAAACGTGAAACGATACTCCGATTCATGCTACCCAAATCTTCGTTGACGGTCACGGGTTATTCCCCGTCGAGGCTGCGGAATCCGAAAATTCCGCCGCCCGCCGAGACGATCGCGCCGCGCTTCGTCAACACCACGTCTCCGGAGCCGCGCGCGCCGGCAAACGTCAATCGCTGCAACCAGCGGCCATCGAACGGATCGAGGAACGCGACGAAAAAATCATGGTCCTTGGGCGTCGCCGCCGGGTGAACCGTCAACATCTCGGCCGAATAACGCAACTTCCAGCGTGCCGCGCCGGATGAGGCGAGCGATTGCGACCATCGCACGGCGCCATCGTTCAGCGATCGCGCGTGCAACGCGCCGTCGGCGACAAAATAGAACGCGGTGTCGCCAATGCAAACGGAATCGACATCGAGGCCGTCGGGAAACGCGCGGGACGAAATCGACCAGATCGGCTTGCCACGCTCGGCGTCGAGACGAAGCCATTCGTGCCCATCGTTGCGCGGGACCAGCGCCAGGACGACGGATCCTTGACAGAACAAGCGAATCATCTCTCCCGTCAACGAATGCGGATGCGGCGCTTGCCAGGACCACACGAGCGCCGCTGGCTTGCTTGGATCGAACGCGTGAATCGTGCCGCGTTCGGACGGGACCAAGATGCGTGTGTCCACCACCGCAGGCGGCTGCAACCAGGGCTGCGATTTTTCGCCGACGGTCGGACCGCCGAGCCAGATCGGTTGGCCATCAATCTTTTGCACTAACAGCCGATCGCCAACTCGCGTGACGTGCCGCGCGAACGCGGCGGCGTCGAGCGGACGAAGCGCGGCGGCCGGCGAAGCATGTTGCCAGACGATCGCGCCCGTGTCGCAGCGCAAGCGAAAGAACTGTCGGCCATCGTCGAGCAACAACAACGTGTCGTCCCAGATCTGGGCAAACTCGAAGCCGGCCGTGCCGAAGCTCATCGTCGGCGTGCCATCGACCACGAACGCCGTCGGCCAACGGCGCGACGGCGCGGCGAACGACCAGAGCGATTGCCCGTCGCCCAAGCGGAAAGCCTGGGCGCCATCCGCTCCGACAAAAAGCCCGACGCCACGCCATGAACCGACCCACGTCGGCTCGAATTTCAACGGGCATTGCCAGCACAGCCTGCCGTCCGCGAGCGTTCGGCACGACACCTGGCCCGCGTGAGTACTCAAGAATCGATCGGCGTCGCCGCTCGGCCAAATTCGGCCGCCGCGCGTTTCCCACGCGCGCACCAGAGGCAACGCTGGGCCACGGACAAACGCCTCGCCATCGCCGGCAGGCGTCGGTGTTGCCGAGGACTTGGCCGAATGGTCTGAAGGCGCCACAAGTTCGATTCGCGTTGCAACTAACTTCCGCCACTCGGCAGCGCGAGGGTGCGCCTTCGTCGCTTCGAGCAAGTTGGCGTAGGCCCGCTTCGCTTCGTCGGCTTTACCGGCATAGGCGCGGATGCGCGCTTCTCGATGCAGCGATTCGAGACGCGCGTGCGGCCGCGGATCGCCGGGGTGCACCGGCAAGTACCGCGGCGGCGCGTAAACGACCATTTCATTCAAGCCGGCAATCGCCAGGCATCCCTGTCCGAACGCCCAGTTGCCCGCCGGCATCTGTGCGAACATTGTCGGCGAATAGAAATCTTTTTCCGGCAAGATGCTCGCCGCGCCGGCGGCCTTCATCTGCGCTCCATCGCGCAACGTGACGGCGCGATAGGGCAATTGAGCGTCTTGCGTCGGCCAATAAAGCCAGCTTCCCGCGAGCAGGCCGCGGCCCAAACTCGGCAAACGTCCTTCGCTCGGCTGCTGCCACTCCGGCTGGCCGCTGGTCGCGTTGAACGACTGTAACCCGGTGCGCGTCGCCGTGTAAACGCGGCCCTGGGCGACGCCCAGAAGATGCACGATCTCGACGCCCGCCGCTTCCCAAATGGCATGCCCCGTAACGGCGTCAAGGCAGAACAGCCGATCGGTGTCCGCCGGCGCCGCGTAGATGCGGCCGTCCGAATAAACACACGGAGCAAGATCCCGCGGCGACGGCTCGTGCTCCGGCGTCAACGGTCCACGGCTCGGATAACGCACTCCCCACGCCGGCTGTCCCGTGGACGCATCGACCGCGACGATCGCCCCCATCTGAGACGCGAACACGATCTGGCTGCCCGCCAGCGTCAACAACTCGTGTCGCCGCTGCCCGCCGTTGGGATATTCCGGCGCATCGCAAACATCGCGCGACCAGCGCAGCCGGCCAAGCAAGTCGTAGCAGCGAATCGCCGACACCACACGTCGATCGATATTCTTGCTCACGGCAACATAAACGCGGCCATCGTAAACGAGCGGCGAGCCTTCGAACCACGCCGGCGAATTGGCGTCCGAATTCGCAGCCACGTGCCACAGCAATCGATTCTTGACGCGGCCCGGC
>DAIOGM010000430.1:0-5128 GCA_036745215.1 Gemmataceae bacterium
CGCTCGGCCACGCTGAGAATCGCATTCACGTAGCTGGATTTGGCAAGCACGGCCAGGGTTGGCGGCGCGATCGGCCCTTCGTGGGAATCGGCTGCAGCTTCGTGTTTGCCGAGATAGGCGCTGAACTCCGCCTCGCGGGCGTGCACCGTCTCGGCAAGGTAAGCGCCCGTCGAGGGCGTCGATCCGTCGGCCCGGCAACGCCTGACCACGTCGGCGAGCGTCGTCGGCCCGAAGTACGGCATGCAGACCGCGTGCAGCGGCCCGGCCTTGTGCGCCGAGTAGATCGGCACCACGTTGGTGTGCTGCAGTTGCGCCAGCTTCTGCTCTTCGCCCGGCAAATCGACGGTGATCTTCAATGCGACCAGCCGGTTCGCCAACCCGCTTTGCCGGGCCAAATACACGCGACCGAAGCCGCCGCGGCCAAGCTCGGCGATCAAGTGAAAGTTCAAGAATCGCGTGCCCACTTCGGGCAACGTCGTCAACGCCTCCGCCAAGAGGAAGCTGACTTCTCCGGTCGTTTGCGAACCGTCTTGCCGCAACAGCGCCTGGGCCTGGATCGCGAGCACCGATTGGCGGGCGCCGACGGCGGTCGGCGCGTCTTCGAACATGTCCCAATCCATCGGCGGCGTCACGGCGCGATTGACAATCGTCTCTTCGTTTTCTTCCTGAACATGTGCCGCGACGACGGTCTTCGAATAATTCTCGATCTCCGCATCGCTGCCGGGCCACTGCCTGGTCGTCACGCCGTACAGACGCTCGTATTCCGCGGAGGATGGATTTTCGCCGGCGAGAACGCGCTGGCGATATTCTTCGAAGGTGACGGCCTGGGCGCTTTCGCGGTCGTCCAAGAGATCGGGAAAGAGCGCCAGATAGACGGCGAGTCTTTTTGGACAGTTGTTTTGCCAGCTGTATTCGAGATCGAGCCGCACAAGTTCGCGACGCGCCTCGATGAAGAGTGGATGGCCGTCGCGCGGCAGGCATGCACGGAGATCGATGGCGCCTTCCACTTCGCGGGCATGTTCGTACGCTTCCAGGAGGTCATTCAATTCCTCCTGGAGCACTTCGGGGGAGTTCTGCGTCATGTCAAGTCTCTTCGGCGAGGGAGTTGCCGAGTTTGGTCCGCGCTTGCTGGAGCAACCGTTCGACCGTCCGCTTGGCCCGGCCCGTTTTCGCGGCTATCTCCATCACCGAGAATCCTTCCATGCGCAGCTCAACCATTTGCTTGTGCATCGGCGTCAATTGCGCCAATGCTTCGTCTACCACCAGCTGCAAGAACGTTTCCGCGGCGCGATCGTCAGCTGCAGTCGCGACGGCCTCGTCCGAGACCGTGCGGCGAACATCGCGCTTGGCCGCCAGATGATAATCGCCTTCGTTGCGGATCTTGTGCAAGGCGATCACGAGCAGCAGTTTCCACAGTTCCTCCCCCCTGGGCACGTCGTAAAACGCGCCCTTGACGCCGCGAAAAAAGCTGCCGAACACCGATTGCACGATATCGTCCGCGCCGACACGGCCGGCGAGCCGGTTGGACAATTGCGACTGCGCCAGGGATCGCAAGCGCTTGGCGTAGCGCTGATAAATCTCCTGAGCCGCATCCTGATTTCCGTGCCGATATTGCTTGAGCAAGGAGTGATCGGACGGGCCGATTTCGGTGGGTTCTGCATGCAGTGGTTGGTCGGGAATCACATTCACCTCCCAACAATATAAGTAGCAGAAACGGCGGAATGGTTCCGCCACTTTTTTGAAGAAAAGAAATCGACTGAAATCCGAAATCCGAAATCCGAAATCCGAAACAAATCCGAAATCTGAATCTCGAACCCATTTTTCTATTTTCGTGCTTCGTGCTTGTTTCGAATTTCGAATTTCGAATTCCGGATTTTCCCTCTTGCATATTTCAGCCGAATCGCGTAACGTATCATTGTTCGAGGACCTTTCAAAGCATTCTGGCCGCGATTGCCTTTCGGTTATCCACCAATTGCCTTTCTCTCGTCCGAGATCAATCTCCAATCATGCAATACCATTTACCCAACGTGGGTCCTTGAATTGCGTGACGTTTTTTTTGCAGGAGGCCCTCGTGGCTAGCAAGTTGTATGTAGGTAATTTGTCGTACAGCGTCACCGACGCCGATCTCGAGGCGATGTTCGCCCCGCATGGGACCGTTCAGTCGGCCCA
Source organism: Gemmataceae bacterium (assembly GCA_036745215.1). Taxonomy (GTDB): domain Bacteria; phylum Planctomycetota; class Planctomycetia; order Gemmatales; family Gemmataceae; genus SIAQ01. The sequence goes on from DAIOGM010000430.1 coordinate 2,170, forward strand.
GGTCATCATGGATCGCGACACCGGACGCTCCAAAGGCTTCGGCTTCGTCGAAATGAGCAACGCCCAGGAAGCTCAAGCCGCGATCGCGGCGATGAACGGCAAGGAAGTCGAAGGCCGAACCCTGACCGTGAACGAAGCTCGGCCGCGCGAAGAGCGTCGCCCGGGCGGCGGTGGCGGCGGCGGCGGCGGCGGCGGTCGTGGCGGTTACGGTGGCGGCGGCGGTCGGCGCTACTAAGCCAAACCAATTAACTAAACACGAAGGGCGTCCGGATTTCAACGATCCGGACGCCCTTTTTTCGTAGAGCAAGCGGCTCGCTTGCTAATGTGCAATAGTGCAAGCGAGCCGCTTGCACTACGACGACACCAGTTGTGCCGACTCGTACAGCTTCACATGAACGCCGCGCCGCGCCAGGCCGAGTTCGCTCGCCAGCATGTAATAATGGTGCATGCCGGCCAGCTCGCGCGGTCCAAGATCGAAACGGATGATGTTTGCGAGATAACGGCGGCAAAAACCCGCGTCGAGGCCGAGCTGCGGCGCCTCGCGGGCCGCGATGGCGCCGGCGTTCTCGATGCCGCGCCGCTTCGATTCGTAGAGCGCATCGAGCACCGAACCCAGATCGACGCCCGACCGAACCGCCCACGCCGCGTACACGAACGGCAACCCCGTCCAGTCGTGCCACTCCTGGCCCAGATCGAACGCATGACGAAAGCCCGGCAAACACGCGTGCATCGCCCGATCGCCAATGAGCAGCACGGCGTCGGCGTCGGCGTTCTCCGCGTTCCGATCCAGCGGCAACGGGCATATCTCCGGCGCGACGCCATACTTCTTGCGCAACAGGACCTGGGCGAGAGCGGCGCTCGTGCGCGAACCCTCATCGAGGGCGACGCGGCGAATCTCCGGCCACGGCACTCGGCTGAACAGCGTCACGCTCAACACCGGCCCCTGGCTGGCAATGGCGATGTTCGGCACGAGAGAATAGGTGCCGGCCCGGAAGTATTCGATCACCGGGATCAGGGCGACGTCCAGCTGCCCGCGTGCCAACTCGTCAGCCAATTTGCTCGGATAATCCAGAATCAATTCAGCGTTCGGCGCCAGCGCTTCCAGCTCGTAAACGAGCGGCTTCGTGTTCAGATAGCTGACCGCGCCGATGCGAATTTTTTCCGACATATACGTCTCGATAAGCCGATACCCGCCGTAGGACGGACATTCCTGTCCGTCGTCGTGCGGACGGACAGGAATGTCCGTCCTACGGGCTCACCCAAGCGGCAAGGTGTTGAGGAGACAACCGTGATAGGATACGGTCAGTTAACGAAAAAAGCCCGCTTCCTGGCCGGGAAACGGGCATAAATGAATGAGAGTGGAAGGATACCGGGGAAATCCGCTTCCCTCCGAATCATCGAGGGGAAAGTTAACAGGTCGAGTTTCTCATTACCAATTAAAATAAATGAAAAACGAAGAATTCCGCCAAATTCTGTGAACCAAGGTTTTTTCCTGGCGTAATCACGTTCGCAATTCATTTGACGCCGGCGAGAATCTCCCGCAACAACTTCAGCACGATGTCCACCTGTTCGGCGCTGATGCAAAGCGGCGGGCAAAAGCGGATCGCACTTTCGCCGCAGCCGAGCAAAAGCAGGCCGCGGCGAAAGGCCGTTTGCACGATCGATTCGCGCAGCTCCGGGTTGGGCGACGCGTCGGTCGGCGTCTTGCCGAGATCCATCGCGGTCATCAAGCCGAGACCGCGTACGTCGGTGATGATCGGGAACTCGGTTCGCAGCTTCTTCAGCCCGGCGCGCAGTTGTTCGCCGCGCGCCGCCGCGTTGGCGATGTATTCCGATTGCAAAAGTTCAATCGTTGCGAGCGCCGCCCGGCAACTGACCGGATTGCCGCCGAACGTGCTCGCGTGACTGCCGGGCGGCCAGTCCATGACGTGGCCGCTCGCGACGATCGCGCCGAGCGGCATGCCGCTGGCGATCCCCTTGGCGAGGCACAGGATGTCCGGCTCGACGTTCCAGTGCTCGACCGCGAACATCTTGCCCGTTCGCCCCATGCCGGTTTGCACCTCGTCCGCGACCATGAGAATCTTGTACTTGTCGCAAAGCTGTCGAAGCGCCGGCAAAAATCCCGGCGGCGGCACGTGATAGCCGCCCTCCCCTTGAATCGGCTCGACGAAGAGGGCCGCGATCTCATCCGGCGGCGCGATTTACGCCATCCAGGGTTCCGTGAGGTTCACGAAGATCGCCGCGACCTCTTCCGGCGGCGCGATCCGTTTGAAGACGGTCTCCTCGATTTGCTTGACGCACGTGCAAACATCCCCCGGCTTCATGCAACCCTGACAGCCGCGCGGAAACGCCACATGATGGATATCCGGCACCAGCGGCGAGAACCCGCGCCGATGCACGAGCTTGGACCCGGACAGCGACATCGCCCCGTACGTTCGGCCATGAAACGCGCCGAAGAACGCGACCGCGCGCGAGCGATGCGTGTGCCAGCGCGCCAGCTTGAGCCCCGCTTCGAGCGCCTCCGCGCCGCTATTGGTGAAGAAGACGCGCTTGGGCGTCTTGCCCGGCGCCAGCTCCGCGAGCCGTTGCGCGAGATCGATTTGCGGCTCATAGTAGAAATCGGTGCCGGACATGTGGATCAGCTTGCCCGCTTGATCCTGGATTGCCGCGGTGACCTTGGGATGGCAATGCCCCGTCGCGGTGACGGCGATGCCGGCGGTGAAGTCGAGGAAGAGATTGCCATCCACGTCCTCGATGACGGCGCCGGAGCCGCGCGCGCACACGAGCGGGTAGACGCGCGTGTAGGACGGCGACGTGTACTGGTTGTCGCGGTCGAGCAACGCGCGTCCCTTGGGGCCGGGGAGGTCGGTTTTGATCAGGGGGATTTGGCGTCCTTCGAATTGCCACATGGTTGCCATCCTTCGCACAATGGGTGCTGCTTTGGGAATTTCGAACGCGT
>DAIOGM010000430.1:5138-6457 GCA_036745215.1 Gemmataceae bacterium
GTTCAGGCACGCCCGCGGCGCAACGGCTTGATCGTGACTTGGCCGCGCCGTCGCACTTTCAGGTTGAGTTCAAATCCGTGCAAGAGTTCCATGCCGACAAGCGGTGTCGTGTCGGACTCCTCCACGAAGACGCGAATGGGTCTCCGATCCCAGACCACGGTGCCCGAATAAATATCACATTGGCATGTGCTGCCGTCGCCAAGCATGACAGAACCAATGTCGCACCATGGAAGTCCCAGTTCTGCGATCACCACGGGTGGCAAGGTCAATGAACCGTTGTAACCGGTATCAATGACGGCATGAAGCCGGCGGCGGCGACCGTGTGGGCCACGCACCGTGATCCGCAACGTTCCTTCCAAGCCTGAATTCACGATCCCCGTGATCATTTCGCCTCTCGCCAAACACGACCGCCGAAATGGTGGATATTCCGCGAGCCGACCCGTCTTGCCCAGATTTGTGCGTCGGGATGGCGTTCGCGCAACCGGCCAAGTGCAACCCAATGGTCGGCGTCGATTTCGTAGTCTTGAGTCTCAATGTCGATAAGGACGTATTCCAGCGGATCGCGGCCCTTGAGGCACGGCTTGACCTTCTTTTCGAATATTTCTTCGCCGCGCTTCCGCATTTCCTCTTTCGGATAGCGGCGTTTGGTCGTCCCCATGATTTCTCCCCTTTCATTCACACATCTTATGCGGCGTTCCTGCTTCGTCGCAAGCGTCACTTCACCTCCGTCGTCAATCCCTGCGCCATCTTGACCTCCTCCGCGTGATTGACCGTCCACGCCGTCTTGTGCGTGACGGCTTCGATCAAGCCCGCGGCCGACGGATGCCCGTTGCCGCTCTTCTTGACGCCGCCGAATGGCAGATGCACCTCGGCGCCGATACAAGGGAGATTGACGTAGCCCATGCCGTACTCGCATTCGTCGCGGAAGTAACGCATGGTGCGGTAGCTCTCCGTGATGATGGCGAGCGACAGGCCGTACTCGGTGTCGTTGTAAATGCGAACGGCGTCCTCATTGTTCTTGAACGGAATCAAGGCGAGGTGCGGGCCGAAGACTTCCTCGCGGATGCAGCGCACTTTGGGATTGTGCGGGATGCGATAAATCGTCGGCGACAAATAGCAGCCGTCCGCATGCTCCTTGTCGGTCATGCGTCCGCCTTGAAGGAGGATGTTCGCTCCTTCCTCCTTTGCCAGGACGTTGTAGCGTTCGATTTTCTCCACGGACGCCTTGTTGATGACGGGCCCGGTGAAGTTGTTCGCGTCAAGCGGATCGCCGATCCTCAGGCGTTTGGCGACGGACACGAGTTTTTCCGCATATGCGT
>DAIOGM010000431.1:0-6438 GCA_036745215.1 Gemmataceae bacterium
ACATCGGCCTGGATCATGAACTGATCAAAAACCCGACCGACGATCCGAAGCTCAACATCTTGAAGGTGACGATCCCGAACATCAAGGCCGGCGCGTACAAGGACGAATCGCTGGTGCTGACGCCGCGCCGCCCCGGCCAGTTGACGATGCGAGCCCGCGCGACGGGCGCCGGCCTCGACGCCCAGGCCGCTCACACGGTCGCGGTGCAGAAGCCGAACGTGTCGCTGCGTGTATTCGGCCCCGCGAAGAGTTTCGTCGGCCGGCCCGCGGACTGGCGCATCATCGTCAAGAACGAAGGCGACTCCGAACAGACCGGCGTCATCGTTCGCGATCGCTTGCCGGCCGAGCTTGGCTTCAAGTTCGCGAGCCGCGGCGGCAGCGTCACCGGCAGTGATGTGGTGTGGAACCTCGGCACCTTGAAGCCGATGGAAGAGATCGCGCTCGATCTGACGACTGAATCGCTGCGAGCCGCCCTCGCCGCGGAAAAGCTCACCATGCTCACCGGCGACGGCGGCGTGCGCGTGGACGAATCGAAGAAGCTGCAAATTGACGGCATCGCCGGCCTGCGCATGGAAATGAAAGCTCGCGAAGGCGTCGTCGAGGTCGGCAAGCAGATCACGTACGATTTGACGATCACCAACACCGGCTCCGCGCCCGCGAACAAGATCGACGTGAAGGCGACCGTGCCAGATTTGCTCAAGGCCGTGCGAGCGACCGGCCCATCGAAAGAGTTCATCCTCGGCCAGGCCGTCACGTTTGGCCGCATCGACAACCTGGCGCCCGGCTCGAAGATCACTTTCACGATCGTGTGCGAAGCGCTCAAAGCCGGCGCGGTCCGCTTCCGCGTCGAGTACACGAGCGACCTGAACGATCGCCCGATCTTCGAGGAAGAGCCGACGACGATCGTCAATCCGATCCCGCCGCCGCCGCTGGGTGGTGTGCCGATGCCGTTGCCGCCGGGGAAGGAATAGCCAATTATTGGCATCAGCCGCCGGCACAGCATACGGATTCGTCGCGCACACATAGAGACACCCCCCCCTATTTTGCGCGACGAATAATCCGTCACTACCGACATTGCAAATCGACCGGGGAATGGCAAAATAGTATGTCGCTGCGTCCCGTCCCCGCGGCGAAAGGATGGGACGCCGCCGGCGTGGCTGCTTCCTGTATAATGCCCTTCATGAACACCGACATCAAAATCACGGCGATCGAAGAAGACTTCGAATCAGTCGCCCGGCACGCTTTCCATCGCGATCCGCTCGATCCGGAGGTCGCTCGTCGCGTTCAGGAACGGGCCGCGCACGTCACAGAAAAGCTGCGGCTTAGCTACGGCGTCATCGACGATGCAACATTCGAGAGCCTCCTGGAAGACGAATGATGAAGTATGTCCTGGATGCTTCCGTGGCTCTGTCGTGGGTCATGCCGCGTCCCTTGACCTCGAAGGCACTCGCGCTTCGGGACGATTTCCGTAATCACATCCACGAACTAATCGCTCCTTCCACCTTCGGCGCCGAAGTGGCAAGCGGTCTCACGAAAGCGGAGAGACAGAAGCTGATCCCTGTTGGCGATGGCGTGCACCTCCTTTCCGACATCCTTCGGACATCGCCGCTCTTCCATGCTTACGATTCATTTTTGTTCCGGGCGACTGAAATCTCTTCAACCGTCCGGAGCGGCTTGCATGACTGCCTCTACATCGCCCTGGCAGAACGGGAGGGGTGCGAGTTCGTCACCGTGGATGACAAGCTTCTGAAGAACGTCCAGAAGGAATTCCCGTTCGTCATTCACCTGGGGGCGGTTTAAGCTCATTCGCCAGTTGCAAATGGAATTGTCGTCGATTACTCTACACCAAGAGTTGTAGACACAACGGGTCGGCGGCAAGGTTCTTTGTGATCACCAGGTACAACCGATGTGGGTTCTTGTTGCCAGACTGGTTGCGATCACCGGCACTGCAATCGTAGCAACGCTCGTCGTCCAAGCAAACTTGCGACCTCACGAGCCTCAAGTGCTAGGACATGTTCTCGACACGTGGCCGCACGGTTTTTGGGTTTTCGGCGTCGAGTACGGCTGGCCGTTGATATTTTGCACGAAAGGCTCCGGAAGTGATGCGTTCGACGATTTCTCGCCGGGCGCGTTGGCTGAAAACACAATGGTGGGCCTCGCGCTGGCGGCGATTGCACCCGTTGCCGGCGAGTTCTTGATCTGGTATTGTCGTCGGTTCCGCAGCAATCCCAACAAGCCAATTTCTAGTTCTGGTTGCATCACGTGAGCTGGTTTTTTTGCGTACCAAGGAAGGAAACAAATTGAGCACATGGCGCTGGCGGTGTTTGGCGTTAGGAATTGCGCTCGCAGCGTTGGTCGGTGTCTTCGCACTGACCTTGCAGCCTGAACCAGCTCGCTCAATCAATAAGGCGACACACGAACTCATTCAAGAAGGCATGACCGAGGCAGAGGTTGAATGCATCTTCGGGTTACCCGCTGGCGACTATTCGACCAAGTTGCCTCCGGGGCCGAGGAAGTTGATACAGAACCGCCACAAAGAACTTGCTGGCCTACACTATGGCATTTGGGCTAGCGATTACGGGATTATAGTTGTCTACTTTGATGATGCCAAAAAGGTCGATGGGGCAGTTTTCTATCCGTCGTTTGTGCGCAGCGATCCAACGATGCTTGAGAGAATTCGTGGCTGGCTGTCTGCACGCTAGGTGTCAGAAAAATGACCTAGCGTTGCAAAGCCCGGACTCGCCCGGCAAGCGAAGCCGTCTTTCGGCGGTTTACAGCTGGTGACACAATCTCAAGCCGTAAATGGCTGATGGGCGGCGTGGCCATCGTGATTTGCGTGATCCCAATTTCCTATTGGGTTACGAGGCCAACACCTGGGCTTACGCCTGCGAACTGCGAATGGATCTTCGGTAGTGTCCTAACATCGCGTTGCAGGCTCCAGTGGACTTACCATCCGAGAATCCCGTTCAAGTAATCTAGCCAAGACGTTTGTCGCCTGGTTCCGAATTTCTTTGCGTATACACCTCGTTCATTCGCCGAAACAACTATCATGGCGTATTCGTCTGCAAAAACCGCAGTCGGAAAGTTGAGGTCAATTACGTCAGGCCAATCGAAGTTCTCTGGCTCCAGCTTATCGTGTTGGGGTAACCCCATAATTCGCTCAACGTCTTCGATGGTCATGCCCAATTGGATCATTTCGAACTTTTCGCGTGTAACGAGACGCTGCCTCGATATTGGCGCCGAAAAAAAGACAATCCCGATGATGAGAAATAGCGATGCAAACACGGACAGGCATAGGAGACACAGGAGCATCGTCCGTATTCGGCGTCGCGATTGCATGTCGTCATTGTACCTTGCTCGCTTCCGCAAGCAACTTGTCCAAGTCTTTGCAACTGCGAGGTACGTCCGCGCGAGTACGCTTGACGCACCCTACGAATACGACGCTTTTCGTTTCTTTCGCCACCCACGCCACGCACATCGCAACGCAATCCCGGTGACGCCAATCGCCAGAGCAATGCCCATCGGCACGAAAGAAAATGACTGCTGCGAAAGGTCCCAGACCGAATAGCGATTGCGGACGCACCTCGCAATTGCAAAGGCTTGTTGTTGTTCGCTTTCGCCTCTGCACTGATTCCGGCTACAATCTCGTCAGCAAACAAGTTGCAGGAGCACACTCATGTCCATTACGATCGAAGCCGTCTACGAAAACGGCGTATTGAAGCCAGTGCGAGCGCTTCCGTTCGTGGAACACCAAAAGGTTGAGATAACAGTGAAGGCAGTCCCTGGTCGAGCCCGCAAGACAGCGGGGCTGATGGGCTGGACCGGCAGCCAGGAAGTTGCCGATTTCATTGTCACGAGTCCGGAACTCGATCCACAGGAGTGCGAATGATCTATGCCAGGCTTCACCCGTTAAGCTCCGACCTGATCGGCGTTGATACAATGGCTCCGCGGCGTGGTGCGGAAACAGGCACGGACGGAAGAAGGGCCGGGAGGTTCCCTATGGCGCGCAAGTACATCGACGATCACATTTGTCTCATCACGGCGGGAGATGGGGACAAGATCAAGCAGAGCAGTAACGGCGTCATCATCTGGGCCCATGGCACGCAACTCAAGAATAAGAAGTTTCACCTACCGGGAGGTCTCGTCCGATTCTATTGCCCGGACGGCTATGCGCTCCAGAGCACGTTCTACAATTTCGTCACGGAAGAATGGGTTATCCAACGTTCGAAAACAGAATGGGATTTCATCGGCCCGATCAAAGTCCCCGATTATCAGCTCACGAAGGCCATCAGTTACCACATTATCGGTCATTACACGAAGAAAATCCACGTACCGATCATCGAGCGTCACATCCGCGAGGGCGAGGCGGAAGGTAAAGGCGAGGCCACCTACGACTATCTCGAAAAGTTCATTTCGTCGGGGCGTTGCCAGTACGATATCGCCTCGATTCGCAACCGCTGGAATTCCAAGGGAACGACGTTAGGGCACGTGGTGGGCAAGTTGCGGTCCGAGGGCTTCGGCTATGGGAATATCTACTGCCACCACTGCCGCGCGGCCAAGGACTACAAGATATGGTCCGTTGACAACGACTGGGACGAACCCTCCTATGATTCTGATGACGATTAATCCACGGCGACGTCCGGGAGTGGATTGCACGGTCGTAATCGGCACTCTTTGCCAACCTTTCCAACGTTCCGAGTCTGCCGATATGAGTTCAACGCCTCGTCGATCAATGGTGTAGTGCGTTCGACGTTTTCGAGGCCGCCGCTTTTCGCTTTCGTCGCCACGCTCGCCACGCCCATCGCAACGCTATCCCGGCGACGCCAATCGCCAGGGCAATGCCCATCGGCACAAAAGAAAATGACCGCTGCGAGAGGTCCCAGACCGAAGTGCGATAGCCGCGCATCGTTCTTCGGACGATGAGCAACGTTCCCTGTTCCGTCAAGTTGAGGCTATCGAGACCCTGCACGGTTGAATCGAATAACACTTCGCCGGTGTCTTGATGCGTGACGCGAATGCGTTCGGTCCAATCTCTTGCGAGCAGATACCGAATCCTGGCGAAAATGGAATTCGGCGCATTTTGTATTTGCTCGACCGTGTACGGCCCGACGGTGTACTTCGGGTCCAAGCCGGTCGGCATGCCAAGCACGCGAACGTGCTGGCCCGTTTCCACGTCCAGTTCATAAGGCATGCCGGGAGTTCTTATCCATACTCCGCTGGGCCGGCCGAACTCGAAAGTCTCTTTCCATTTCAATTTGTAAGTCCACATTGTTTTCCCGTTGCCGCAATCGTACAGCGTCACCTGTTTGCCATGCGCCCCCAGGGCCACGCGCCGGGCGTCCGGAGAGAATTCGCCATGACCTGCCAAGCGCCAGTCGAACGGGGCCGTGCATTGCAGCTTGCCGGTCGCGGTGTCCCAGATGCCGACGCTTTCGCGGTTCGCCAGCGCGAACGCGAGGAAATCGCCCTTGGGTGAAAAGAACGGCGCCGCGTAATCGGGGTCCGACAGGCCGTCCACGAACGGTCGGCCAAGCGCGTCGAGCAACGGGCGATGGCTGCCGTCGAGCAAGTTCCAAATCAGCCACGTCTTGCCGGGCGCGTCGTCGAGGGCCAGGAGCGAGCGGTGATCGGGCGAGAGGTAATGCAGCGTCTTCTCGGCAAACGAACGCTCAACAACGAGATCGAGATCGGGCAGCCGCCGCACCGTGCAGCGTTTGGCGTCCTGGTCCCAGAAAATCAGATGATCCTGAGCCGTGAAGCCGAGGACTCGGCCAGCCGGATCATTCGAGGCGTCAAAGGTTCGCAACACGCGCCCGGATGCCGGCTCGACCACGAACTGGCGGCGCGCTCCCTTGCGATGCCATTCTTCGATCCACAGAAATCGCTCCTCGGGTGAGAACGACAGCATGCTCAAATGGAGATTGCCGCACTCCGCGGCATACTCGCGGCCTTTTTCGGCGTCGATGATCCGGCACGGCCCGTCGTTGATTTGAACGACGAGAAAGCGCAGGTCGCGCGAGGACGCGGACCATTCCCAGGGCACGCCGGGCAAGAACGTGCCTAGTGATTTTCCCGTATGCGTGTCCCAGATGCGGAACTGGTTGGTTTTGTCCGAAAAGTTGAGCAACCGCGAACCGTCGGCATTCACGTATCTCCCCTGGTGCGGCCCGAAGTCATCGTCAATGAGGCACCGCGCCGGCGGCGGCAACTCCTGGTGCAAAAACCAGGCGAGGCCCGCCAGCACGCCGACGTACAGGCACCAACCGAGCGCGCGCCGCATGGCATCGAGATTAACCGAATTCCGTTCCCGTCGCAACGCCGTGAAGGTTTCGCATTCTGGAATTCCTGGGGTTCCAACAATTGCCGTAACAAATCGACAGGCCATCGATTACGCCAACGGCGTTGAATCTCATAGCCCAGGGTCGCGAGCGCAGCGAG
>DAIOGM010000432.1:0-6406 GCA_036745215.1 Gemmataceae bacterium
ATCGAGTCAGCGGCTGGTGATCAGCCGCCTGACCTTGATCATCGCGCTGCTGGCCGGTTCACAAACGCTGTCCGCTCAGGGGCCGAACGAGCGGCAACGCGAATACCTGAACTTCATCAAAGCCCAGGCCGCCCAGCTACGCGCCGATGACAAGCCGCCGGCGACGCGTGAAGAATGGGATGCGCGGCGCCGCGACATTCGCACGAAACTCCAGCAAGCGTTCGGCGCGTTTCCCGAAAAAGCTTGTCCATTGGAGCCCAAGGTGCTGGGCGTCTTGCAGCGTGACGGCTATCGCGTCGAGAAGCTCATTTTTCAGACGATGCCGGGCGTGTGGATGACGGCCAGCGCCTATGTGCCGGACAAGCCGGGCAAGCATCCCGCACTGTTAGCTGTCCACGGCCATTGGCCCGGCGCTCGACTCGATCCGGTGCTGCAGAAACGCTGCATTGGTCCGGCGAAGCTCGGCTACTTCGTCCTGGCGGTGGACGCCTTTGGCGCCGGCGAACGTGGCCTTGCCAAAAAGCTCGGCGAGTACCATGGCGAGATGGTCGCCGCCACGCTGTTGCCCACCGGCATGACGCTTGCGGGCATTCAAGTCTACGAGAATATGCGGGCAGTCGATTACTTGCTGACGCGTCCGGAAGTGGACGGCAAGAAGATCGCGATCACCGGGGCGTCCGGCGGCGGCAACCAGACGATGTACGCCGGCGCCTGGGACGATCGGTTCGGCGCCGTCGTCCCCGTTTGCTCCGTCGGCAATTACCAGGCCTACCTCGGCACTGCCTGTTGCATGTGCGAAGTGGTTCCCGGGGCCCTCCGCTTTACCGAAGAAGGCGCCATCCTCGGCCTGGCCGCGCCGCGCGGGCTCATGGTCATCAACGTCACAAAGGACGGCGTGCAGTTCTCCATCCCCGAAGCCAAGAAATCGCTGGCCTTCGCCGCCGGCGTTTACAAGGTCCATGACAAGCCCGACAGCGTTCGCCACACGACCTTCGATTGGCATCACGACTACAGTCAAGCCATGCGCGAGGCGCTCTACGGCTGGCTGGCCAAGCACCTCAAGGGCGAAGGCGACGGCAGTCCAATAGCTGATCCGCCGATGAAGACGGAAGATCCCGAGACGCTGCGCTGCTTTCCCGGCGACACGCGGCCCGCCGATTGGATGACGATCCCAAAATTCGCCGCCGCGGAGGGACGGCGCTTGCTGGCGGCGCGCAAGGCGCCCAAGGACGCGGAAGCATGGCGCGTTGAATCGACCGCGTTACGAAAAACACTTGCTGAAAAGATCTTCGGCGGCGATCCGAAGGGGCCTATCGAGGAACCAACGGAGAAGGGCAATCCAGCGGTGATTACTTACCAGTCTGAAGCCGGCCTCATGAATCAACGAAATCGGCTGGCAATCGTGCTGGACCTTGAGGGCGAAGAGAAGGCTGCTCGGAGCGACATTGCCAAATCCTTGCAACAGGACGGTTGGACCGTGATGACCATTGATCTGCGCGCAACCGGGGCGCTGGCGTGGCCCAACGATCAAGTCCGCAACGCGCCGGATCACAACACCGCGCAATGGGGCTTGTGGATCGGCCGCCCGCTCCTGGGACAGTGGCCCCTCGACATTCGCAGGCTTCTCGACGCGGTCAAGCGTCTGGATGGCAAACTCCCCGAGCGCATCGCCGTTGTCGGCCACGGCCCTGCCGGGATCGTCGCCCTCAGCGCCGCCGCCATTGATTTACGCATCACCGATGTCGTCGCCGCGGATTCGCTGGCGAGCTTTGTGACGGATACGCCTTACAAGAATCAGCGACTCGGCCTGATGGCGCCGGGGATGCTGCGCGATGTCGGCGATGTCGCCCACCTGGCTGCATTGTGTTTGCCTCGGCACGTCGTCATCGCCGGCGGCGTCTCCGGTGGCGGCACGAAGCTCACCGTCGAAGACTTGCGAAAAACGTTCGAGCTGGCCACACGGGTGAGCACGCTGTTGCAATCGAATACGGCGTTGCATCTGTTAGGTTCCGAAGATACAAAGGGCATCGCCGGGGCATTACGTTGAAATCGGTAGATCCTCTAGTAGGTGCCGTGAGCCGTTCGGCACCAGTGACGCCTCGCCGCTTGCCGTTTAGCGTTCGCGCGGCGCCACGCAAACGCTAGACGGCAAGCGGCAATTGGAGAAAACCTCATGACCCGATTCCATTTCGCCGCACTCCTCGTCGCCTCGCTCAACGCGGCGCCGCTCTTCTCCCAGGAACCAGCCAAAGGCCTCACCTTGGCCGACTTCGAGAAACTGCACAAAGAACTCCAGCCGCCCGACAACGAACTCTGGCGCACCATCCCATGGCAGGTGTCGATCCTCGAAGGCCGCGAGCTGGCGGCCAAGTCCAAGAAGCCGATCTTCGTCTGGGTCGCGAGCGGCGAGCCGCTCGGCTGCGGCTGAAACAATGTGGTGGCCTTCCGTGCGACGGCCTTCAACGATGCCAAAGTCGTGGACCTGCTCAAGAAGGAATTCGTCTGTGTCGGCATCGCCCACAACGGCGCCGGCCGACGCAAGGACGCCGAGGGCGATTTCGCCCGCAAGCTCATCGGCAAGGGGGGCACGCTGCAAGGACTGCACGTCATCAACACCAAGGGGGACCTCGTCGGCTACGTCTACGATTTCCGCCCGCAAAGCGTGCTCGCCATGCTCAACAAGGCCCTCAAGAATTTCGAAGCCGTCGATGCCCCGCCCATCGAATTCAAGGAGAAGGACAAGCGCTTCGTGATGCCCGAGGACGGCCTGGTGATCGTCACGACCGCGAAAGTCCTCGGCGGCCACGAACCGGTGAAAGCCGCCAAGGGAACCATCCAGTACGACATGGAAAACGCCTGGAAGACATCGATGGGCCGCGAACACGTGTGGGTGCGCAAGGACGAGACGCAGGCCCTCCTCAAAGGCGGGCTGCCTGACAGTTTGCAAAAACGCATCTTACGCTATCACCTCGTGGACAACACGCGCGGCACGCCGACGGGCTGGAGCGACAACGAAATCAAAAAGGCAGAGATGACGCTGCAAGGCGGCCGTCTCAATGGCCGCGTCCACCTGGAGACCAAGGACGGCAAGCGCGGCTACCAGGCCGATCTTCTCGGCTTCGTCGAAGTCAAGGAGGGCAAGGTGACGCGCTTCGACGTCGTCGTTCTCGGCGAATTCTGGGGCCAGGGCACGTACACGCCGGGCGCACCCAAGGGCCGATTTCCGCTGGCCATCGCTTTCACGCTGGCCCAGCCCAGCGATGCCTTGTACAACTTGGTGCCCGACGCCGTGCGGGGCAATGCGGATTATCTGAAGTGACGTGCCGTGGCTGCGCAATCGCGTCGCCCACGCCTGACGATCGCGCAGGCTTGTCGATTCATCGGCGTCGAAATGGGCGTATTTCTCCAGCGCTTGAATGAAGAACGACTGGCAACCGTCAGGCGGAGAGTGTCGTTGCAAGTTGTCGCATCATGGACGGATGGCGAGTTCACTATTTGAGGAGCAACAGCAGCAAGACGACGGGCGTTTTGGCCTGGATGCTGTGCCGTTGACCAGTCGGCATATGAACCCAGGTGTTGGCCGTCGCTTCCAGGATGTCGGCGCCCAGCGTCAATTTCGCTTCCCCTTCAAGGAAATGAAGGACGGCCGGCATCGAAGCGGTATGTTCGGACAGTTCCTCGCCTGCGGCAAAGCCGAAGATCACAACTTTCATTTTGTCATCGTTGTACAGCGTGCGACTCAGAATGCCCTTCTCGGGTGATTGGGCTTCCTTCGCCAGATCGTTGATGTGTATGTAGGGTGTCATAGGAGTTCCTTTCTTGTCCTCTGGATTCAGTCTTGAGCCCGCCCGAAGTTGACGTATCATCGACGCTTGGGCGACCACATGTCGTGACGAAAACTTACGCAGAAGGGTAGGTGCACACAGCCCGTAATGCCTAATCGGCAGATCGCGCTCGCGGCGAGGGTATTTTATCCAACAAGACTCTTGACAGTCGCCCCACAAAGCTGTCTGCTATAGGGACGTTAACCAAAATCCCCTCTCTATCTCCCGGATTCGCCTGGACGTGGAGAACGAATCGTTCCATAACAATAAGAACCCAATCAAGCGACGGCGACCCCACGCCCGATTCGCTCGGAACTAATGACGCAAGTGTTTCATTCGATTCGCAAAACCCAAAATCAGCAATTCATTTTCCAATGGATAACGCCCAGCCCCTGTCCGGGCGCTCGGTGGGCGGGCATTCAATTGCCCGGTGGACAACTCCGTGCCGATTCGGCGTAGACCGGTGTTGCCGAACTCTGATTCCTGTTTTCTCCGTCGCGCACGCAGAGGGCTCCGGCGATGTTCTTTCACTTTCGTTCCTGGCTCCGCGCCACTTGGGCGCGGCTGTCGGGCAAGCGGCGCCCTTCGAGCGTCACGCCGTTCCGGCGTAAACGCGCCGCTTGGCAGCTCGACTTCGAAGTGCTGGAGCGGCGCGAAACGCCGGCCATGGCCTCCTTCGGTGCCGGCGCCTACCTGATCGACATGGGCCAGCCAACGCAGACGGTCGGCAACGCGCTGAAGCCGTACGGCCTGGTCTACGACATGGTCACTAACTACAAGGTGCCCATCAATTGGGCCATCAACCCCGCCAAGACCACCTTTCGTCTCGATACCGGCGACGCCATTCCCGCGGATTTCACGGCCACCACCACGGCGGGCACGAAGAGCTACAGCGGCGGCTCGTTCATCATCGACTCGGCCTTCCTGACGCCGGCGGTCAGCGCCGCCATCAACAGTTGGAAAGCCAAGGGCGTGGTCGTGGACACGCTGGCGGCCCCGCTGACCACCGAGATTTATGGCCAGGTCACCAGTTTCCCGCGTGCCGTGCTCGATGCCCAGAACGGGAAACTCGCGGCGCCCTACTACACCAATGCGGGGATTCCGGCCTCGTCCTACAGCATCGGCATTCCGACCAATCTGGACCATTGTGACGACGTCTTCATTCTGACGCATGCCGACCCAGAGGACTGGCCGGTCGAGTACCGTCAGGCCCTTTATGATTTCGTGGTCAATGGCGGCGGACTTTGGGCCAGCTGTCTCACCCCCAGTCTCCTGGAGAACCTGATTGTCGGCACGACGCAACTGAACTTCCTTAGCAACGGCGGCCTGGTCCCCTTTAGCAGCCACAGCCACGGCACGCCGCCCTATTCGTACAATGCGGCCGCCGCCAATGACCCGATCATGCAGATCATGAACCGGCTGGACGCAGCCACCAGGAACGGGTTCGAGCAGATTTACGTGCCCAACTCGCTCAACTGGCGGAGCACGACGACCGTGGCCGCCTTCGATCCGGATCACCCCGACAACCCCACGGGCGGGACCACGCCTTTCAACGACGCGGCCGCGATCGCCTACGGCAACGCCTTCGGCAATCCTACGATGGGGTTGGTGATGTATGAGGGGGGCCACTCGCTGGCCGGGACCGCCGCCGCCAACATCGCCGCCCAGCGTGCTTTCTTCAATTTCCTGCTGACCGAAGGCATCCTCAAGGCTCCGCAGCCCGCAGTCACCTTCCCGACCATTGTGGCGGGGCAGACCGCGACCATCACGGCCACCATCTCCGGCGGCTCGGGGTCGTACAGCTATCAGTGGGTCAGCTCGAGCGGCGGCGTCTTCTCGAAGCCCGCCGGCGCCTGGAACGTGGGCGATCCGCCCCTCACCACGCAGTACCTGATGACCGGCGCCAAGGATACCGTCCGGCTGCTGGTCACCGACACCTGCGGCCGGCAGGGAATCTATTCCACCAACGTGGTGGACGCGCCGCCCGTGATCGATCTCGACGCGAACAACAGCACCGGCGCGACCGCGGCCGATTTCAAGGGTTACTTTGGGGCCGGGGCGATCGTCGCCGCCGCCGACACCGACACGCTGATCACCGACAACGCCACGACGATTGCTTCGGCCGCCATCAAGCTGACCACGCGTCCGGACGGCAGCGCCGAGTCGCTGCTGATCGACACGACGCTTGCCGCCAGCTTCGGCATCAGCGTCACGTCGGACGGCAGCGGCGGATTTCTTTTGAGCGGCACCGCCACGCTGGCCGACTACCAGGCCGTCATCGCCTCCCTGCAGTACGTCAACGCGCTGGCGTTCCCGAACGCGACCGATCGCGTCATCGCCGTGACGGTCAACGACGGCATCAGCAACAGCAACACGGCCGTCTCGCGCCTGAGCTTCCTCGGCGGTTCGGTGGCCACGTTTAACAAGCAGCTCTACCTCAGCGATCCGGGTCAAGGGATGGATCGCATCGATCCCGTCGCGACCAATGACACCACCACTTCGTCGGTCCCGGTCGTGCCGGTCGTCAGTCCCAACTCCACGGGCATGGCCACCTGGACTAATCAGGCGACCCAAAACCTGGT
>DAIOGM010000433.1:0-638 GCA_036745215.1 Gemmataceae bacterium
GAACCCCGAAAAATCGTAGCCCAACGCGGCTCGGCAGGAGCCTCGCCCTCCCGAAGCACGCGCTTTCCTTTCCAGAAGATCAATAACGCATGGTGCGATTATCGGCTCGGCGGCGCTGAAATGCAATCAGTTTAGCTGGACTGCGTTAGCCGAAATCTGCTTGCAACGGCGTCGCCGCTCGTTATGCTCAGGGAAAACCCATTCGCTTCCAACTCCTTCCACTTCAATCAGGAGTTCGATCATGCGCGAGTTCACATCGGCAATGTTGCTGCTCCTCATCACCTTCGTGCTGCACGCGCAAGACAAGGCGAAGCAGGACGACAAGGCGAAGCCCAAGATCATTAACCTCGGCTCGGACGCCAAGGGCAACCCGCTCCGCAAGGCGTTCAAAACGGGGCACGTCTCCAATTACGACGAATCAAAAGTTAAACCGTACATGTTGCCAGAACTATTGTTTCTCGCCAACGGCCAACCGGTGAAAGACGCGGACACTTGGATCAAAGTTCGGCGGCCGGAAATCCTCAAGCTGTTTCAAACCGAGATCTTTGGCCGCGTGCCCGAGAATGCGCCGAAGGTGAAATGGGAAGTCGCCGCCACGGAAGCGAACGCCATGAACGGCACGGCGACGCTGAAACGGC
>DAIOGM010000433.1:648-6377 GCA_036745215.1 Gemmataceae bacterium
CGGCTCGTCGGCCGCATGAGCGATCGCGACGATGGTCCGCGCATCAATGTGAATCTCTATCTTCCCGCCAAGGCCGAGGGGCCGGTGCCCGTAGTTCTGATTCTCACGTTCGGCGGCGGCGCGGGCAAGTTCAAGGGTTTCGGCAAGGACACGACGGCGACTGAAGTGCTCGGCCGCGGCTGGGCGTACGCGACCGTCGGGTACAGCGATATCCAGCCCGATCGCGCCGGCGCTTTCAAGGAGGGCGTGATTGGCCTGACGCTCAAGGCTGGCCAAACCGCGCCCGCCGCCGACGAGTGGGGCGGCGTCAGCGCCTGGGCATGGGGCGTGAGTCGGGTCATGGATTATTTCGAAATCGACAAGACCGTTGACGCTCGCTGCGTCGCCATTCAAGGGCATTCCCGTCTGGGCCGCACCGTTCTCTGGGCCGGCGCTCAAGACGAACGCATCGCCGCGGTGTTCGCCAGTTGCAGCGGCGAGGCCGGCGCCGCGCTCGCCCGCCGCGATTGGGGCGAGACCGTGGACGACATGGCGCAAAACTTCTCCTGGCAGCTCGCCGGCAATTATCAAAAATGGGTCGGCCGCTGGAATGACATGCCGGTCGATAGCCACATGCTCATCGCATTGATGGCGCCGCGCACGCTGTTCTGCAACGGCGGCACGACCGATCAATGGGCCGATCCGAAGGGCGAATTCCTCGGCATGGTCGGCGCCGGCCCCGTTTATCGCCTGCTCGGCCGCAAGGACCTCGGCGTCACCGAATTGCCGCCGCTCGACAAGGCGCTTACGGACGGCGACCTCGGCTGGAACTATCACACTGGCGGCCACATCGCGACGCCGGCCGAGTGGCGCAGCTTCCTGAGCATGGCGGAACGGCGATTCAAGGTGCGGAGCGGAAAATAGCGGAGTCGGTGCGTGTGGTCGACCCATTTGCCATTGGCCGATTTCCGAATTTATGCTATAGGGTGATCAACCTAATACGGAGGATGAGGGAATGGACTCCTATCTTTCTTACGCCGGCGCCGCGGGCTCGGCCGTCTCGATGATGACCACGTTGTACTTCTGGTTCGTCCGCATGCGCAAGGAACAGCCCTGCCTCAAGCCGTACGCGGCCGACAAGGAGTTCTTCCTCGGCATCAGCCGCGACGGCGTGCGACAGATCGGCGTCAAGGTCGGCGTCATCGTGGCCAACTACAGCGCGTTGCCAAACGCCATCCTCGGCGCTCGCTTATGGATTCGCCAAACCGAAGGCTGGCTCGTGGTGGACAACCTCGCCTTCGACAAACAGACGCCGCAGCCGTTCAACATTCCGCCGCTGCAAACGGTGCTCTTGCGTCTTACCGGGACGTTGACGTTTGCCTATCAAGACGCACTGGAAGAAGGCAGCAAGACGACCGCCAATTACGTGCTCGCGTTCATGATGCAGCCGGTTGAGATGCAACTGGAGTTGGTGCACTTGAACGATCGTGCCGACGTGCACGTCCTCAGTTATTCAGAAGAAGCCCGGCCGACGCAAGCCCTTCGCGCCTATTCTGCCGCCGCGTGAGAACATTTCCGCCCATGGCGACGCACTCCGGCACTGCACCAATCTTGCATGCACGATCCAACTGCGTTCACAAAGACGAAAGTCATCATCCCGAAAATAAAGCTATAGTTCCTGCGTCGGAGGATGCGCCGACCCGTACCGGAACGCGCCGACTCAGGAGAAATGCGATGAAAGGGATCCTTATCGCCGGCCTATTGGCCATCGCCACCTTTGCGGTCGGCATTTGGTATAGCGGCGCCAATTTCTTACCCTTCAAGCAGAAACGCGCCAACGTTCCGGCGGCCGAAATCACGAAAACCGTCGAGCCGCCGCCGCTCCCGGAACTCACCGCGGAGGAAGACGCCGCCAGCATCCTGCAAAAGGCCGTCGCTGCGCATGGCGGCGTGGAAAAAAATGACAAGTTCCAGACGGTTCGCTACAAGGGTCAAGGCTACATGTACATCGAGAACATCAAGTGCAGCTTCAGCAGCGACGCAGTATTTCAGCGCCCCATGAAATACAAGCAAAGCCTGAGAGTCGTCGGCACGAATCAGGTAGACGTTACCACGATTTTCAACGGCGAAAAGATCTGGATCAACAATGGCCAGAATATTTACGAGTCCTCCGACAAACGCGCACTGGTTGGCGCCGCGCAACTGTTCCAGATCGATGGCAATGCCCTGGGCGACTACTGCAAGCCCCCGTACGAATTGACCAACCTCGGCTTCGTCTCGATCAAGGGCCGAGGCGCCGTCGGCATCCGCATCGCCAAGCCAGAGGAAAACGACGTCATCATCTATCTCGACCGCAGGACTCACCTGATCGCCAAGACCAAAACGCGCGGGTACGACATCGTATTCAAGACCGAATCCGATTGGGAGGAATACATCATCAGTTACAAGGAAATCGATGGCATGAAATACGCTCATCGCTCGGACACCTACCGGAACGGCCAAATCTTCGCGAACGCCGAGGTCACCTCGCTCACGCCCATTGCCCGCCTCGACGATTCGGTATTCGCGATACCGTGAGTCTTGACGCTCACGCCCGCCCCGCCTTGGCCGCCAGCTCGCCCATTTGTTTGACGGCATCGCTTGCCCCGAATTCGGCGTATTCGAAGATCGGCCGCATCTCGCACTCGCACTCTCCGCCGTGCCGCCCCGGCGCGTCAACCTGCACAAATCGCTTGGTCCACTCGAGCGCCTCGGCCTTCGATGCGTACTGAAGGATGGCGTATCCCGCGACAACTTCCTTCGTCTCCGCGAACGGCCCATCGATCACCAGGCGATCTCTTTCGGAGAAGCGCACCCGCGCGCTCTTCGAAGTCGGCTTCAATCCCTCGCCGGACAAGAACGTCCCGGCCTTCGTTCCTTCCTCCAGGAACGCCCCCATCGCCGCGAGCACCTCGCAATCCGGCAACTTGCCCGATTCGGTGTCCGGATCGGCCTTGAGCAGGCCCATGTAGCGGATCGTTCCCGGCCTTCGCGCCGGCGGCGGGGCCGCGCGCATTTGCTCCTCCTGCTCACGCCAGCCGTCCGGCTTCTCGCTGGGGTCCACCGGAAAATCTTCCAGCTCAAACAACGGCCGAACCTCGACCTCGCCCTCCCGCATCGGCATTCGCCGGGCCCACGCGACGGCGTCCTCAAGCGATTTCGCATTGATCATGCAAAATCCGGCGATCAGCTCCTTCGTCTCCGCGAACGGCCCGTCGGTCACCAGGAATTTCGCGTCGGCGTAACGCACCCGAAACCCCTGCGAACTCGGCTTGAGCCGCTCGCACGCCAGGAGGGCGTCGGCCTTGACGAGTTCCTCGGTGTACTTGGCCATCTCCGCCAACATCTTTTCGTTTGGCAACTTGCCCGTTTCGTAATCCTTGGTGGCTTTGACCAGCAACATGAATCGCATGGTGAAATCTCCCTTTCGACGGTTTCGCCCAGGAAGCCGCGTTGGCCTCCACTGTCAACGTAGTCGTTTGGCGCGGGGCGGGATCGACAAGGATGCGATTTTTTTCTGACAAGTATTGCTGGCGAGATTTCCTCCCCTCTCCCCCACCGGCCAAGTCGTTGCAAGCGCCCAGTGTTCAAGGCGGGGGAGAGGGGAGAAACGCCTACGCCAACGGCGTTGCATCCCAAAGCCCAGCGTCGCGAGCGCAGCGAGCGCACGCTGGGAACGCGGATTCACAAGATGTCATCCCTTTGGTTTCAATCGACGACCAGCCGGGATGAACTGCTCCATCACCGTCCAATCCGGGCCTGCGAAACGAGAAAAGCCGTTGCCCAGACAGATTTCATCGATGAATTGTTCGAACGACGTAGCCAAGAGTGAAATCGTTTGCTGGTCATCAGGAAGAATATAGTTGGCATATTCGTGTTTTCTTTTCTCGCGAACATCGTTCGGATCCCAAACGAAAACATCCCCGCCAATCGAACTGGAAAAGGGCACCATGCGTTTGATGAACGCAGGATCTCCATACGTTTCGACTTTCGTTTTCAAGATTTCAGGTGATCGATGAAACTCCAAGAACGCTTCCAAACTTCCACTGCGTTGGTTCGGATATCCCGGCGCGTAAATGATGAAGTACGCGCCGATTTCTCCTGGGCCAACTACCTCGACGAAAGTCTTGTAGCTCTCAGGAAGCCGCAGACGATATGTGCTTTCAAACTCCTTCAACACTTCCGGCGCCGCTCTTTCCTGCGGTTCGCCCAGCTTTGGTTTCCTGTGAACCAGGGAATGATAAAGTTTTTTCCACTTTGCGCGACT
The DNA here is from genome assembly GCA_036745215.1 of Gemmataceae bacterium. Taxonomy (GTDB): domain Bacteria; phylum Planctomycetota; class Planctomycetia; order Gemmatales; family Gemmataceae; genus SIAQ01. Next base: position 4,934 of record DAIOGM010000433.1, read on the forward strand.
CATGGCGCCCCCTTCGCCAACGGCGTTGCATCCATTCGACTCCAATGATTTCGGCTGTTGAGGAAACAATGGGGCCAGAAAAAGGGTCGGGAGTCGATTTAGGTTAAATGACGTATAAGTTAAATTATCTAATGAGCGGCCGCCATTTTGGGGCTCGTCATTAATTCAAATCCAACCGCCGCGCCTCCTCGCTTCCTTCAAAAACCGCCAACTCCTCGTGAAGGCGGGCAATCATCTTGCGGATGCCGGCCTTGGTGAAGCCTTTGGCGCCGACGGGATGCGACTGTTGCAAACGCTCCAGGCGTTCTTCCAGGACGCGGATTTCTTCCTGCGCTTTGCGGTATTCGGTGTCGTTGGCAATCATCGAATGTTTGCTCGTCGACCGACCTCATCGGGCCAAATGCACTCTCGTTCCTTGTCACGTGAATACTAACAGAATCAAGACCCGGAATTCCAGAACGAGATCGGACCTTGAAGCGCGCACACGTGGGTAACTGCCTCAAAAACACCAAAAAAAGCCGTATTTTTCGCGATTCGAGTTGCTCAATCGCTGTTGGGTAAGTGCGTTTGCCGGTGGGCTCACAACCCCGCCAGCGGCCCCGTCGCGTCGCCGAACCGTGTTCGCTGGACGCCCATGCGATTCATCAGCGATAGATACAGACTACACAGCTTGCGGTTGTCGTCGCCGCGGTCGAAGTAGGTGAGGACGCGGCCCGTTCCGAGTGAGCCGCCGAGGCCGCCGATCGTGAAGAGTGGAACCTTGCGCGAATCGTGCTGGCTGCCGGACCACATGTTCGAGAGCCAGAGGATGCAGGAGTTGTCCAGCACCGCCCTATCGCCTTCGCGCATCTCGCTCAATCGCAGCGCCAGGTACGCGGCTTGGCTGACGTAGTAACGCGTCACGCGTTCGTAGGGGTCGGACGTGTCTTCGTGCGATGTCGGATGATGCGCGGTGCGGACGTTGAGGAACGGATAGAACAGGCCCGACAGATCGCGGCACATCAACAAGGTGGCGACGCGAGTTTTGTCGGTCTGGAACGCCAGCGCGATGATGTCGCACATGAGCCGCATGTGTTCGCGGATGTCTTCGGGAAGGCCGTTGTCGGGACGCGGCATGGTGATGGCCGGGCGATTGCGATTCGCGGCCCGGTCGTCGGCGTGCGTCTTCTCGTCGCGCGTTCGCTGCACGCGGCGTTCGACTTCGCGGACGCTTTGCAAGTATTCATCGAGCCTGGCGCGGTCGGCGCCGGAGACCTGGCGATTCAGGTCGGCCGTCTGTTCGCGGACGCGGTCGAGGATGCTCGAGGTGCGGCGGCTGCCCTGATTGTCGAACAGGCTGTCGAAGGCGAGCGACGGATACACCTCCATCGGCACCGGCGAGTTGATGTTTTGCCAGGAGATGTGCGAGCTGTACGCCATCGAGAAGTTCGTCTCGTGATAGCCG
>DAIOGM010000434.1:0-6349 GCA_036745215.1 Gemmataceae bacterium
CCCAACGATGCAGCGGCCAAGCTCGCCCGAGACCTTCAACGGGCACCTGGGCAATGCCGCCTTCCTGACTGACCGCAAGATCCCGACCGCGATCTGCACCGCCTTCGAGGGCTATGTCCCCAAGACGCGCGTCCTGCGCTACGAGGCCGCCATGGCGATGGTCAATGGCCTCGGACATGAGCGGGCGCTCAAGAGCATCACGCTCGACGCGGCCAAGATGCTCGATATCGACGATCAGTTTGGCTCGATTGAAGTCGGCAAGGCCGCGGACCTGGTGCTTTATGATGGCGATCCGTTCGAACATGCGACGCATGTGACGCACACGATCATCGCGGGCCGCATCGTTCACGATCGGGCGGAGTATCTGAAGTTGCCATTCGAAAGGCGTGCGATGCCGCTCAGTGCGAGCGGCGGTGATTTTGGATGCTGTTTGGGAGCGTGGTAATCGATCTACGTTTAGCGCCCGCGCGGCGCCGCGCGGGCGCTAAACGAACAAGACGGGGGTCATTTCTTTTCGTCTTCCGGAAGCCGGTACTCGTAAATCGCGTCGAACGAGAACAACTTGTACCCCGCCGGCACGCGGCCGATCAAGCCGACGAGCGTCATGTTCTTCTTTTTCTCGGTCTCGACGGACGTGATCAACGACAGCGTGTGCTTGACGCCGGTCTTGAGCGTGACTTCGTACGCGCTCGCCGCCTTCTTGCTTTCCGGCTGCACGAATTTCAGCGAGGCGATCTTGTCCATGTCCACTTTCACGCTCGTCTTGAACATCAAGTACGGCACGGTGCGATAGGCGCCGTCTACCAGATAGAGCGGCTGCACGTCATGAGCGGGGTGCTTGGATTTTTCCTTGTCGTCGGCCGTGACCACCGATTCGACGCCTGTGACCTTGGCGACCGGTTTCGGAGCCGCAAATGCGATGCTTTGCACGCCCTTGTCAACGCCGCCTTGATACGAGACGGCGGCCTTGCCTTCGAGGCCTTCGATGGTTTCGTCCGCCTCGACGGTGAGCTTGTTCGTGCCGGTGAACTTGGTGGCGCCGTTCAAGACGACGTCATCGGCGCCATCGGCGACGACCGTCACCGCGACCGTTTTCTTTTCGCGATCATAGGTGATTTTTCGGATGCTGTTCAACGGCACGAGCGTGAATATGCCGTTCTTGTACGTGGTCGATTTCTCTTCGCGAAAATCCAGGTACTCCGATCCCGCGAGCGTCTTCGATTTCGGATTGGGCTTTTCGTCGCCATTGAGCGAGAAATGACGCGTGCCGTGCGTGATGCGCCAGTCGAACAGCTTGACTTCCTTGCCGGCGCCCGTCACGACAGTGAGAGGCGAGCCCTTGTCCGTCTTCTTCTCAGCTTTACCGGAGTCTTTCTTGTCTTTTTCGCCGCCGTCCTGGGCAGCAATGCTTGCTGCACCGATCGCGAGCATCGAAACGAACACGAACGCAAACGAACGCATGATGGCATCTCCAGAATTGGTTCCAGTCGGCGGGATGAAAATCGACGGCGAATCAGCACGCGGCGGGCCGGGTTGTTTATCCGCTTCATCATAACGCAAAAGGCAACTTTGTCCATCGCTTTAGGCTTTTGGGACTTCTATTCTCCGCGTACTCTGCGTCTCTGCGTTTCTATATTGGATGTCTTTCGCTCACGGCGCGGAATACCCTTTTTAGAAACGCAGAGGCGCAGAGAACGCAGAGAGTTTCTGCTTGTGAACCAAGTCCTCTCACGCGAAAATTGCCGTTTTGTTCTTTGACTCTCCGGCGCGTTCGGCATACATTGGTCCATCGGAATGGAAACCTATTCGCCGAGGAGAACGGCATGACCGATATCGATTCGAATCAAACGGATCTCGTGGACGCGATCCGCGTTATCTTTAAGACGAGCAAGGAACCCTTGACGGTCAACAAAATCCGCGACCAGCTTTCGGCCCCGTTCGATCATCTTGGCGTCGCCGAATTGACGGACGTCATGAAGCGTCAGGTGGCGGCGAACGTGGTCGTGATCTGCCCGAAGTATCGCAGCTCCCAGGATCGCTACTGGGATCGGCCGCTCCGCGAGCACGCCAAGGTTTTATTGCGGGACGCGCTGGCCGATGGACCGATTCCAGGCGCGGAGCTGCGTAAGAAGTTTCCCAAATACCTCCGCCATTTAACGGAGTCGGTGCTCGACGAAGAACTGGCGAAAGGCACGGTGCATCGCCATCCGCCGGTTTCGCTCCGCGCGGGGTTTCGCTTCGGCCTGGAGCGTGCCGACCTGCGCTCGTACGCCACGACGGAACTGGAAGAAGCGCTCGCTCGACTCGTCGAACTCGGCTTCGCCCTGAGCGATGCCCGCGAGACATTCATGCAGCTGCTGCAAGAAACGGAATGGGCCGAAAACGCGCCCGACGAGCCGGCGCCGGTCGGCGTTGTAACGGCCGAGTCCGATTCGTGGAATTCAACGGTAGTTTGACGAACCACTTTTCTGGAGTTTGCCATGCGACCTTTCATCATTGGTTTTGCACTTTGCTTTTCCTTCGCACTGCCGCCGGCTCAGGCTGGCGAAGGCAATGCTCTCTTCAACGGCAAGAACCTCGACGGCTTCGAGGGACTCATCGATCAATTCTGGTCCGTGAAGGACGGCGCCATCGTCGGTCAGACGCCCAAGGATGGTCTCAAGTTCAACACGTTCCTGTGCAGCAAAAAGAAGTTCAAGGACTTCGAGATGTCCTTCCAGGTGAAGATGACCAAGGTCGGCAACAGCGGCGTGCAAATTCGCAGCAAGATCATTAACCAGGAAAAGTTCGCCGTCGGTGGACCGCAGTGCGACATGGGCGGGCAATACTGGGGCAGCCTCTACGGGGAACAATTCGGCGGCATGATGAAAGCCGCCGACGCGAAGATTGTCAAAGAGGTCGTCAAGGTCGATGATTTCAACGATTACGCCATCAAGTCCGTCGGCAAGAAAGTGACGATCACGCTCAACGGCAAGACAACGGTGGACGACGAGTTCGCCAAGATGCCCGAAGACGGCATCATCGCGTTTCAACTGCATGCGGGGCCGCAGATGGAAGTGATATTCCGGAACATTCGGTTCAAGGAGATCAAGTAAGCAGTTCGTTGTTTACGTTTAGCGTTCGCGTGGCGCCACGCGAACGCTAAACGTAAACGGGTTTCATCGTTGCGATTTCTTGCGCCGCCTCGGCTTCTTCTGCGGCGCCATCGTCGGCTCGCCTTTCAGCTTCGCAATGCGGTCGCGCAACTCCGCTGCCCTTTCAAACTCGAGATTGGTCGCTGCCGCCAACATCTCCGCGTGCAACTCCTCAAGGAACTCTTCGGTCACATAATCCTCGCCCGCCTTGCCTGCGACTTCGAGCGTCAACTTGTGAGCCTCAATCTCCTCCGCGATGCCCATCGTGATCGTCGAACGCACGCTCTCCGGCGTGATGTTGTGCTCCTTGTTGTAAGCCAGTTGCAATTCACGCCGGCGATTGGTTTCGTCGATCGCCTTTTGCATCGAATCGGTCATCTTGTCGGCGTACAAAATGACCTCGGCGTTGACGTGGCGCGCCGCCCGGCCAATCGTTTGAATAAGCGAACGCGCGCTGCGTAAGAAGCCTTCCTTGTCGGCGTCGAGAATTGCAACAAGCGAAACCTCCGGCAAATCCAAACCTTCGCGCAGTAGATTGACGCCGACGAGCACGTCGAATGCGCCTTCGCGCAGCTCGCGCAAGATTTGCACGCGTTCGATCGCGTCCAGCTCCGAGTGCAACCATTTGGCGCGCAGACCGGAGTCGCGAAAGTAACCGGTCAAATCCTCGGCGAGGCGCTTTGTCAGCACGGTGACGAGCGTCCGTTCCTTCTTTTCGACGCGTTTCTTGATCTCAATCAACAGGTCCGGCACCTGGCCGCGCGCCGGCTTGACGTGCAGCACCGGATCGACGAGGCCGGTCGGGCGAATGACTTGCTCAACGAACTCGCCGCCGGAGACTTCGAGTTCATAATCCGCCGGCGTCGCCGACATGTACAGCACCTGGGCGATGCGTTTCTCCCATTCGTCGAAGCGCAGCGGCCGATTGTCGAGCGCGCTGGGCAAGCGAAACCCATGCTCGACCAGTGTCGTCTTGCGGCTAAAGTCCCCCGCGAACATCGCCCGCACCTGCGGCACCGTGGCGTGCGATTCATCGACGATGAGGAGGAAGTCCTTCGGAAAATAGTCGATCAACGTATACGGCGGCTCGCCGGGTGCTTTGCCGGTGAACCAGCGCGAATAGTTTTCGATGCCGGGACAATGGCCGACTTCGAGCAGCATCTCCATGTCGAAGCGCGTCCGCGCTTGCAGACGCTGGGCTTCCAATAGCTTGCCTTGTTCGCGGAACACGGCGAGGCGATTGTTCAACTCTTCGTCGATGCCGTTGACGGCGGATTTGATGCGCTCTTCCGGCGTGACGAAGTGTTTGGCGGGGAAGATGAACAACTCATCCTGCGCCTTTGCGGTTTCTCCGGTCGTGGGATTGATGATGGCGAGCGCGTCGATCTCGTCGCCGAACAGCTCGATGCGCAGCGCGAATTCTTCATATGCGGGCCAAAGTTCAATCACGTCGCCGCGCACCCGAAATCGGCCGCGTTCGAAAGCGGTGTCGTTGCGCTGATACTGAATATCCACCAAGCGATAGAGCAGGTTGTCGCGCTCGATCGTCTCGCCTTTCTTCAAATAGATCATCATTCGTTTATAATCGGCAGGCGCACCCAGGCCATAGATGCATGACACGCTGGCGACGACGACGACGTCTTCGCGGCTCACGAGGGCGCTGGTCGCGGCCAGGCGGAGGCGATCGATGTTGTCGTTGATCGCGGAGTCTTTTTCGATGTAGATGTCGCGCTGCGGAATGTACGCTTCGGGTTGATAGTAATCGTAATAGCTGACGAAATAATGCACCGCGTTGTTCGGGAAGAAGCCCTTGAACTCCTTGTAAAGCTGAGCCGCGAGGGTCTTGTTGTGCGAGAGGACGAGCGTCGGCTTGCCGAGTTTTTTGATGACGTGCGCCGCGGTATACGTTTTGCCGGTGCCGGTGGCGCCGAGCAGCGTCTGGCGGTTCTGCCCCGCGAGAAAGCCGGACGCGAGCTTTTCGATCGCGTGTGGCTGATCGCCGGCGGGCTGGTAGGGGCTGACAAGGTCGAATTGGACCGGCATGCGAATACTCCGCCGCAGGAGCACCGAAGGTGCGTTATGTTAAAGCCCAGGGCAACGCCCTGGGTTTGGTCGCGTTCGCGCGGGAAAGCCCCAACGGGGCGCGATGGTCATTGCGCCCCGTTGGGGCTTCCCGTGAGAGCGACTCGCATTCCCAGGGCGTTGCCCTGGGCTTTAACATGGCGCTCCTTCGGAGCTTGGATTGCAAGACGCGGGTTCATTATATCAAGCGCAAACGAGCGGTTCGGCGACGTCAATCAGGTTTATTGCGACGGCATTTGTCAGTTCATTTTTGCATCGACGTGTTTCTGACATGTTTTCAGACAAGCGCAAGCCAGCCGACCAAAGAGCGGGACTATGACCGTTATTTCATGTGGTGTCTCTGGAGAATATCGAACCACCTATGGCGTAGGCTCCCGTGTCTGTCGAGGACAATGGGGAAATCAGGTTTCAACCGTGCCGGATTGCGATAGTCGTATGCTTCAATGATATCTTCAGCGAATCCAGCGACGTGAACGTTGCGATCATCAGCCAATTCGAGCAATACAGCATCCGCGTTCGTGTTTTGGAGCAACATTAGGGAAGTATCTTCGCGTCGCTTCAAGCCGATCCTATCATAGACACGCGTCCAGAAAACCGGCGGTGCGTTGTCGCGGCCGTACACAAGCTTGTGTGAATTCAATTGCAAATCCCGTTCGACGACTGCCCGCCAATACGACGTCGGCCGCCCATCGAAGAACGCCTCGCCGTGGAGCCAGCCGCGCACGCAATACGTCGGCTCGAAATAGACGGCGAGCGCGACGCCGAAAAGCGCCAACAGCACGAGCCATGATCGCTTGCATTTCAACATGTTATTCAACGACTTGCAAGTCCCGCGCTTTTTGCAGGGGCGTCGAGCCACGGTAAATAGACGGTCGTGTCCATTCCAAACGGCGGTTGCATCGCGATGCGGCGCGGCAACTCGTTCTTCCTGTAATCGATCGCGTGCTCCGCGAACGTTCGAATGCGCGGCGAGCGGTCCCGGTTCAATTCCTCGAGCACCGATTCAGCGTCGGGATGCAGGATGATGAAATACGAGCGGTCCTCGCGACTGCGCCAGCCGGCCTGGTGGAGCCACGTTCGCAGCACGCCCGGTTGCGGCGGCCAAAGCTGTTTGAACAATTCGTCGTTCGGCA
>DAIOGM010000435.1:0-6342 GCA_036745215.1 Gemmataceae bacterium
GCCCGCCGATCTTTTTCAGCGCGTTGGCAAGGCCCATCGGATTCCGCGTGAACTGGACGGCGGCGGCGTCCGCCAGGAATTCGCGCTGCCGCGCCACCGCGCTCTTGATCAGGTGCCCGAAGAACACGCCTCCGCTTCCCAGCCCATAAATAATCACGCCAACCCCAGTGCCAATGAAGAACAGTCCGAGACCTGCCTTCTTCAAATCGTCTGCCTCCGAGTTCCATGGAATGCAACGGCGCGCACCCTCGAGCAACCCTCGGCCAACAATCGCAATCCACAGAATCCCATGAAGCCAGGCGACCAGTCTCAGGTTCAGGCGCATGTCGCCGTTGAGAATGTGGCTGAATTCATGTGCGATGACGCCCTGCAATTCATCGCGCGTCAGGAATCGCATCGCCCCGTTTGTTACGCCGATGACGGCATCTTCGGGCCGAAAGCCGGCCGCAAACGCGTTGATGCCGGGTTCGCGATCGAGCACGTAAACCGCCGGCATCGGGACACCTGACGCGATCGACATCTCCTCGACAATGTTCTGCAGCTCGCGCTCATCCGGATCCGTCGCAGCCTGAGTCAAAGCGCGCCCACCCATCGCCAGTGCGATTGCCTTTCCTCCTTTCCGAAGCTTGATCGCTTTGATGAGCGAACCCAGAGCGATAATGATCAGGATGACGCTGACGACCACTTGAAACAACTCGGGGTGCCAAAACGCTCCGACGCTTTCCGGGTTCCCATGGAAGTACGGCGGCAGGGAAATGACGTAAAACGTGCATGCGAGCCCGAAGATTGCGCCAATAAAATAGACCACGAGCCAGCGTGTTCGCCGGCGTGCATTATCCTGCCGCTGAAAGAAATCCATCCATTAGTTCATCGAGATTGAGCCGCATTTCTTAAGCGCCCCTTGTTGAACCGGCTAACGCAGTTCTTTCAACAGCCGATCCAGGCCGCGCAGGTTGGCTCGCAACGTGTCCTCCGAATCGGTCTCCGGGCGATGATCGATGATGCCGACCGGGCCGCGCCAGCCACTGTCGCGGATCACTTTCAGCATCCCCAGTTCCTGGTCACCCTCGGCGAGGTGCAGGATTTTCTGCCCGCGTTTGTCGCCGTCTTTGACCATGCCGTTGAGATTCACGCACAGGAGATACGGCCGCATGCGGCGGAACATCTCCGGAAAGCGCGCGATATGATCATGCCCGTGATGAAAGTTGTAGACGATGCCGACGTTCATCACGGCGTCGCGCCTCAGTTCGTCAATGATCTCGATTTGGTTCTCCGGTTCGCCGAACCATGCGCCGTGATTGTAGAGCCCGACTTTGCAACCCAACCGCGCCGCAGCCTCGGCAATTGGGCGCAGGCGCATGGCTTCTGCTTTGACACGCTCCCGCTGCTCCGCCGCATCCTTCGTCGCAGCCCCTCCGCCCATCACCCATAACTGAGGTGTGATTTTGTGCCGCTCGATGACCTTGAGAATCGTGCGCGCCTCGTCATTCAACGCGCCAGGAAACCACCACGCCGTAAACTCAATCCCATGCCGCTTCATCGCTTCCACCTCGGCATCGAATGTGGGGATGTGCTCCGCGCGATAATCATACGCGAGGCGCTTGATCTCGAGCCTATCGAGCATTTCCGCGCGTTCTTCTGGACCGCGTTTCTTCGCGTCAAATGGCACGATGCACCACGCCACGAGGTTTGACCTTGCGAAGACATCCTGCGCCGCGTGGGCGCCGTGCAGCAGTGACAAGCAAATCGCAAGGCTCAGTAATAACTGCCTGGCCATGCGCCCAGCGAATCATGGCGCGCGACTCAGCGCAAGCGCCTGGCAGGGTTTGACCCTATTCGGCTGGGGTGATTTTTCTTGGCAAAGTTTGCCCCGTTCAGTCAATACTCCGCAAAACTATGGGAAAACGGATTCTCTGGGTTGTCCTCCTCCTCACTCTCACCGCTGTCGCTGCCTCGGCCAGCGAAGCAGACATCAAAATCCCATCGCTAAAGGAAGTCAGCTTTGACGTCATGGGCAAAGCCATTTCCGGCATGGCCATTCTGTACATTGGCCTGGCTATTTGCGTCCTCGGTGTCGTGTTCGGCCTCGTGCAATACAAGCAAACCAAAAATCTCGCCGTGCACGAATCGATGCGTTCGGTTTCAAACACGATTTGGGAGACCTGCAAGACCTATCTCCTGCAACAGGGCAAATTTCTCGCCGTCCTTTGGGTCCTGATTGCCGCGTGCATGGTTTATTATTTCGGCTTTCTCTCCGAACACCCGGCCGGCACCCCGGTTTTTCGTAATGTCACCATCATCCTGCTCTGTTCGATCCTCGGCATCCTCGGCTCTTACGGTGTTGCGTGGTTCGGCATTCGCATCAACACCGTCGCCAACTCGCGCACGGCCTTTTCAGCGTTGCGCAAAAGCTCGTTGGCAACGCTGTTCATCCCTCTGCGCTCCGGCATGAGCGTCGGCCTGCTGCTTGTCAGCGTCGAATTGTTCTTCATGATTTGCATTCTCGCTTTTCTCCCGAAGGAACTCGTCGGCCCAAGTTTCATCGGCTTCGCCATCGGCGAATCGCTCGGCGCGAGCGCGCTGCGCATCTGCGGCGGCATCTTCACGAAGATCGCCGACATCGGAGCCGACCTTATGAAGATCATCTTCAAGCTCCCGGAGGACGATCCCAAGAATCCCGGCGTGATCGCTGATTGCACGGGCGACAACGCCGGTGACAGCGTCGGTCCCACGGCCGACGGCTTCGAAACCTACGGCGTGACCGGTGTCGCGCTTATCGCCTTCCTCGCGTTGGCGCTCGCGACCCCGCAACTACAGCAGATCAGCGCCACCCTCATCGTTTGGCTGTTTGCCATGCGTATCCTGATGATTCTCACGTCACTGTTCTCATATTTCCTTAACGACAAAATCAGCCAGGCAAAGTACGGGCACTTGCGCGAGTTCGACCTCGAAGCGCCGCTGACGCACCTCGTCTGGATCACCTCACTTGTTTCCATTGGCGTGACCTTTGGCGCGAGTTACCTGTTGCTCGGCAGCAACCAGACTTATCCCGGCCTGTGGTGGGTGCTCTCCGTGATCATCAGTTGCGGCACGATCGCCGGCGCATTGATCCCGGAGTTCACAAAGGCGTTCACCAGCTACAATTCGCGCCACGTGCAGGAAGTGACCAACGCTTCAAAACACGGCGGCGCTTCGCTCAACATTCTCTCTGGCTTCGTCGCGGGAAATTTCTCCGCCTTCTGGATGGGGCTTGTGATCCTGGTTCTCATGTTGATTAGCTACATCTGCTCAATGCATCCATCGGTCATGAGTTTAATGTCAGCATACCCATTTGCCGCGCCCATTTTCGCGTTCGGCCTTGTCGCCTTCGGCTTCCTTGGCATGGGGCCCGTGACCATCGCGGTCGACAGCTTCGGCCCGGTGACTGACAACGCGCAGTCCGTTTACGAACTGAGCCAGATCGAGCAGGTGCCCAACGTGAAGGACGGCATTCGCAAAGACTTCGGGTTTGATGCCGACTTCGAAGGAGCGAAGCACTTGTTGGAGAAAGGCGACGGCGCGGGCAACACCTTCAAAGCCACGGCCAAGCCGGTCTTGATCGGGACGGCGGTCGTCGGCGCGACTACCATGGTCTTCGGTATCATTGTGCTGCTGGAACATCTCTTCGGCGGCGTCGTTGCCAAACTGAGCCTCGTTGAACCAAAAGTAATCCTTGGTTTGCTCATGGGCGGCTCGGTCATTTACTGGTTCACCGGCGCTTCCACCCAGGCCGTCGTTACCGGCGCCTATCGCGCGGTCGTTTACATCAAAGATCACATCAAACTCGACGCAGGCGCGGCCTCGATTGCGGATAGCAAAGAGGTTGTCCGCATTTGCACCGTTTACGCGCAAAAAGGCATGGTCAACATTTTCATCGTGATCTTCTGCTTCTCGCTCGGCCTTCCATTTTTCGATCCCTATTTCTTCATCGGCTATCTCATTGCGATCGCGTTTTTCGGTCTATTCCAGGCGATCTTTATGGCCAACGCCGGTGGCGCCTGGGACAACGCCAAGAAAATCGTCGAAGTCGATCTCCGCCAAAAGGGCACTCCGCTCCACGCGGCCACGGTTGTTGGCGATACTGTCGGCGATCCGTTCAAGGATACCTCATCCGTTTCGCTCAACCCCGTAATCAAATTTACAACGCTCTTTGGCCTCCTCGCCGTCCAGATCGCGGTGACCATGACCAACCGCAACCTGAAGTGGGGAATCGGCGCGTTTTTCTTCCTCGTGGCGCTCTGCTTTGTCTATCGCTCTTTCTACGGCATGCGCATTCCGGATGAACCTACCGGGACCGAGGGCCAGGCGATCCTGCCGCACGACGTTCGACACAGCAAGATACCTGCGAAATAGCCTGCATCCTTTCGGAGGGGCGAGCTCCGTCGAGCCCACGCTTTGCAGCACGGTCGAAATTATTTCTGCGCAGCCGCTTTCGCGGTAAGCGCGTCGATCGACTTTTGGAGCGCCGCCTTGTTGGGGGAGACCACGAGCAAGTCCTTGAGATAATCGGCGGCTTGGACGTAATTGTCCGTCTCTTCCTCGAGTTTCGCCAGGTGGATCAGCATCTGCGCGTAGAGCAGGATGTCCTCTGTGGCTTCGGTAGTACGGGTTTTGCGGAATTGACTGAGGGCGGCCTGCCAGATGCGTCGTGAGCGATTGGTGTCTTTATGGTTTTCGCGATAGATGCGGCCCAGTTCAAAAAGTAACTCCGGTTCGCCCGGAATGTGTTGCAGCCCTTCGCGAATGAATTGCTCGGCCTCCGCGACTTTGCCCAGGTGCGATCGCAACCAGTACGCTGCGGTGACGTAAGTCTCGGGCCGATCGGGATCGAGCGTGGCCGCGAGCTTCAACCACGGCAGCAACTCGCGCTGCTCGCGGGCCACGGCGGCAGCCCCGTCATGATCGTCGTGATCATCGTCACCGTGTTTGCAATCAGGACCGTGAACGTGCCCGTGGTCATCGTGTTTGCAATCGGCACCATGGACGTGCCCGTGGGCGTGGTGCGGATCGTTGCACTTGGCTTCGCCAAGATGGGTGTGAACGGAGGGATGGAAGTGCCGGCCAAAGCGGTCGATCCAATCGTTGGGCTGGCCCCGCAGAGGCAGGTCTTCGTGATGGTTGCCCGAGCCGGCGTTGGCAGCCATGTGGAGTTTATCTTCATCAGGCCGTTCATCGAAAATAGAGGGGTAATAGCCGCTATGAAAGTAGGCGTCTGCTTTTACATAGAAGTGCTTCGCAAAGAGCCTGCGGCTATCACCCAAAGCCACGGAAAGGAGGTTCGCCGAACCAGTGCGGCTGCCCGACCAGGACTGGTACCACGGCTCCAGCCATGTCACCAGGCCGAGGCCAAGCGCCAGAAGCAATCCGGCAATGAATGGAGCGCGACCTTGCGGCATAGCGGTCAATTCACTGGTTTGCGTTTGAAAAGCACGCACGCGCCGAGCAGGAACAGGCCGGCGTAAACGACCGCATACGCCAACGCCGCCAGCCACACGAGCCACGGGATCGGGCTCCAGCCGTGCACAAGCAAGTCCCGCACGTCGTACAATTCGAGGTGGGGGACCACGTAGTAAATCGAGTAAAGGAGCGTCTGCGACGGTTCATCGAGCCCCAGCGCCACCTTGTTCAGGTGGCGCCCGTAAAGCAGGATGCCGAGGACGACGACAAACGTGATGGTGTTGTTGGAGGAGGGCGCGGCGAACACGAGCGAGCCGAGCACCGTCATGGCGATCACCACGCCAAGCATGAACCAATGCAGCGTGAGCGCCTGGAATGTCAGCGCGATCGGCCATTCGCCGTCGCGCGTCGCTCCGAGGACGAGAAAGAAAACGTAGAAGACGCCCAGCGCCAGGCCAACCGCGAGCCAGCAACCCCAGAATTTGCCCAGGACGACTTGCGCCCGCGTCACCGGCTTCGCGAGCAGCGGAAAGAGCGTGCGGTTCTCCCGCTCGAAAGGAATCTGGCGCGCCGCGGTCGTGACCGCAATGACGAGCGAGGAAATCCAGATGAGCAGGAGGCACAGTTCCTTTACGTAGCGGACGATTTTTGCTTCGTTGAAAAAATTTACCGAGCCCATCACGGCGGTGATGAGGGCGGTGAGGACAAAGAGGACGTAAAAATCCTTGCGGCGGAGCAATTCTTTGACAACGACGCCGCCAATGGCTGAGACATTGTTGAACGCGGATGACACCGCGCTGGCGTGGCCCGAAAGCCCGGAGCCGATCGGCGCGATGTCGTGCCGGAAATCGATGATGGTTTTGCCTGTGGTTGCGCTCATGCCGCCAATTTGAAGTCGAGGATTTT
>DAIOGM010000436.1:0-969 GCA_036745215.1 Gemmataceae bacterium
TCTGGCACGACAGCCGCAGCGTGTCTTCGCTGCCGATGAACTGCAGCGCCGGCACGTTGATGAAGCCGGTGAACAGGTCCTTGCCGTCCGGACCGGGATCGATCTTGTTGGCGCCGAACGTGCCGCCGCCCGGTTTTTGCATGCGCGTCACGTTGGCGCCTTTCGTGTTTTCCAGTTGTATCCAGAGCTGCAAGCCCGCGCCGAGCGGCGGCGCCGGTTCGGGCAGGCCAAGAAGCTCATAGGCGAGCGTGACGTCGAAGTCGCCGTGCAAGCGATACTTCGACTCGACGCCGACCAAACCATGATCGCCGCGTTCGGCAGGCACGTTGACGCGCAACCCCTGCGCGTCGGCCTTCGCCATCGATTCGGCATCGCGGCCGACCAGCTCCAGGTTGTGCTGATTGAGACCCTTGTTGAACAGAATCTCGATGTGCTGAAATGGCTTCTTAGTGATGACCTGGCCGTCCGGACTGCGAATGACGGGACGAATCCCCGAGCGAATGCGCAGGTCCGTGAGCCGAACATTGAGGGCCGCCCGTTCGCTGCCGGTCGCCGCCGACAGCCGCACGAGACGCAGGTTTTCATTGCCGAAGTTCTCGTTGGTCTTGATGACGTGCGGCTCCTTCTCGCCGTCGCCCACCAGAAAAGTCAACATCGAGCCGTTCCGCACCAGGCGCAGCCGGCCGGACTTGATCTTGGTCGGGCTCGTGAAAGCGCGCGGCGGCGGCTGCGCTTCTTCCGTCGTCCACAAGTGCCACCACGATACGAACAATGACCCCTGTTTCGTGCTGACGCTTCGCGAAATCGTGGCGACGCATGCCCTCGGCGTTTGTTTGAAGATGCCCAAGCTGAAGCGTGTGCCAGAATCGCCCGCGTCTTGCGGCTCCGGCTCCTTCAGCAATTCAAAGCTGAGGGTGATCTCGAAATGCTCGTCGAGATTCGGGATTGCTGCAGGCTCCGTGGGCGTCA
>DAIOGM010000436.1:979-2564 GCA_036745215.1 Gemmataceae bacterium
AAATCGCCTTTCACCGTCATCGGAATCGACAGGCCCATGTTGGGCCGGCCACCGACGACGCCCGGCGGCAAATCGAGCCGCATTCCGGTCGGCTCAAACTTGACCAGTTCGTCGGCGTTGGTGCCGAACAACTCAAAACCTTTTTGCGCGAGCAAGTCGCCGCGCAGCGTGTGAAAATACTCCTGCGTCTCATTCGGTTTTGCGTCCTTGTCCTTTGGATCGGGTTGGACGACGCCCTGGGCGAGCCAAAACGCTGACGTCAACAGCACCAGCACCGATGCGGCGAGCGCGGCAAAATGCCAGCCGTTGCCGCGCGTTGACGCCGCCGGCTCGGCGATGTCCGGTTGCCACGCATGAGCGGGCAGCGGCGACGTTTCCGGATTGCGCAGATGATCGAGATGCGATTGGCAAAGCGCCGCAACTTCCGCGGCGCTTTGAAAGCGGTCGCTCGGCGCCTTCGCCATGAGTCGCTGGACGATCGCTTCGAGCCAAGCGGGTATGCGCGGATTGACGTCGCGAAGCGGCGGCGGCGCGTCGTCGCTCACCTGCCGCAGAACCGCGACGGCCGACGCCGCTCGAAACGGCGAATGCCCCGTGTTCATCGCGTACATCACGCTGCCGAGGCTGAACAGATCGGTGCGATGATCGACGGGCTCGCCGCGCGCCTGCTCGGGCGACATGTACTCCGGCGTCCCCGTGACGACGCCGCTCTGCGTCAGTTGCACGTCGTCAATGATGCGCGCCAAGCCAAAATCCGCAATCTTCGCTCGAGTCTCCCCATCTCCTTGTCTCCTTGTCTCCTTGTCTCCTTGTCTCGTCTCCAGAAGAACATTCGCCGGCTTGATATCGCGATGCACCAATCCCTGAGCATGCGCCGCCGCCAAACCGGCCGCGATTTCTTGACCGATGCGCACAATCTCATCAACGGCCAGCGGTCCCTCGCGGTCGAGGCGGGTTTGCAGCGATTCGCCGGCGATGAATTGCATCACGAGAAACGACAGGCCGGCGCTCTCGTGAACGCTGTGTACCGCCACGAGGTTTTCGTGATCGACCTTGGCCGCCGCGTGCGCTTCGCGCGTGAAGCGCCGCCGCGCCGTCGCATTGCCGCCGATCGCGGCGTTCATCACCTTGATGGCGACATGCCGATGCAGTGTCGGATCAAACGCCTTGAGCACGATGCCCATGCCGCCGCGGCCGAGCACCGCCGTCACCTCGTAATGGCCGAGCATGCCCAATAGGTCGGGACGTTCGGTCGGCTCAAGAAAAAACAGATCTTCCTCGGCCGCGTCGCCGCAGCCTTCGCGCAGGCGCGTGAGCACGTCCGCCAGCGTGGGATCGGTTGGCAAGGTGGTGGGATCGCCGAGTTCGCGCGCGAATTGCAAGAAGTCGTCGGCGGGCGCTTCGTTTCGATCGAGCCGCGCTTGACATTGTGAGCACGATTCAAGATGCTGTTCCCACGCGGCGCGCTCCTCGTCGGCAGCCTCGTCGCGCAGCAATTCGGCCCAGCATTCAAGTTCCGGACATTCTAACGAAGACGGCATTGGTGTTTTCCATGCTTAAAAAACGCCGGCGGCGAATCGTACTT
>DAIOGM010000436.1:2574-6335 GCA_036745215.1 Gemmataceae bacterium
CTTCTTTTTTTCTCTTGGGAACCTCGACAGAAAAAAAGAAAAAAAAGAAAGCGGCGTTAAAGCGCCGCACTCCAAGGAAATCAATCGTGAGCCGTTTGCGCCAGCTCTTTGAGCCTCGCCAAAATCCGGCTGCGCGCGATGTAAACCGCGGCGACCGAGAGGCCCAGTTCCGACGCGACCTGTTTGCCGGGCAACCCGTCCACCGCCGTCTTCCAAAACGCGAGCCAGCTTTTCTCGGCGACATCGCGGCGCACCTGTTCGCACGCCCACGCAAATACACTGCGTTGCCATTCCGTTTCCCACTGATCGACGTCGCCGTCGGCCGCGGGCATTTGCTCAATCAGCCGCTGCGTCTC
This sequence comes from Gemmataceae bacterium, assembly GCA_036745215.1. Lineage (GTDB taxonomy): Bacteria > Planctomycetota > Planctomycetia > Gemmatales > Gemmataceae > SIAQ01. The sequence continues at coordinate 2,931 of DAIOGM010000436.1, forward strand.
CTCGTCGCCGCTCGCCGTGACGCGAATGCGCTGGGCGGCGCGCCAGTTGATGAGCTTGCGGCGAACGATGGTGAACAGCCAGTTGCGAAAGGCGCCGCGCTCCGGGTCGTATTCGAGCTTGCCGATGGCGCCGGCGACGATGCGCAAAACGTCCTGACAGAAATCGGCGGCGTCGGCGTCTTGCAGCCCTTGTTTGCGCGCGTACCCGTACACCAGGGGCGCGTACAACTGAACGAAATGCGCCCACGCATCCGCGTCCCGCGCGTCGCGCAGGCGGACGAGCAGACTCGCACGGGTCGGAGGGAAATCAGCCATCTCGTCGCGGCAACGCCTCCTGGATGGCAGTACCGGTGGAACGCAAAAACCTATCGCGCGGCGAGGTCTTGACACGGCGAGCCGAGCCCCGTCAGGGGCCGGTTGAGGGCAACGCAATTGAGACTCAACCGGCCCCTGACGGGGCTCGGCTCGCCGGCCTATTGTTCCGGCACACGCGTCAACTTGCCGCAGTTCGGACACTTCACGTTCTTGCCCGCTACGTCCGGCTTGATCTTCACTCGTGTGCCACATGAGGCGCAAAACATGACCTTGCTTGATGCGTCGGCTTCGCTCGCCGTCTTGGCGCGTGAACGCGTCAGCCCGACGAGCAGTCCAACCACAAGGAAGAACGTGAGCGCCAAGACGCCGACAATGGCGAGCACCCAGAACAACCATCGCCCGCTGCCGGTCTCGCTGATCAAATCCGTCGGCGCCGGCGGCGGAGCGAAGGCATCTTTCTTCTCGACGCCGAGCGCCGCGCCTTTCAGGGAAAACTCCAGGAGCCGCAGATCCAGCTCCGCGTTCTTGACCCCGCCGTCGAATCCGGCAATGCGCACGAGCAAGACGTCCATATCGCCGATCTCGCGCGGCGGACCGACCGGCACGAAATCTTGATCGCCTTCCGCGCCCCATGCGGTCAGTACTTTGCCCTCGCGCATCAAGCGCAGCTTGCCGAACTTGCTCGCCGTCGTTGTCTTCTCGCGCGCATGGAATTTGGAAATGCGTCTGCCATCTTCACTGTTGGTCATGTAAAAGAAAGCAAATACCGATCCAAAGTTCGGATGCATGACCTGGTTAAATGCAATCGCATCGCGCATGGGTGGCGGCGTGTCAAGCTGCACCCACATTTCGATGCCGACGCCGTTGCCGCTCGCCGGGCGACCCACTTTGAGAATCTCATAATGGACGGTGGCCGTGAAGTCGCCCTTGATATTGGTGTTCCAGCGCACGCCGATTGCTTTGCCTGGCGAAATTCCGCCTGTGTAATGCCAGCGCAGCCCCTCGTCTTCGAGCTTCACATAGTCGGCGAAATCGGGCCCCTCGAAGCGGAGCGAATTCTCATCAACCTTCTTGTTGCGAAAATCGATCAAGAGATCCTGCGCCGACGCGTTGCCCGCCGACGCGAACAAAAGGAATAGAATCGCCCATCGCGACCAAGTGTTCATGTATGCGCTCCGATTGATGTCTACTGCAATTGCTAATTGTCAATTGTCAATTGTCAATTGTCAATTCTTCCTTCCTGTCAGCAACCTCCTCGCCGCTCGTTCTCCTAATACAACGACAAAAGGGTTCTCGACCAATCCAATTGGGAGGCCGACCATGTACCGTTTCCTCACCATCACGATGGGCATCTTCATGGCCCTGGCCGCGACCTGGTCGCACGCCGGCGTCGTCAAGGGCAAGGACTTCAACACCAAGGGCCAGTTCACCAAGGACGATCAGAAGGATGCTCTCCGCAACGGCGCCATGCACAGCCACACGCTCGCGCTGAAGGCCGGCACCGCTTACACCATCGACATGGTCAGCGCCGATTTCGATTGCTACCTTCGTCTCCTCGATCCGAAAGGCAAACAGCTCGACGAAGATGACGACGGCGGCGGCGGTCTCAACTCGAAAATCGTCTTCAACTGCACCATGGACGGCGATTACAAGATCATCACCACCACCTTCGGCGCCGGCGCGTACGGCAACTACACGCTGACGGTCAAGACTTCCGGCGCCGTGCAAAAAGCCGCCACCGGACACACGCAAATGGTCGGCAAGGCAGCGCCCGACTTTAACGCCGACTTTGCCCTCAACGGCAACGCCAAAAAGCTCGCCGACCTCAAGGGCAAGGTCGTCCTCCTTTGCTTCCTCGACCTCCGCTCGTCGTCGTGTGCCGCCTTTCAGCCCAAGCTCAACGACTGGCACAAGGCCCATAATAAAGACGGACTCGTCATCGTCGGCGTCACCTATTACACCTCAGAAATTGGCCAAAAACTTGCTTTCGATACGGAGACCGGCCTCATCAAGACCGTCAAGGAGGCCGACCGGAAGTCCGATCAGGCGCTCTTGAAAGCCTACGCCGAGCATCACAAGATCGAGCATCCAATGCTCGTTCTGTCGAAAGCCGATGCCCTCGCCGCGTATGAGACGTACATCGTCAACGGCGTGCCGCAAGCCGTCATCATCGATCGTAAGGGCGTGGTCCGACTGATCGACATCAACGGCGAAAAAGGCGCCGCGAACCTGGAGGGTGAATTGAAGAAAGTCCTTACTGGAAATGAACCGTCCGTCGAAAAAAAAACATGAATGCAAGTTGACTATTGACAAATACGATAAGATGTGAAAGGATCTTAATTCAGCATTAAGAAGCCGCACAGCAGCACATTCCATTGAGACGAAGGGGGGATTCGCCAATGGTCGTACGGGGCAAGTGGTTAATCGTGATAGGAACGGCATTCTCGATCGCGTTCGCCGCGACCGACCGGAGCGCCGCGCAACCAAAGGGTTCCGTCGATCTGGACAAATCGATCCTTTCGCAAATCAAAGACGCATATCGAGCGCCGTACGAGGTTCCACAGGATCTCCGCGACGAGCTGCGCGGCTACTACAAAAACCCGACGCCTGAACGCGAAGCCGCCATTCTCAGGGAAGTCCACCGTATGTTCGCGCCGACGGCCGAACAGGAAAAAGCCATCCTTTATCAGGTTCGCCTGGCATACCAGCAATGGTCGCCCGAGCAAGAGGCGCGCATCTACAGCGAAATTGAAAAAACCAAACGGCTACCCGAAGGCGCCGTGGGCACTTTCTTGCAAGCCCGAAGCATGGGCAAGCTGTTCACCAAGCTCGATCAGAACGAAGATGGGATGCTCACCTTCGCCGAATTGCCGGACACACTTCGCGAACAACTCAGTAGCTGGGACGCCAACCAGAACGGCTCGATCAGTCCCGCCGAATTCGAGCGATACTATACCGCACGTCACGGCTGGCTTTCCGATCAAGTAGCGAATGGCAAGATCGACCTCGGCTTGAAACGCGGCGGCCCCGACCCGAGCAAGATCCTGCCGCTCGAAGATCCGAAAGCGTTCGTCTTCCGGGCCGGCAATC
>DAIOGM010000437.1:0-6331 GCA_036745215.1 Gemmataceae bacterium
CGGGTTGTCGAACGCGGCGCCGTAAGCGTGCGAAAGCGCGTAGCCGAGTTCGCCGCCTTCGTGAATGGAGCCGGGCGTCTCCGGCGCGACGTGGCTGGGGATGCCGCCGGGGAAGCTGAATTGCTTGAAGAGCTTCTTCATGCCGTCCGCGTCCTGGGCGATGTTGGGATAGTATTCGCTGTACGTGCCTTCAAGATAGGCGTGGGCCACAAGTGACGGGCCGCCGTGGCCGGGGCCGATGATGTAGATCACGTTGAGGTCATCGCGCTTGATGATGCGATTGAGATGCACGCACAGCATGTTGAGGCCGGGCGACGTGCCCCAGTGGCCCAGGAGGCGCGGCTTGATGTGTTCGCGCTTGAGCGGCGCCTTCAGCAACGGGTTGTCGAGCAAATAGATTTGGCCGACCGATAAATAATTGGAGGCGCGCCAGTAGGCGTCCATCTTGCGCAGCTCGTCGGCGGAGAGCGGGGTGGACGCGGCGGTCTTGTAGCCGTCGGCGGTCTTGCGTTGAGTGTCAGTGGTTGCGGTTTTCATGCGTTAATCCTTATCTAGAGTTGGGGGTGATTGTGTTTCTTTCGTTGCGACGCGCAATGGGCGGAAATCGTGAGGAACCGTCGCTCTGGCGTTTTGACGTCGCGCATTGAGCACCGAAGGTGCGTGATGTTAAAGCCCAGGGCAACGCCCTGGGGAAAGCGCGCCGAAAATAAACTCGCGCATGCCGATCGCGCCCCGTTGGGGCTTTCGAGGATGCCCATCCGACACTCCCAGGGCGTTGCCCTGGGCTTTAACATTTGCGCACCTTCGGTGCTCCAGTTGCGCAACTTCAAATCTCACGCGTCCGGCTAACCGGCCATCTTTTGCGCGATCTTGGCCTTGGCGTACTGTTCGAGCTTGCGAGCGTCCGCGTGGAACTTGCGAATGCCTTCGCCCAGCTTATCGACCGCCATCGGGTCCTCGTTGTGCATCCAGCGGAACAACTTTTCGTCGAGATGCAGCTTCGTGCCCTCGGATGCCTTGGCCTTTTCGACGACGAGCCGGCGCGTCAACTCGCCTGGCGTCTTTTCCATTTGTTCCAATAGATCGGGGCTGATCGTCAAAAGATCGCAGCCGGCCAGGCGAATGATCTGCTCCACCTTGCGGAAGCTGGCGCCCATGACCTGCGTCTTGTAATCGAACTTCTTGAAGTAGTTGTAAATGCGCGTGACCGACGTGACCCCGGGATCCTCATCCGCGGGAATCTCGCTGCCGCGATCCTTCTTGTGCCAATCGTAGATGCGGCCGACGAAGGGCGAGATCAACGTGACGCCGGCCTCGGCGCACGCGACCGCCTGGGCGAAGCTGAACAAGAGCGTCAAGTTGCAATGGATGCCCTCGCGTTCGAGCTGCTCGGCGGCGCGGATGCCTTCCCAGGTGCTGGCGAGCTTGATGAGCACGCGCTCGCGCGCCACGCCCGATTTCTCGTAAAGGCCGATCAGCTTGCGCGCCTTGGCGAGCGAGCCTTCGATGTCGAAGCTGAGGCGGGCGTCCACTTCGGTCGAGACGCGGCCCGGCACGATCTTGAGAATCGCCGTGCCGAAGTTGATCAGCAGTTGGTCCATGAACGCCTCGGTGCGCGCCTCCTCGCTGCCGGCGACCTGGGAGGCGGAACGCAGCGCGGAGCCGACGAGGCCTTCGTATTGCGGCTTCTGGGCGGCTTGAAACAGGAGCGACGGATTGGTCGTCGCGTCTTGCGGCTTGTACGCGGCGATGGCTTCGAAATCGCCGGTGTCCGCGACCACCGTGGTGTAGCGTTTCAAAGAGTCGATGAGATTCATTGGATGACCTCCTTATTGGGCTGCCCTTCACTGTGAATTTGCAAGACGTTATTACTTGGGCTCCAGGCAAACGCGTGCGGCCGCACCACGCCGTCCTCCCAGAGACGCAGGCCGCCGATGAAGGCGTTGGCGTTGTCGCCCAGGCGCGTGCCGGCCGGGAGCCCCTTGAGCTTCTTCGCGTTGCCGCCGCCCAGGACGACGTCATCGGGCTTGAGGGCCGCGATCAATTTTGCGACGATTTCCTCGACGTGTTTTTGCCATTTTTGCCGGCCATGCCGCTCCAGTCCGCGCTTGCCGACGTAATCTTCGATCGTGCTTTTCTTGTAACGAAACCGGCCGAGCTCCATCGGCTCGACGACGCCATCCATGATGATGGTGGCGCCCAGCCCGGTGCCCAGGCCGAGGAAGAGCATCTTGCCGCCCTGGTAGCCGCCAAGCGCTTGCATGGCGGCGTCGTTGATCACCTTGACCGGATGGTGACAGGCGGCCTTGAAATCGAAACCCATCCAGCCGGGCCCGAGATTGACCGGTTCGGTCATCGGCTGTCCGCACAAGACCGGCCCGGGGTAGCCAATGGAAATGGCTTCGTACTCCCAATCCCTGGTCGCTTCGCGGACGCCGTTGATCATCTGGAGCGGCGTCATTTTTTTCCCGGACGGAAAGCGGCGCGGCACGTCCTGACCGGATGCCAACATCTTGACGTTTGTCCCGCCGATGTCAATCACCAAAACCTTCATGACGATTCCGATCTGTCGGTCAGCGTGACCGTCTGGCTGGAAAACCTGACCTACAACTGGTGTTGATGCAGTGCGTGTCGAGATTGCAGTCCTCTTGCATGGTGCCAAACTCCCAATTGGAGTTTCGTTGTTCAAGCTTGAGGTCCGGACGAGGTGACGAAGGTCATGTTATTGAAAATTGGATTTGCAGGACCCGACTTCATGAAACATTCGCGCAGTCGGCGGGATGATCGCAAAACCCTGGCCGGACAAAATATCGCAGCGTTAATGCAACATGGCTACAATTCCATTGCGGACTTGCGGTACATGGCATCACCATTCACATATCAACCCCGCGGCGATGTTTTTTGGCTTTCCGGATTGACATGGGTTACCTTTTACAAGGAGAGTTTTGCCATGCGTAATCTAATGTTGTGCACGCTCGCCGGCTTGTTGTCGCCAGCGCTCGTCTGGGCGCAATCTACCAAAGAGGAAATTCACAAGCTCAAAGACGAAATCGCGGCACTTCAAAAAGAGAACGCCCGACTCAAGAACGAACTCGCACGCATCCGTCCGCTGGAACAACTTCAAGGCCAGTGGAAACCGGTCTCGGCCGAAGTCGGCGGCGCGGCAGTCAGGTTTGCCCCTGGGCAACGCTTTCACGTGAAGGGCAACATTCAGACCACGCTTCTCGACGGCAAACCGTTCGGCGACGCCACCAGGCTCGACATCGACGCAACGGCCGATCCCAAGATCATCGACTGGATTCGCCCCAATGGCGAAGTGATGGAGGGGATTTACAAACTGGAAGGACGGCGGCTGATCCTCTGCTTCCAACGGGAGGACGGCGTGAAAAACCGTCCGCTGACTTTCGAGACCAAGCGTGGAGACAATCGTCTGCTATTGGTGTACGAAAAAGAAGATTAGTGCTTTGTCACGCCTTCGTTTACGGGTAGCCGCGTTCGCCAGAACGCGGGTTGCCCGCACTCTGGCGAGTGCGGCTACCCGAAGTTTTAGTTGTGACAGACCGCTATTTTCTGTTAAAAAAGACGCGCCTTGCAGAATCGCCCCGGCTTGCGATCTCGTCCGTTGTCCCCTGCGGAGGATCTCGATGTGGCCGCCCCGTTCAACGCATCCAATCAACTGGAGGCCGGTGTCCGCATCGGGGATTTCGAGATTGAGAAACGGCTCGGCGCGGGCGGCATGGGCATCGTCTATCAAGCCCGGCAGGTCTCACTGGGCCGGCGCGTCGCGCTAAAGGTCCTCGGTTCGGCCTTGAAGAACGCCAATGATCTGACCCGCTTCCAGCGTGAAGCGCACGCCGCCGCCCGCCTCAAGCACGCCAATATTGCCGCCATTTACTTCATCGGCCAGGACGGCGAAGTGTGCTATCACGTCATGGAATTCGTGGACGGCATCCCGCTGCAACGCGTCATCGAACGACTCGTCGATGCCAAGGTAGCGCAATCCAGCCCGGATACGGTCGTTTCCGTCGATCTGAATCCTCAGCATGAAGCGCCGGCCGTGCGCTTCGACCAGCCGACCGCGGACGACGCGTTCGCTCCCTCCGCCGGTCTACCGACCATGGACGAAACCCGCTCACCCGTCGCCACCAGCGGAACATCCCTCTCGCCGGCGGCCAAGAAGACGCGGAGCGGCGCGGAATATGTCCGGCGCTGTTGCGAGATCGTCCGCGACGCCGCGCGAGCCCTGGCGTATGCCCACGGCGAAGGCGTCGTCCACCGCGACATCAAGCCCGAGAACCTGATGCTCGATCAGCAAGGGCAGGTGCGCATCATCGACTTCGGCCTGGCGCGATTCTTCGACGACGTTTCCGTCACGCAAACCGGGCAGCTCGTCGGCACACCGCTGTACATGAGTCCGGAGCAGGTCACCGGCCGCGTCAAGGTCGATCATCGCACCGACATCTATTCGCTCGGCCTCGTGCTTTATGAGCTGCTCACCTTGCGTCGGCCGTTTGACATCACCTCGCGCGAGGGCCTCTTGCAAAACATCGTCACCAAGGCGTTGCCTCCCTTGCGTGCCCGCAACTCCGCGTTGCCGAAAGCCCTGGAAGCCGTCGTTCACATGGCAACGCTCAAGGATCCGGAGGAGCGCTACCAGTCGGCCGCGGAGCTGGCGGACGAGCTGGACCGCTTTCTGAATGGGCAACCGGTGCTGGCGCCGCCGTATCGCTATCGCCTGGATCTACAAGAGATCGTGGCCCGGCGGCCCGGCGCGGTCGTGCTGGCGGCATTCATCTGTTTCTTGATCGGTTGCACCGTCTTTGCGGCGGTGGCGTCGATGGGAGTGATGATGAGCGTGATGACGAACGCCATCGCGCTGCTGGCGGTGGTGTTGTTCGCCGTGCCCGTGCTGGCGGGAAGCGCGCTCCTGTCGCGCGGGCTGCTGGCCGGCTGGAACTGGACGCGCTGGGTCGTGATCGTGTTGGCCGTGATGGCCGCTCTTTCCAACGTGGTCGGCTGCGTTGGCTTTGCCGTCGCGGTGCCGACGATCCTGGACCAGCCGGACATTGTCGCGCCCGTAAAGAACGGCGACGATGCGAATCCAAAGGTCAACACGATTTCGGCACGGCAAATGATGCTCGCCATCGTCTTGATGTACGCGGTTCCCGTGTCGTTGGCGTTCTTGTGCGTGACAACCACATTTGTTTGCTTGATCTTGCCCTCCACGACTGCGTGGTTTCGCATGGCGAGCGAGGCCCGGCGTGAGCATCAGGCGATGCTGAAGTCGCTTGGCGATTAGACGCCCGCACGAAGCCCGAATCTGCACGACGCCACATGTCGGCCGCAGAGAGCGGGACGGACGGCGATTCGATTGATAAAGTAACGCCCGTGCCGCCGATCGAGTCGTTTTGTCGCAACGAGAAATTCGTCGCACCAATCGCCGAGATTTGCCGTGTCCAAGACGTGTCCAAGTTGCGGGTATCGGCCCATCGGTCCATTCACCGACAACTGTCCTATCTGCGCCGAGCCGGTCCGAAACGTCCGCAGCGAAGGCGCCGGCAGCATGTGGCTAGGCGGCTCGCCGCAGTGGTCGTGGTGGCTGCTGCGCGGTTCGGGCGTTTTCGTGCTTTGCGTGGCCGGGTGCTGCGGGCTCGGCATGTGGCGCATGGGCACCGCGCTCCAGGATGTTCAGAAAGTGGCCCTGGAGATGCAAGCGAAAATGGAGGCCGAACGCAAGGCGCGGACCGTCGTCGTGGCGGCGGCGGATCTGTTGCAAGATTTCAAAGACGACCCCGCCGAGGCCAACCGCAAATACAAGGGCAAATATCTGGAACTCTCGGGAATCGTCGAGCGCACCGGCAAGGGCGCCGGCGGCCCCGCCTTCGTCATCCTGCACGCCGGCGACGAACAGGCCCCGATCAAGATCGAGTGCTTCTTCGATTTTTCCGACGAGGACGACGACACCCGCAACAAGCGGCTGCCCAATGGCAAAGCGATAACCGTGCGCGGCGAGTACGCCGGCCGCATCAGTCACGTTCAGGTCCGGGGTTGTATTCTGGTCCAGTAAAAGCGCCGCGTTCGTCCGCTTCACATCGATTCCGCAACGCCCGTCGTTCCGGCAATTATTTCTGAACGAGTTCCACGCCGAGCGGCGACACCGGCGCCGCCGAGTTCGACGCCGGATAGGCCGGCCAACTGCCGGCGAGCTTCCGCTCGGCCAAACCTTCTCGAATCGCGCGCAAGTCCCAAATCTGCAACGCGTGCTGATAACCGCAACAGGCCACAAGGCGGCTGCCGTCGCGGCTGAAGCAAAGGCCGGTGATGTCCAGCG
>DAIOGM010000438.1:0-6330 GCA_036745215.1 Gemmataceae bacterium
TAGAAGATGTGCGGATTGTGATTGGACAGGATGAACGGCGTATTCCAGTTGAAGCGGAAGCCGCCCCCGCCGCCACCGGGTTTGCCGCCGCCCTTTCCGCCGCCGCCGCCGCCGCCGAAGCCGCCGAAGCCGCCGCCCTTGGGGCTGATGGACCAGCTTTGGCCGGTGCGCAGATTGCGGCGCATCATCTTGCCGTCCTGGCTTTCGCCGTACACGACGTCGGGATCGAGCGGATCGACGCGGCACACGAAGCCGTCGCCGCCGTTGATGTAGCGGATATCGGAATTCGTGACGCCCGATGGCCGCAACGTATGCGACGGTCCGCCCCAGGTGCCGTTGTCCTGCAAGCCGCCGTAGACGTTGTACGGCTTGCGATTGTCGGCCGCGACGTGATAGTACTGGCCAAGCGCAAAGTGATTGATGTGCTCCCAGTTCGCGGCCCGGTCGTGCGTCACGTAGAAGCCGCCGTCGGTGCCGATGATCAAGTTGCGGCCATCCTTGGGATTGATCCAGAGATCGTGATGATCGGAGTGCAGCCCCTTGTTGATGCCCTTGGCGTCGAACGATTTGCCGCCATCCGTGGAGCGATAGAGGTTGACGCCGAGGAAGTAGAGGACCTTCTCGTTGGACGGATCGGATTTGACGACGGAGAAGTAGAACGGCCGTTCGTTGATGCTGTTGACGCGAGTCCAGGTGTCGCCGCCGTCAGTGGATTTATAGATGCCGCCGGTGTTGTCGCCGTCGGGGCCTTGCTTGTCTTGAACGTTTTCAAGTTGTCCGCCGAGCCGGCCGGCGTAGGGGCGATCAGCGGTGCCGGTGGTGGCCGCTTCGAGCGTGGCGACCACCTCTTTCTTTTCGTCGCCGCGCATGTAGGTCAGGGGGAGCTTATCGCCCGCCTGCTTGGCGAACAGCAATTTCATCAGGGCCAGGCGATTCTTTTCGACGTTCATGCCGTCTGCAGCCAGGATGATGTCGCCTTTTTTCAGCCCCACTTTCTCGGCCGCGCTCTTCGGCAACACCTCGGCGACGGCGACGCCCGCGTCGATGTCTTCGAAGGTGGCGCCGAGCGAGCCGCGCTGGGTGGCGTCGGTGGGTCGGCTGGCGAGCGTCAACTCGACTTCTTTTTTCTCGTCGCCGCGCTGGTATTCGACGTTGATTTTGTCGCCAGGCTTCTTGCCCTGGAGCAATACGGCGATTTGATTGGCGTTCTTGAGGTCCGTTCCGGCAATCTTGAGAAGGACGTCACCCTTGGCGAGTCCACCCTTTTTGGCTGGGCCTTCCTCGACGCTTGCGATCGCGACACCGTTCTTGGTCTGCTCGGACGTGATGCCGAGGAAGACGGCCGCCGCGGGCAAGCCTTTGCCGATGTTCTCGGAATCGATGCATGCGAAGAGCAAGTTGGCGTTCTTGCGATGCCAATCGAGTCCGATGCGGCCGAGCTTGCCTTTCGGAAGCCCCTTGGCGAGCTTGGTCCAGGTTTTGCCGCCGTCGGTGGTCTTGAAGAGGCCGCCGCCGGAGCCGTGCACCTTGACGGGCGCATAGCCGTCAGATCCAGGCGGACCTTTGGAGTTGCCCTTGAAGCTGTCGAACTCGTCGCGCTGGCGTTCCCAGGTGGCGACGACGAGCGTGTTTGGATCGGCGGGGTTCATGATGACGTCAATGACGCCGGTCTTGTCGTCAACGAAATGAACTTTTTCCCATGTGGCGCCGCCGTCGATCGTCTTGAAAAGGCCGCGCTCTTCATTGGGTCCATAAAGCCGGCCGAGGGCGCCGACGTAAACGATGCTGGGATTCGTCGGGTGAATGACGATGCGGCTAATCTGAAACGACTTGGCGAGGCCCTTGTTCTTCCACGATTTGCCGCCGTCGGTCGAGACGTATACGCCATCGCCGTAGGAGACGGAGTTGCGCGGGTTCGCTTCGCCGGTGCCGATCCAGACGAGATTGCGATTGGTCGGCGCGACGGCGACGGCGCCGATCGACACGGTTTTTTCCTTATCGAACTGATGCTCGAACGTCGAGCCGTTATTGATCGTCTTGAGCAAGCCGCCGGACGCGGTTGCCACATAATAGGTGGTCGGATCGGCCTCGTAAACCGCGAGCGCCGTGATGCGGCCGCCCATGTTCGACGGACCGATCGGCCGCCAGGCGAGGACGTTCGTGAGATCGAACGTCGCCGTGTCCACGACGCCGGCGTCCGGCTGTGCGTTGCCGGCCGGTTGTTGACACACGCCGACGAGCGACATGGTCAGGATGCCAAAGAAAACGACGATCCAGCGATTCACGGTGAGCAGCGACATGACGAGCCCCGCATGATTTGAAGAATGGTTGTTCTGCTCGATATGATGAGCATGCGCCGTCCAAATGCAAGCAAAATCCGATTTCTTAGCGAGCCACGGGGTTTATCCCCGTGGTACGGAGTCCCAATCCACGGGGATAAACCCCGTGGCTCGCCGAACGACTACAATACTTTCATTCATTCCAGAGGGCATTCTCATCATGCGCCGCGAATTTTTCGCCGTTCTCCTTTTCTCGATTCCCACGCTCGCCATCGCACAACCCAAATCGAAAACGCCCGATCACGGCCATGTCCTTTCGTGCGCCCTCGACGTCTTCCCGCACAAGCTCAAGGACACGACGAATCTGGCTGATACGAAGAATTACGTATTCCGCGGCAAGGTCATCAGCCTCGGCAAGGACAAGCGCGTCAGCATCTGCTACGACACCGAACACATGCGCGTCGCTGGCGCCTGGATCGGCAAACCGATGGTATTCTCCGCCGAAAAGAACATGGGCCCAACCGTCGAAGGCGAGATGCTCTTCTCGACGAAGCCCGGCCCCGGCTGGGCGAAGGACGGCAAATGGGACGACCCGCGTGTAGGCAAGGAAGGCCCACTGCCGCGCGATTGGGCGCACTACAAGGGGCTGTATTTGCATGGCGATAAGGTCGTGCTGTCATACACAGTTGGCAATGTTCATGTTCTAGAAATGCCAGAAGCCTTCGAGAAAGATGGCAAGACGATTATCACTCGCAAATTGAAAATTGGACCAACTAAAGCACCACTAAATCTTCGAGTTTGCGACGAGCCGCGAATCTTAGTTGCGCATCGCGACACCAAGAAACTCCGCTCCATCGTCGAGTTGAATGGGAAAGAGTGGGTAATGGAGTTGCGGGTCGAGGGAACAGCGCCGTCACATTTTGAGTTGTTTCTCGACAAACCTGTTTACCTGCATATTCCGCCACTTCCCAATGGCGGCGAATTCAAATTATATGTCGTCGCGCCTGCTCCTGGCAAGAAAGATACTTCGATCGATTGGCTAGGTCTCGTCGATGTTTCCAAGTTCATCAAAGGAGGCCCCGCTCGCTGGAGCGAAACCCTCGAAACCACCATTACCCCCGGCGACGCCAAAGGCCCCTACACGCTCGATCAAATCGCCCTGCCCGAAAAGAACCCGTGGAACGCCTCGATCCGCTTCGGCGGCCTCGACTTCTTTCCCGATGGCCGAGCCGCCCTCTCGACCTGGGACGGCGATGTCTGGATCGTCTCCGGTCTCGACGACAAGCTCAACAAGGTCCGTTGGAAACGCTTCGCCTCCGGCTTGCAACATCCGCTCGGCCTCAAAATCATCAACGGCTTCATCTACACCGCCGGCCGCGATCAGATCACCAAGCTGCACGATCTCAACAACGACGGCGAGGCCGACTTCTACGAGAACATCAATAACGACGCCGGCCTGACGTTGCAGCGCCATGAGTTTGTCATGGATTTGCAGACCGATCGTGAAGGCAACCTCTATTTCTGCCGCTCCGGCCATTACCTGCAATCGAAGCGCGGCGACAACTGCTGCATCTACAAGATGTCCCCCGACGGCAAGAAGCTCGAAAAGATCGCCCGCGGCTTCCGCGAACCCAACGGCATGTCAATCGGCCCCGACGGCACCATGACCGTCGCCGACAACGAAGGCAACGGCATTCCACAAACGCCGCTCTATCGCCTGCAAATCGGCAAGCACTACGGCTTCACGCCGTCAACGACCGGCAATCCCGACAAAGGCATCTTCAAACTCACAGAGCAACCTATCGTCTGGCTCGGCCCCAAAGTCGACACGAGCGCCGGCGGCCAAGTCTGGGCCCCGTTAGCCGGACGCGCAAGCGACGGAAACAACTGGGGCCCCCTCGCCGGCCACCTCCTCCACACCAGCTACGGCAACTGCTCCCTGATGAGCGTCCTCATCGACAAGACCGCCGAGCCGTGGCAGGCCGCAGTCTGGAAATTCCCGCTCACCTTCAACAGCGGCATCATGCGCGCCCGCTTCAACCCGAAGGACGGCCAGCTCTACGTCTGCGGTCTGCGCGGCTGGGGCACCAGCGCCGTGAAGGACGGCCAGTTCGCCCGCGTCCGCTATACGGGAAAAGACCTACCGATTCCCGTCGGTTACCGCGTCGTCAAGAGCGGCATCGAGTTGACGTTCTCGCACCCGCTCGACAAGGCCGCGACGGAGGACGACGACAACTGGGCCGGCACCTGGTCGAACGTGTTGAAGAAAGTGCCGAGCGCCAAGGAAATGCAGGAGATGCCGATCGCGTCGGTCCGATTGGCAGAAGATCGCAAGACGGTGACGATTGCGCTCGACAAGGTGCGCGTCGTGCCGAACTTCGCGTTGCAGTATCGCTTGAAAGCCGCGGATGGGGCGAGCGTGAGCGGGGAGTTGAATGGGACGATTCATCGCGTGCCGTGATTTTCGCTTGTGACGTGCGTCTTGAATGATAAGATGCGGCTAGTGGAGGTGCCATTCATGACAAGCAAACAAGTCGAAGAAAAACTGACCGAACTTGTCCACCGCGAGCCGTTTTCTCCATTCGTTGTCGAGTTGAATAACGGCGATTCGATCGACGTGACACGACCGCCGGCATTCAATGAAGCCAGCGCCGTTTTTTTCGGCGCCGACGGCGGACTGGTTGAGTTCTGGTTTCGAAATGTCCGCAATATCAAGCCAATGAAGTCTGGGGCAATCGCATGACCTCGGACCAGTTCAACCTGGTTTACCGCGCTTTCTGTCGCCGACGTCCATTTCGCGAGTTCTTTATCGAATTCACAAGCGGAGTTGCGTCGCGCGTACCGCACCCCGAAGCGGTCAGGCCCGAAGGCGAACTCTACGCATTGCGCCTGCCGGACGGCGCCAATGTTGTGTTCGCCGCGGAAAGTGTAACCCGCATGTTCGATGTGCCGGCCGAATCCAGCAAAGGGCTTTGACCGTACTTACCATGCAGATCGGACGAACGAGTGCACGCGTCTGTTCGATTGCACAGGAGATGATGCATGCGCCTTCCTTGCCTTTGTTGTGTTCTCATCCCGGTATTGTCATTCGTCGAAGTACGCAGCCAACAAACCCAGTCGAGTGACGCCCCGCCGGCCAAGTACGCTGCCATCCTCAAGGACTATGAACAAGCCCAGGCGAATTTCAACAAGCGAATGCGCGCGGCGAAAACCGTTGCCGAGCAAGGCAAGATTTTCCGCGAGGATGATCCATTGCCGGAAGCCGCGAAACGACTGCTCGACCTCGCGAAGGTTCACCCAAAAGATGCCGTCGCCTACGAGAGTTTGACATGGATCGTCCAAAACAGCGAATTCGGCCCCGCCGCCGAGAAACCGTACGCCGACGCCATCCAACTTCTCGCGACACAGCACGCTCAACACAAGGACAACGAAAAACTGCTCGAACGCATGGCCGTCTCGCCGTTCACGTCGTCCGCGCAGTTCCTCAAAGCCGTCAACGAGAAACATCCCAGCGCCGTCGTGCGTGGCCGCGCCGGCTTCTACTGGGCAATGCATCTGAAGAACTATTGCGGCACCGTCAATCGCTTGAAGACAGAGCCGGAGTTTGCGAAGAACGTCGAGCACTTCATCGGCCCCGAACTCTTCAAGCAACTCAAAGACGCCGACACCGCGAAGTTGCTCGGCCAGGTGGACGATATCCTCGTGCAAGTCAAAAAAGGCTATTCGCTGATCGCTTACAAAAAAGCCAACCTCGGCAAGGCGGCCGACGCGGAGCTGTTCGAATTGCGCCACCTCGCGATCGGCAAGGTCGTGCCGGACCTCGAAGGCGACGACACCGAGGGCAAATCGCTCAAGCTCAGCGACTATCGCGGCAAGGTCGTCGTCCTCGTCTTCTGGGGAACCTGGTGCCCGCACTGCATGGCGATGGCGCCGACCGAACGCGCCCTCGTCAAACGCTACGAAGGCCAACCGTTCGCGATGCTCGGCGTCAACAGCGACATCGATCTCGACAAGCTGAAGCCCGCCCTCGTCAAACACGGCATCACCTGGC
>DAIOGM010000439.1:0-6316 GCA_036745215.1 Gemmataceae bacterium
ACATCCTGTCGAATACGTTCGCCGATCGCACGGAATACGTTGTTCCCACCGAGGCCGAGCGTCCAGGCCAGGTGCGCAGCGCCAGCGTGATCGTGAGCCCGCCGGTTCCTCAGGTTGGTCCGAAGGTTGAATTCAAGGCGCCGACGGCCGCCAGCAGCCTCAACACCAACCCCAGCCGCCCGTTCGTTCCGGCGATTGAGTTCAAAGCCCAATCGCCATCGAGCAATACCAGCAGCATCCAACCATCGACCGGCTGGATCACCGTGGAACCGCTGCCGACCTCCATCGGCCCGCCGGTTTCCGCGGGGAATACGACGACGTCGCCGCGCAAGTAATTCGCAAGCGGTATGATCAAATGAGTACGAGCCGCGATCGTGAGGGATCGCGGCCCGTTGCATTTATGGTAGTCATCACGCTCCGCGTGATGGAGTTGTTCAGCCTTCGCAGTCGATCCAATTCGTCTGTGAGTTACGCCCAACTTCATCACGCGGAGCGTGATGACTACTTTGGGACCTTGTCCGCTTCCATCGGCTTCTCGATCGCCCCGCCGATCGCGGCAAAAAATTCGACCAGCAATGCAATGTCGTCGTCGCTGAATGAGCCGTCGCGTTTGTTGACAAACTGAATGACGCCGACGACCGCGCCAATCGCATTTCGCACCGGCACCGCCACGAGATTGCGCGTCTTCTGGCCGGTGCGCCGATCGAGCGCCGCATCGAATCGCGAGTCCGCTTCCGGATTGGGCACATGAATCGCCTCGCCCTGTTTGGCCGCTTCGCCGACGATGCCGCCGCCGATCGGCACACGAATTTCCTGGCCTTTCGAGCGCGCCACCAAATCGTGGCGTTCCGCGTCGAGATGAAAAACGATGGCCCGCTCCGCATCGACCAGCCAAAGCGCGGTTTCGAGAATCAACGGCAACGCATTTTCCGCGCGCTCGTTCCGGATGAGCCGGCTCGACAAATCGAACAGCCGCGCCCGCCGCGCCGATGTGCGCAGCGCAATCGTCCGCTCCGCTTGCATTTCCTCGTGCCGCCGGATCATGAATGCACGGCAACACGAGATTCCGGACAGGAAACAGAGCACGGCGACGCCGGCAATCACGAGCGCATGCGACCACAAGACGCCGACAACCAAGGCGGCGAGCGCCAACACAATCAGCCCATACCAGGAAAGGCACGCAATGCGAGTGCCGATGCCGCGCGTCGCGCCTTCCAACCATCCGCGCCGGCGGGCGCGAATGGGCTTGTCCGCCAGATACGCCTGCAGGTCCGCCGCCAGGGCCGCCGCGCTCGCATAGCGGCGACGCCGATTCTCGTGCAGGCAACGATAACAAATCGCGTCCAGGCCGCGCGGCAACTTGGCAGGCGTCTCTGCATCGGGCGGCCGGCCCGTCAGCAATTCGTGCAGCACGGCGCCCAGCGCGTAGATGTCCTGATCGGAGCCCTTCGGGGCGCCGTCCACCTGGTCCGTATCCGGCGGCAGCCAATCCGGCGATCGCGGCTCCGATTGGCTCGGCGGTTCGCCGCGCTCCACGCCGAAGTCGGAAATCTTGACAACGTCGTTCGACGCTATCAGCACATTGGACAACTTCAAATTCCGATGCGCCCGCCCGCGCTGGTGTGCCTCATGAATCGCCCGGGCGAGCGCCGTCAGCCACTGCGCCGCCTGGCGCGGATCAACGACGGCGCCGTTTGCGAGCCGCGCCGCCACGCTTCCTTCGAGCAGCTCCATGGCGATGAAAAGCCGGCCGTCGAGGATGCCGATTTCATGCACAGCCACGAAATGCGTTTGCCGCAATCGCATGAAGGCATCGACTTCCGTGCGCAGCCCGCGCAGCCAACCGGTTTCGGCGGCGATTCCCGTCAAGACGACCTTGACGGCGTCCACGCGTCCCGTGTCGCGCCGGCGCGCCTTGTAAACGACGCCGCGCTTGCCGCGGCCGAGGATGCCGATGATTTCATAGCCTGGAAGGTCCGGCCAGCGCATGCCGAAGAAAGGCTCGAGCGGTGTTTCAACGATCGCCTTCTCCACCGGCGGCTCGCTCTTCGCCATTTCAACCGGCGGCTGTTGTTCCGTGAGGAGTTCGAGATTGAGCGCGCGATCGACTTCGAATTGCAAGGTGAGCTCGTCGCGCAGATGGGGAAATCGCTCGAGGTATTCGCGCGGCGTCGGACGCTCGCCGACTTCTTCTCGCAATACGATTTCGCTATAGATCAGATCGAGCAGGCCGGCGCGGTCGGCGTTCAGGCCGGGAACGCGCGGCAAAAAGGACTCCACGAGGACGCGCTCTCCGTTTTGCCAGGAGCGCCGCTGTTCATCGACAAGGGCGGAAATCAGACCCGGCGGAACCGACTCGTCGTGATCCACCCGCTCATTCATCGGTGTAGTCATCCAATTGCAACTCGGTCGCCACGCGGTCCAGCGCCCGCGTCAGCTTCTTCCGCAGCGCCTCCGGCGTGCTGCCAAGTTGCTGAGCGATCGCGGACCAGTCGAGCCCTTCCTTGCGCAACTCGCGCAACTGCAGCTCCTCCGGCGTCATCAACTTCTCGGCCTCGCGCAACAGCTCATTGCCAGCAGCGTACTGGCTCGGCGTCGCGTCGGCCGCGGCGAACTGGCCCTCGTCGATCTCCCCCGTCTGCACGCGGCGATAGTCGCGCCGCTGCGCCTGCTGGCCGTGCACCTGCTTGGAAAGCTTGTTGCGCGCCATCGCGACCAGCAGCTTCATCAATTGTTCCGGGTTCTCGATGTCGAACTGCCCCGCCGCGGTGCGTACGAAAAAGCTGGCGAACACCGACTGGCAGATGTCCATCGAATCGAGCAAACGCACGAGCCGCGTGTCGGACAAACGAAAGCGCACCGCGCGGCGGATGGCCGGCTCATAGCGCTTGACGAGGTCGGTCGCCGCGTCTTGATCGCCGGCGCGGACGCGCCGAATGAGATCCTCGAACGAGGTCGGTTCGGACATGAGCGCACTCCTAGGCGGGCACTCGAAAGGATGTGCTTATCGTACCGTGAGATGGAATTGCGGTCCACTGCGATTTCAATGTACTCATCACGCTCCGCGTGATGAAGATGGGTATCGTCCACAGACGGTTGGTTCCTTCTGCGAATGAAGCTCAACTCCATCTCGCGGAGCGAGATGACTACTTTGACAGCCCCGCCTGCCGCATCAAAACCGCGACCTCGCGTTCGTTCAAATTCTTGCACGCCGCGTTGAATCGGCTGCGGTTCTCCTCGCTCGCATTTCCCTTGAGCGCCCAGCTCCAGTGGAACGCGGCGCCGTACCACGCTTGATCCTTCTCAAAGCGGCCCGCCTGTTGCTCGTGCCACCACGACTTCAATCGGCTCATGCGTTCGCGATAGTCGGCTTCGTCCTTCGACGGCTCCAGTTCGATGACATAGAACCAGTTCGCGAACGGCAACGCCAGCTTCTTACCGTCGGGACTGATGGCGGCCGGCGAATCCGAGATCGCGGGGGCCTCGACGTCGGGAACGACCTTGGCGTCGTCCGCGCTCCAGACGATGGCCTTCTTGGATTCATCGCGGCTGATGACGCGTTTGCCGTCCTTGCTGAACGCGAGGCCGGTGATCGCCTTGGTATGTTCCCCGGCGAAACGGACGAGGTCGCGAGCCGTCGCGGTGTCCCATATTTTCACGGTGCGATCGAGGCTCGCGGACGCCACGCGCGTGCTGTCGGGGCTGAACGCGACGCAGGTGACGAGGTCGCCATGGCCGTGGAACGTCTTCAGATCGTGCCCGGTCCGCGCGTCCCAAAGCTTGATCGTGCCGTCCTTGCCGGCCGATGCAAGTCGCCGGCCCTGTCGGCTGAACGCGATGCCCATGACGCCGCCGCTGTGTCCCTTGCAGTTGACGAGAAGCTGGCCGTTGTCGGCGTCCCACAACGACACGCGGCCATCCTGCCCGGCCGAGACGAGCGCCTCGCCGTCGGGACTGTACGCCACGGTGGTGATGCCGTTGGTGTGGGCTGGAATCGTTAACACCTCTTTGCCGCCTTCGCGCAGGTCCCAGACTGTGACAATGCCGCCGCCGTCTGCCCATGCAAGGCGATTGCCATCGGGACTGAAGGAAACGCTGGTGATGTCTTGGTTCGATTTGCGCGACCACGTTTCGGTTCCCTTGTCGGCGTCCCAGACGCGTACGGATGGATCTTTGTCGCCGCCTCCCGACGCAAGCCGTTTGCCATCGCGGCTGAAAGTGACGCACTTCACGGCGCCGTCATGCCCCTTGATGGCAAGCGGCAGTTCCTTGCCCGTTTCGCCGTCCCAGAGTTTGATCTTGCCGTCCTGCCCGCCCGATGCGAGGCGTTTGCCGTCCGCGCTGTAGGCGACACTCAACACTTCGGAAGCGTGAGCGGCCTTGCGCGACCAGACTTCCGCGCCGGTCGTGGCATTCCAAACCTTGATGACGCCGTTCCACCCGCCGGATGCGAGGTGCTGATTATCGGTCGGACTGAACGACACCGACGCGACTGCCTTGAGCTGCTCCGAGAACGTCTGCGTCTCTTGCCCGGAGATGAGTTCCCACAGCTTGACGACGCGATCGTCACCGGCGGAGACGAGACGCTGGCCATCGGGGCTGAACGCGACGCTGCGGGCGACTTTCGCGTGGCCGCGCAACATGGCAAGCTCCTTGCCGGTCGCGACGTCCCAAACTTTGACCCCGCCGTCGAAGCTGGTGGATGCCAGACGCCGGCCGTCGGGGCTGAACGCGATGCTGGTGATGTCGCTGCCGTGTTTGCCGGCGAAAGTGGGAATATCCGTGCCGAGCGCGTCGGTCTTCCAGAGCTTGATCGTCTGATCATCGCCTTTTACGAATGCCAGGTGTTTGCTGTCGGGGCTGAACGCGACGCCGCCGATGCCGTTGGTTTGCCGCATGAACGTTTGCAGGCGTTCGCCGTTGTCGGTGTTCCAGACGATGAGCGTCTTGTCGAGGCCGGTCGAGGCCAGTTGTTTGCCGTCGGGACTGTACGACAGCGAGGTGACGCCGCTGACGTGCGATTTCTTGGCGGCGACGGATTTTTCGAGCGTCGCGACGTCGCACCACTGGATGGTGCCGTCCTGACTGCCGGTGGCGACGCGTTGACCGTCGGGGCTGAAGACGACGCTGGTGATTTCCTCCGCGTGCAGCTTGTCGCGCGTCGTCACGACCTTGCCGCTGCGGGCGTCGCGCAACGTCAGCGAGCCGTTGGCGCCTGCCGCGGCCAGACGTTGGCTGTCGGGGCTGAACGCGAAGACGCCGATCGCGTCAAGCGTCAGCAGATTCTTGCCGGTGCGGGCGTCCCACAACTTCAACTTCCCATCGGCGCCGCCGGACGCGATCAACAAGCCATCGGGGCTGAACGCCGCGCGGCGAACGCCGTCGAGGTGGCCGTACAGGGTGGCGTAGCTGCCTTCGAACTGGCGGCGCAAGAAGTGCCAGCCGCCCAGGCGAAATTTGTCGGGCACCTGTTCGAGCATATCGTTGGCGAGCACGACTTGTCCTTCGTTCCATCGGCTCTGCGCGAGCATGGTCGTGTTCAACGCGAACGTGCTGGCGCGCTCATCGCGGGCGCGCTCGGCGTCCTTGCGGGCTTTCGTCTCGTTGTCGCGGGCCTCTTCTGCGACCGTTTTTGCCTTTTCGGCGAATAGCTTTGCCTTGTCTGCCTTCTCGCGAGCTTTAACTAGATCAGCTTGCGTATCCAATAGTTTCTTGTTGGTAATCCTCTCCGCTTCTCTGGCATTGATCGCTTCGGCTTCCTTTTTTATTGCGTTGTTCCTGGCGACGTCGGCGGCCGCCTTTTCCTTCTCCGCAAATTCCTTAGCATCATCGGCCGTCTTCTTCTCTTTCTCCAAATCCACATACGCCTCAGCAAGTTTGTTGCGCTGATCCGCGAAAAACACCGTCGCAGCCCCCAAGCTAAATAGACCGACCAGCAGCGCTGCCGCCATTCCGGACACGAGCGTGCGATGCCTGCTCACCCAGCGCCGTGTTCGCACCGTGATCGGCTCCGGATACGCGCTGACTGGCTCATTGGCAAGCCAACGTTCCAGATCCTCGGCCATGGCGCGGGCATTGGGATAGCGATCGTGCTGCCGCAGCGCCATGCTCTTGATCACGATCGCTTCCAGGGCGCGATCGACGTCGGACTTGAGCTGCCGCGGCCGCAGCACGTCGCCGACGCAGACCTTCTTTTGCAGCTTGACCATATCGACTTTATCCTGCCCCGGCGCGAGCGAATCCTCGACCGATGGCCGACCCGTGAGAATCGTGAACAGCGTCGCCCCCAGGCTATAAACGTCGCTCAAGCCGTTGA
>DAIOGM010000440.1:0-6314 GCA_036745215.1 Gemmataceae bacterium
CCTCAGCGAGAGCCTGCAGCTTGCCACGCAACTTCGCGGATTGGTCCATGCCCAGATAGGTTAGCAGGTAGACCTTGTTGAATTCGTCCTGAACCTTGTCGCCCATCAAGTCTTCGATGATCTTGGCGGCGCCCGGATTGGTGTCGCCGCTGGCGATGCGTTTGGCGAAAGCGAGTGGCGCGCCGATCTCGACCTGCGTTTGCAGCGCAGCAAGCGTTTTCCGCCCCTGCTCCGTTCGCATTTGGGCGAGAGCATAAAGATCAACCGCCATCTTGGCGAGTTCACGAACCTTCGGATCGTTGGCCTTGATGAGGCGCGTCGCGGTTTTCACGTCGCCCGCGGGAACGTCGCGATTGTCCAGCCAGTAGGGAGCCGAGATACCGGCGAGGAGCTCGGTCGCCTCGGCGGAGTAACGCGGCGGCGCGGGGTTGGCTGGCTCTTTGATCGCCGGCTTGATGGCCACTTTCGCGTCTTTGCTCAGGTCTCGGAAATGGATGTCGCGAATCAAATAATCGCTCGACGTATGTCCTCCCATATGCAAGGCGATGACGCCGCTCGCGGGAAGTTGGGAAAAGGTCTCGTCAATCGTGGTAACGCCGCCATATTTGACGGTGACGCGCTTGCCGACGGCCGTGATGAAGTAATCGATGAAGTCCCGCTCATCCACGGCGAGGGCGCCTTTCAGCTTGGAGACTTTTTTGACATACCCTCTGCCGAATTTCTCCCCATAGATGCTGCCGCTCTCGCCCCAGAGGACGCGCGGCCCAGTGACTTGAAAATTATCGCGATCAACCAGCGTGCTGCGAATCTGCACGCCAGCCGTCGTGCTCAATGCCTTGCGCCCAACGCGAACTTTGAACGACAACTCGAAATCGCCATACGCCTTCTTGCTGACCAGGAAAGTGGCCGGCGTGCCAACCGTCTTCGGGCCAGTTCTCGTCACCCCCTTCGGAGCAGTGGCGATCAATACGCCTTCCTTGTAGGACCAGTATTCTTTGGCGCCGAGCCAGTTCGAGAATTCCGGGTCGAAAAAATCGCTTTCCTGGGCGCGCCCCGCGGTAGCGGACATGAGCAATGCGGATAGTGTCAGGAATGTGATCGCCGTTTGGTGTCGCATAATAAGCGTCGTCCCATCGAAAAAGGAATGTGACTCCGGAATTGAGTTAACACGCATGACTCGGCCCTTCGTTGGCCGCTTCCCGAATAACAATAATCGACATTTACAGGTCAAATCTCGGGCGCTCATGGGCCCACCATTCCTGGGTCGCCTGCTGGCACGCCGACACAAGGAGATCGCGACTCAGGCGCGCGGTCAAGTAGCCGAACACACTCGTTCCAATTTACACGTTGGGTTTGGCCACGACCCCTCCGGTTATTTATTTGCTCGGCCCGAACGTGCCGTGGTCCGATTCGATCTTGCATTTGGGAAGCGCCGCGGCGAGTTTCTTCAGGCCGTCGGCGCTAACTTTCGTCAGCTTCAGGCCCAGCGTTTGCAACTTGCTTAGTCCCTTGAGATGCGCCAGCCCCGCATCGGTCACACGCGTGCTAGTCAGGTCAAGCTGGGTCAAGTTCGCCAAGTCCTTGAGATGGACGAGCCCGGCGTCGTTGACGATCGTGCGATCCAGATTCAGGTAATCGAGCTTCTTGCAAGCCCTGAAGTGGGCCAGTTCCGCCGGGTGCACCCCCGTAGCTTGCAGATTCAACACCTTGAGGTCCTTGCAATCCTTGAACGGCTCCAAGCTCGCGTTGGTCAACGCGGTGGCGCGCAAATCCAACATCGTCAGCTTCTTACAATCCTTAAAGTGAGCCAGGCCCACGCTTGATATTTTGAGATCGTACAGGGACAGTGTGCTGAGTGCCTTGCAATCCTTGAAGTGGCCCAAACCGGCGTCGGTCATCCCCCAACCGGCTAAATGAATGGCCGTGAGCTTCGTGCAGTCCTTGAAATTGGCCAGGCCGGCGTCGCTGACATGGGTGAAGCCCAGATTCAGCAGCGTCAGGTCCTTGCAACCCTTGAAGTTAGCCATGTCGTCGTCGGTCACCTTCTTGCCGTTTGGCAACATTACACCGGTGAGTTCGAACGGCCGGGAAGGAACGTCGGCAAGCGCTGTGAGGGTGCGCGGCAGTTCGTTGACTTGAATGGCCCCGCTGATCGACAGCACGAATTCGGCGGCGCGGCGGTCGGGGTCGTCGGCAATGGCGGGCTCGACGGTGCCGCTCCAAATGATCTTGCAGCCTGGCAAGGCGGTGACCAGTTTCTTGCGCGCTGCCTCCGAGAACTTCATCCGTGCGAATGTGAGCGATTCCAAGGTCTTGCAATTCGCCAAATGTTCCAGAGATTGATCGGTCATCGGCAGCTCCGCCAGTGACAGCCGTTTCAGGCCAGGAAACGCGCTCACCTCGGCGATGGCGGCGTCGTCGACGGTCTTGCAAATGAACATGGTCAGGCCTTTGAGAGGCAATCCGCGAAGCTGGGCGAGTTCCTTCGCGGACACAGGCGCGAGCCCCAGAACAAGGTTCTCCAGCTTGGTGAATTTCGCGACATGAGGCAGGCCTCGCTCAGTCACACCAACCGTGTTCATGACCAGGTCCTTGAGATTCTGGTAGCTGCGATGATTGGCCAGCGCCGCTAGCTCCTCGTCACCGATCCCGGCAGAGTGATAAATGCGGAGATCGGTGGTGGGCAATTTGGTCAGGTTGTCGATGGCAACAGCCGACTCACCCTTTCCCAATCCCGAGATGCTGATTTGCCGAACTTCGAAGGGACCAACGGGGACCTGGTCGCCTGTCGTGAGGTGAACGAACTTTCCGGCGATGATCAGAGTCAGATACGACCGATGTCGCGGTCCACGATCCTTCAGCACCCACTCGGCGGCGCGGCGGACGGGGTCGGCGACGACGCTCGTTGCTTCAGCCATCGGCGCCGAATGCACCACACGGAACCCGGTGGTCTCGTAACGGCTGCCCGGCTTTTGGCCCTGGCGGAACGCCGACCGGCTGTACTGGGTAAGGTAATTCCAGGAGCCGCCACGCACCAGGCGATCGCTTCCCGAACTGGGCCCGCGCGGATCCTGCACGGCGCTCGCGGGATAATCGCCCAGCCAATCGTAGCAATACTCGAAGACATTGCCGTGCATATCGAAGAGGCCAAACGCGTTCGGCTTTCTCTCGCCGACCCCATGGGGCCGACCGCTGTCGTACCCGAACCAGCCGTACTGCTTGTTCGTCGCAAAGGTAAACTCGAACGAATAAGGCGATTGCGTGCCGGCCCGGCAGGCGTGTTCCCATTCCGCTTCGGTGGGCAACCGGTAACCGGCGCCGCCCAGTTCCTTCACATCGGCCGTGGAAATGGCGCCGTCCTTGCCGCGAACCGCAAAGCTCAGCTCGTAATACGGCTGCTTGCCTTCCTTCAGGCTGAGCTTGTTGCAAAACTCGATGGCGTCGTACCAGCTCACCATCTCGACCGGCAGCTTGCCCGTGTCCAGTCCAGTCGCCTCGTTGGCCTTGCGCCCCTTGGCGCAGAAGGCGCTCGGATTGCGGCCCAGGATTTTCTGGAATTGTTCCTGCGTGACTTCGTGAGCGGCGATGACGTACGGCCGCGTCAATTCCACCGCGTGCTGCGGCTTCTCGGCTGGCTTTCCCTGGTAATCGCCGTTCACCGCTTGCTTGTCGTTCTCCGGCGAGCCCATGAGAAACTTGCCCGGCGGAATCAGCGTCATTTTCATGTCGAGGCTATTGGCCTCGACGACCTTGCGGCCCAGATACTTCGCCCAATCGTCCTGATGTGCTTTCGCTTGCTTCTCGTCGAATGGAGCGGCGGCGAATGTCGGCGGCGGCAACGGGGCGATACGAACGCGGGCCACGCGCAGGCCGTGGTCACTGTTGACGCGGTTGTCCGGCGAAGCCTCATAGCGATGTTTGGCACAGCTGAATTCAGGCGACCGATTGAAACTCCCGCCACGCGATGCGCGGCGGGGCACGCCCTTCGGATCGAGCGAGAGTTCGTCGGCGCACCATTCCCGCACATTGCCGTGCATGTCGTACAAACCCAACCGGTTCGGCACAAACGAGCCCACCTTGCTGGGCCTCTTCAACTCGTCGGCGTGTAAGCCAAAGTTGGCTTGCCCGGACAAGAGGGAGTTCGCCGGCCTCTCGAGGTAAAAGTAGAACGCACTTTCGGATCGATCGGCCTGAGGACCACCCCGGCAGGCATACTCCCATTCCTCTTCCGTGGGCAGGCGATAGCGCCAGCCGCTTTCCTCCGTCAACTTGTTCAGTTTGGCGATGAACACCTGGCAGTCATCCCACGACACGTTTTCGACGGGAAACCGTTTCAGCTCCGCGTCGACAATCTTGTCCACGGCGCCCTGGGCACGGCCTTTTCGAGTGAAATCGCTGGGGTTCGCCTCCATGACTTTCGTCCACTCCTCCTGTGTGACCTCGTAGACACCCAGGAAGAAATCGTCCTTGAACTCGACTGGCTTGTCGCCCATCTTGCCGCCGCCGCCGCCGAGCCAGGCTTTGCCCTTGGGGACGAGGGCGAACTCCATGCCGAGGCTGTTCTTGTACCGCGGCAGATTAGCGACGCGAACGCGAGCCACGCGCAGGCCGCTGTTTCTTCCCGTAGCATCAGGCGCCATCGTCTGGCGGTGTGCGGCTCGTGCTTGCAGGGGCGGGAACCAGTGAGCGCCGCCCCGGTACGGCCTGACCCGGATTCCTTTGGCATCCGTCGTGTCATCGTTGCACCATTCCGCTACGTTGCCGTGCATATCGTGCAATCCCAATCGGTTCGGTGGGTAAGTGCCTACTTTGCAGGGTTGAGTTTGCCCGTCGCGCTGTCGGTAATTGGCTTGGTCGGGCAGCAGCTGATTGCTGGGCTTTTTGAGATAAAAGTCGAAGGAATGGTCAACTCGCGTGACCGCTGGGCCGCCTCGACAGGCGTATTCCCATTCGTCTTCTGTCGGTAAACGATATACCCACCCGTCTTGCTTGTCGCGCCGGTTCAGTTCTTCCAGAAACACCTGGGTGTCGAGCCAGGAGACCGACTCCACGGGAAAACGCTTGAGTTCTGCATCGGTCACGTCCTTGGCAACGTCCTTGCCTCCTCCCTTTCGAGAGAAGAAGCTCGGGTTAGCGCCTACTACCTTCTCCCATTCTTCTTGCGTGACCTCGTAGACGCCGAGGTAGAAGTCCTCCTTGAACTCGAGTTCCTTGTCACCCGGTTTGCCGCTGCCGCCGCCGAGCCAGGCTTTGCCCTTGGGGACGAGGGCGAACTCCATGCCGAGGGTGTTGGTGTAGCGCGCAGGGTCGATCACGCCGCCGTCCCACACGATGCGCAAGTCCGGCCGGGCGGCCGCCAGCTTCTTGACGCCGCTCTCCGTAATCGGCGTGCGCTTCAAGTAGATCGCTCGTTCGGCACAATTCTTGACGACCAGCGAGCGAAGGGTCTTGCATTTCGCAAGGTTCTCGAGGCCCGCGTCAGTAATCGGGATGTACGAGAGTGTGAGGTTTTCCAACCGGGGGAAACGCGCCAGCTCGGCCATCGCCTCGTCGCCGAGGTTGTGGCACTCATACAGCGTCACGTTATGGAGATTCATGGCACGCAAGGGAACGAGTGCTGCTGTAGAAACCCGGCTCGCGCCGATGTGCAGTTCCGTCAGGGCCTTGAACTTCGTGACCTGTTCGAAGCCGGCTTCGGTGACGGCCGTATCGTTCAGCGTCAGGTTGCCAATGTCGGCGAACCCCGGATAGGTCGCCAACTTGGCCAGCCCCGCGTCGCCGAGTTTCTTGTTGTCATGCAGACGCAAGCTGAGTGCAACCTTCGGCGTCGATTTCAGATTCTCGATGGTCGAGTCGTCAACTTCCTTCACGTGCATCAGGCTCAGATCGTTGACCTCGAACGACCCGGCCGGGAGTCGGTCACCCTTTTTGAGTTTCAGAATCTTTCCATCCGCGCGGACGGTCAAGGACCCGCCGATCGACAGCACCCACTCGGCGGCGCGGCGGTCGGTGTCGGAAGTGCCGACGCGAACGCGGGCCACGCGCAGGCCGAGGTTAAAGTGTCGAGCCGACGGCAAATACGCGTCGCGGTTCGTCGCCCGACTGCTTTCGGGGCCGCGGTCCCAGCAGCCGGTCCGGTACACCCGAAGCGAGGCACCGTCGGCACCCTTCTCCGCATCGTCGCACCACTCGCCCACATTGCCGTGCATGTCGTACAAACCCAGGCAATTTGGCTTATAACTGCCCACCTTGGACGTCCGCTGCAATCCCTTACCAGGCTCCGCTACAAAATTCGCCTGCTCGGGCAACAACTG
>DAIOGM010000441.1:0-6293 GCA_036745215.1 Gemmataceae bacterium
CAACAGGCCATTGACGCGTTCCAGAAACACGCTCGCCAGCGCCGCCAGCTTGCGGCCCGACTTGTTGTCGAGATACCAGACGCGCACCACGTCGCCGCCGACGGAGGTCGGCAACGACAGGTTGAACCACATGCCGATGAGGTAATAGGCGCAGTATTGCGCCATGCTGCGCTCGAAGCGCAGCTCCCTGGCGAAGAGCTGCCAGCGTTTGGAGCTGGCAAGCTGGGCGGCGAGAAGGACGCCGACGGCGGCGAGCCACAGCCAGACGTTGAGGTTCGCGAACTTTTCGCCGACGACGTTCCAGTCGGTCCGCCAGGCGATGACGGCCAAAAGAACCACGCTGACGGCGATGCGGATGTATTTACTCACGAATGATCAGCTCCTCTTCCCACATGTCCGAGCCGGTCTGATGAAACCAGCAGTGTCCCTCTTCGATCATGTCCACCATGAGACGATAATAGCCGACCTTCGCCAGCGGCGGCACGATCATCACGACTTCAATCGTTTCGCCGGGCTCGACGCGTTTGTCGAGCATGCCGGCCCGGCCTTCGATGATGATGTTGTGCTTGTCGTCAACGACCTTGAAGGTGACGTGATGTCCCGCGGTCCTGGTCGGCCGAAACTGCCACGCGGTTGGCCCGGTGTTCTTGACGGCGACGGCGTATTGCAGCGTCTCGCCAATCCGCGGCTCGGCTGCGATACGTTCGACCTTCACAAATTGCGCGTCGCACCAGCCGCCCCGATACTCGTGCGTCGCCCATTGCCGAAAGTTCGCCGACGTGTGCTCTTTGCCCGTTTGTTGCAGCCAGTCGGCGTAGAGCTTCACAAATCGATCGAGCATCGTGGTCTTGCCGATCGGCGCGTGGGCATAACGGAGACTGAGTTGATGATGAGCGGATTCGTAGGTGTCATCGACGAGCAGGAGCTGAGCCGCCATGCTCGCGATGCCCGTGCGGTCGGCGCCGTGGCGGCAGTGAACGAAGATCGGCTGCTCGGCTCGCTCCAGCACCTCGATCAACATGCGCAGCTCGTGCCGCGACGGCAGATGCACCGCGGAGAAACAGATGTCTTCGAGGTTGACGCCGAGTCGTTCGCAGACCTCGGCTTCATCGAGATACCATTGATCGGGATAGCAGCAGCCGCGCACGTTGAGCACGGTGCGAATCTTGTGTGAATGAACGAGGTTTTCGAGCGCTTTGCCGGAGGGCTGAGCGCCGCGATAGAGCTTGCCGGGGATGACTTCATGAAAGTTGGCGCCGAGGAGGACACGGCCGACTTGCCAGCCGGGCCAAAGGAGGAGCGCCGCCAGGCCGACGCCGATCAGCAGGCGTCGATACGAGCGTCGAGTTGGCGTCGGTGGAGCGGCGACGTCGGCGTGCATGGGCATCCTTGCTCACGATTCGAACGCGTCGAGGCGATTTGCGATATCTTGCCAAAATGCCGGCGCACAGGCTAGGCCAATTGATGCTCACGCAAAGGCGCAAAGCCGCAAAGCTAGGAA
Organism: Gemmataceae bacterium; assembly: GCA_036745215.1. Taxonomy (GTDB): domain Bacteria; phylum Planctomycetota; class Planctomycetia; order Gemmatales; family Gemmataceae; genus SIAQ01. The sequence goes on from DAIOGM010000441.1 coordinate 1,502, forward strand.
TTGACGGCCAACGCGATTCTGAGTTCCGCACCCATTATATCTTTGCGCCTTTGCGCCTTGGCGTGAGATCTTAATTGACTTCGCCAGTTTGCGTTATTTCCCAGGCTTCAGCACAATGTCCTTCTTCGTGCTGTCAATGATCGCCAGTAATTCGCCCTGCTCTTGCGCGGGCACGCCGAATTTGGCGAAGCAATCGCGCGCGTCCTTCAGGAACGCCTGCCATTCGCTTTCCGTGATATCGAGGTGCGCGTGCGAATCGTACATCGATTTGCCCGAGTATTTTTGCGGCCCGCCGGTGGCCCAGCAAACCATCTCCGTCACGAGGTATTTGAAGCCGGGCGGCGTGACCTTGTGATGGGCCTCGTTCACCTTTGGGTTGGCGTTGAGAATGGGATTGGCCATGACGCGATCGATGAAATCATCCACGACGGTCGCGATGGCATAAACGCCGCCAAGGCGATCGTAAAGTGTGGCAGATGCTGGCATGCGGTTTTCCCTCGGTTGTGCCAATTTGTTCTCTTACCTATCCGTCACAACCCGCACGTCTTGGCGACGCGGCGCCGAATTCAAACGCGAATCCACCGCGTGCTCTTCAGGTTGGGCCGGCCGGGCGTTTAGAATTTCATTCGGAGCCACATCTTCGCGAATGAGTCAGGCTCTGTCAAGGAGCAGCATCATGCAATCGTCGTGTCTGTTGATATTGCTGGCGTCGTCCGCCCTCGGCCAACCGGGCGACGCGGTTCGCTTGACGGAGAGCTTCGTCAAGGACGCGCAATACCACGTCACCTGTCAGGTTGACATCACCGGCATGTTGTCGATCTCGGCAGGCTCCAAGGACGCCAATCCGAAGCCGCTCAAGGTCGCGGGCAAAAGCGCGATCAACTACGATGAACGCATCCTGCAAGTCAATGCGGACCGCCAGGTCGAGCGGACGGTGCGTTTCTATCGCCAGCTCGAGTTCGATCGCAAGGTCGGCGAGGAAGAGCAATTCAGCAAGTTGCGGCCCGAGGCGGCGCGGCTCGTCATCCTGAGGCACAATCAGTACGAGGTGCCGTTCTGCCCGTCGGGGCCGTTGACGCCTGGAGAAATCGAGCTAGTTCGCACCGATGTGTTTGCGCCGGCTCTCGCGGGGTTGTTCCCATCGGCCGCGGTCCGCATCGGCGATCGCTGGCGCGCCGACAACGGCGCGGTGCAAGAGCTGACCGATGTTGAAAAGCTCGGCAAGGCGGAGATCGTTTGCACGTTCGAAAAGATCACGACGCTGTTGGGCCGGCGGAATGCCCACGTCAACTTCGAAGGCCGCGTCGAGGGCGTCGGCGAGGACGGTCAAGCTCTACACGAACTGCGCGGCTCCTTTTATGTCGATCTCGACGCCAACTTCCTCAGTTACGTCTACGTCAAGGGAACGCATCATCTCATCGACAAGAGCGGCAAGCCGACCGGAAAAATCGAAGGCACGTTTGTCATGACGCGCTCCCCCGCGCCGTTCACGAAAGAAGTCGGCGACGCTGCCTTGCGCGGCCTGACGCTGGAGCCGAACGCGGACAACACGCTGTTGTTGTTCGATCATCCGCGCATCGGGGCGCGATTCGTCTATCCGCGCAACTGGCGGCTCGCGGGCTTCAATGACAAGCAAATCGGCATTGACGAAAAACGCGGCAGCGGCCTCCTGGTGACGCTCACGCCCGCGTCGGCGACGCCCACGGGTTTCCAGTTCATGCAAGAAACGCAGCAATGGCTCGTCAAGGAAAAAGCGAAAGTGTTCCGCAGCGACAAGCTGCGTGCGCTGCCCGGCGGCATGGAGATGTTCGCGGTCGAAGCAGAGATCGCCAAGGAACGCGTTGTCATGCAGTATTACGTGGCGCGGCAGGGCAACTTCGGCGTGACGTTGACGGCGCGGCTGGCGCCGAATGATCTTGTCAATCTGCAGCGCGACGTCGAACGCATCGTGAATAGTGTGCAACTCCGGGCGGTAAAGTAGTCATCACGCTCCGCGTGATGGAGTTCGGCTCAACTCACAGACGATTTTCTGCTGCGTCCCAGGCTCCGCCAAAAGTAGTCATCACGCTCCGCGTGATGGAGTTTGGTTCAACTTACAGACGGATTTGGTCGTTTGCGAATTGGCCCCAACTTCATCACGAGGAGCGTGATGACTACTTTAATACGCCAATCCATCACGCGGAGCGTGATGACTACTTTAATCAACCGCTTCGCGCACCAGCCAAATATCAAAGCGCGTGCCGACGCCTTGCTCGCTCCACACGTCGAAGCGGCCGCCGAATTCCTTGACGATCTGCTGCACGACCGCCAGGCCCAGACCGGTGCCGCGTTCCTTCGTCGAGAAGAACGGCTCAAAAATGCGCTGGCGAACGTGCTCCGGCATGCCGATGCCGGTGTCTTGAATGGAGAGATGCACCCACGCATGGCCGTCGTGATTGGTCGGCGGGGCGGCGTGATCCGTGCGAATGGTCAATGTACCGCCGTGTTGCATCGCGTCGCCGGCGTTGAGGCAGAGGTTCATCAAGATTTGCTTGAATGCCGTCTCGTCGCCAAGCGCCAACGGCGCAGTCGACTCCAGATGCGCCTCGACGGCAATGGCTTCGGGCAAAACACTTTTGGCAAGCTTGAGCGTTTGCGTGACGATCGCGTTGATGTCCACGGCCTTGCATTCCCGCGGGCGTTGCTTGCTGAACGTCAATAACTGGCCGGTCAGGTGCGAGGCCTGTTCGCCGACTTCCTCGATGCGGCTCAGGTATTGCCAGGCGGAATGATCGGGCGACAGCTCGGTCTTGGCGAGGCCGGCCATGCCCATGAGGACGGTGAGCAGGTTGTTGAAATCGTGCACGGTGCCGCTCGCCAGCCGGCCGACGAGTTCCAGATGGCGGGCAAACTGCAGCTCCGCCTCGAGACGCCGCTGCATGGTGATGTCAACGATCAGGCAGGTGGCGCCGACGATCTTGCCGTCGAGCCGATTCGGATGAAAGAAGCCGAGCACCGATTTGACCGTGCCATCCTTGGCGCGGAAGCGCAATTCGATTTGAGCGGAGTCGCCCTGCGCGACCGATTGCGCGGCCGACTGATAGATGGGCAGATCTTCCGGCAACAGGACGCGTTCGCAAAAACCCGGCTCGGTCAATTCCTCGCGCGAGTAGCCCGTGATTTGCATGGCGGCGGGATTCACGTAGATGATGTTGAAATCCTTGTCGCGCTGCTGAAGCATGAAGGGCAACGTTTCGACGAGGCCCTGATACTTGTCGCGCGTCAAGCGAAGCGAATCGCGGGCCGTCACCTGCTCGGTGATGTCGGCGAACGTCGTGACGACGCGGGCCCGCCGCGAATTGGGGCTGATGGTCGGGCCCATCGGCAGCGGCAAGGAATTGACGAGCAACCAGCGAACGGCGCCCGCGTCCCTGGGCGGCAAGCCCAGGATGACGCCGCGCGCCGGCTTTTGATCGCGCAACGCTCGCTGATCGGGCTGCTGGTCGCGCGGAAAGATGCTGCCGTCTTCTTGCAAGCAACCTCCTTGCGGCGCCAATCCACCCTGGCGAATCAGTTGCTCGCGCGGCAAGCCGAGGATCCGGCACGCGGCCGGATTGCAATCGATGACGCCGCCGCCGGAATCGTGCACGAGCACGCCTTCGTCCATGGTCTCAATGACCGCGCGCAGCCGCAGCTCCGATTCGCGCAAGGCTTGCTCGGCCTGCTGCATCGTGCTCCAATCTTCAAGCACCCAGACGGCCCCGTCGGGAGCGCCGGCATTGTTCAAATCGATCGGCGCCGCCCACGTGATGAGCGGAATGCGCCGGCCATCCGGCCGATGCACGACGATATCGTTCGCCTTGCACACCGAGCCGGTGCGCAGCGCCTTGCACACGGGCAAGTCTTCGGATGGATAGGGAGTGCCGTCGGTGCGATGCAGGCGGTACACGCGGCTCAGTTGATCGAGCCCCGCGGACAGGTCCTCGCGCTGCCCAAGAAGCTGGCGCGCCCGCGCGTTGACCAGGATCGGATAGCCCTGCGGCGCCTGCACGAAGTAGACGCCGGTCGGCAAGTTCGTCAGCAAGACTTGCAGCATGTTTGTCATCTTGCGGACGTTTTGCGACAGGGCGCGCTGATCGGTGATGTTCTCGACCAGGCCTTCCCAGCCATCGACGAGTCCCTCTTCGGAATAGTGCGGCGTCATCGTGTCGCGCAGCCAGCGAACATTGGCGGCCGATTGCTTGGGCTTCGCGTCAGCCGTCGGCGTCTGGTCCGGCGTCAAGAGCCGATATTCGCAGGTCACGGGTTGTTTTTGCAGGCACAACTGCGCCAGCGACGCGATGACCAGCTCGCGGTCGGCGGGGTCGATGCGTTCCAGCCAGTCGTTGAAGGGACCGATCAGCGCTTCCGGCTCCGCGTTGAGAACGATTTTGCACGCCGGGCTGACGAGCATCACATTGGCGAGCTTGCCGATCGAGGGACCGAGATGAAAATCGAATTTGCTGTCGCGTTTCGGCCCGTCCAATGCCGCGGGCACGGCGGCGGGAATCGGCGACGCGAGCCGGGCGCTGTAGACGACGAAAGGAATGCGGCTAACGACGTGGCGATAACGCTTCTCGTTGGCGCGAATCCAGGTCGCGGACACGCCGACCAGCAACGCGGAGCTGCACAACGCCAACAGATGACCTTGAACGCCGCTCTGAATCGCGGCGCGTTGTTCCGGCGGGATTTCCAGCAACTGCGTGGCCGTCAATACGGCGATCGACGTGACGCTGGCCGCGACGACGCCGCCGCGCATGCCCTGGCGAATGCA
>DAIOGM010000442.1:0-6254 GCA_036745215.1 Gemmataceae bacterium
CGTTTGAATCAGAACGACGCTGCAATTTTCCAGTGACATGGCGCCATCAAGCCCCACCATGAGCGCAGCGATTGGTGGGGGTCGTGCCCGGAGCAAACGGGTCGCGCCCGCTGCAACCCCCAGGAATCGCTGCGCTCATCCTGGGGCTTGAAGGGTTCAATCGGCGCCGCCCCTCGCGACTTCTTGCGCCATCAATTTGCACTTCTTCAAATCAAGCTTGCCGCTGCCCAAAACCGGCAGCTCCGCCACGGAATAAAAATCGCGCTGACTCGGAATATAGATATTCGGCAACCCGCGTTCGTTGAGCTTCTTCCAAAGATCCTTCGGATTCGTGTCCGTCAATGGCACATGCAACACCACGATACGCTCGCCCTTCTTCGCGTCGGGAATCGCAGTGACGGCACAAATCTTGTCCGTCGTATTCAAGATCGCGTGCAGCTCCTCTTCGACCTTCTCCAGCGGCACCATCTCGCCGCCGATCTTCGCGAAACGTTCCTCGCGGCCGGTGATCGTGATGAAGCCTTCTTCGTCGAGAAACGCCAGGTCGCCCGTGACGTACCAGCCGCCGTCCACGATTTTCTTTTGCGTCAAGTCGTCGCGGCCGAGATAACCCTTCATGACGTTGGCGCCGTACATCAGCAGCAGGCCTTCTTGTCCTTGCGGCAAATCTTGCATCGTCTCGCGATGAACTATTCGGGCCGCGACGCCGGGAACCGGCTGGCCGATCGTGCCGAGCTTGTGCCCCACTTGCTTGACGTTGCCTTCCTGATAATCCGGCACATTGACCGCCCCGACCGGCGACAACTCGGTGCAGCCGTACCCTTCCATCGGCTCGACGCCAAACTTTTGCTTGAACTCCTGTGCCAGCGACGGCGGCAATTTCTCGGCCCCGCAAACGAGGATGCGGACCGTCCTGAAATCATCCGCCTCGCAACGCCTGAGGTAAGCTCGCAAGAACGTCGGCGTGGACAGGAAAATCGTGCATTGGTGTTTCTTGCACAGCTCGCCGATTTCGCGAGTCTGCAGTGGATTGGCATGATACACGACCGAAGCGCCGACTTGCAGCGGCACCCAGAGCGTGACCGTGTAACCGAAGCTGTGAAACAATGGCAAGATTCCCAGCACGCGGTCCTGCGGCGTCGGATCGATCGCCTGGACCGTTGACTCCACACTGGCGCCAACGTTGCCGTGCGTGAGCATGATGCCCTTGGGATCGCCGGTGGAGCCGCTGGAAAAGATGATCGTGCAAATGTCGTCGATCTTGTGTCCGCCGAGGCCCATGAGCCAATATTCGTGGATGAAGCCGGGGATCAGCCAGATGCCGATCATCGCCAGGACGCGTTCGGTTGTCGTGATGCTTTTGCGAAATTCCTCGAGATAGATGAGCTCGACGCCAGGCCCGGGATCGAGCGGCACCTTGTGCGTGAAGAGCTTCGACGTGAGTATCTTGGTGATATTGCATTGCCGGATTGACGATTGCACGATGTTCGGCGCGGACGTGTAATTGAGATTGGCCGATATTTTTCCCATACACGCGAGAATGATATTCGCCATCGCCCCGCCAGCGCCCGGCGGCAGCCACACGCCGACGATGGCGTCATTGTCCAGCAGCGGCTTCAGGCGCTTGAGCAGCACCTTGACGCCGACCAGCACTTCGCTGTACGAGAGTTCCGGCTTGGCGGCGTTTTGATCGAGGATGCACGAGCGGCGCGGATGCGCGACGGCGTGGCGCACGAACTCGCGATGCACTGGCTTGCGTTCGCACGAACGTCGCACCGCGGACTCGGCTGAGAGTCGCTGGATCGCTTGCCGCACCGTGAACGGGTCGGCCGTCGCCGGCAGCGGTTTGCCGACGTTGACGTGGACGATGTACGGCAAACGCTTGGGCAGCTTCCAGAAGAACTTGCCGCCTTGATAGCTGAAGATGCTGCCCCAGACGTGATCGACGCAAATCGGAATGATCGGCGCCGGGCTCTTCTTGACGATCTGCTCATAGCCGCGCTGAAACGGCAGGATGAACCCGGTGCGCGTGATGCCGCCTTCCGCGAAGATGCAGACGACCTCGCCCTTCGCGAGCGCTTCGCTGGCCGTGCGCAACGCGGTGATGATGGCGCGCGGCCCGGCGCTGCCCTGAATCGGAATCACATGCGCGAGCCGCAAAATCCAGCGCAAGCCGGGGACGCCGAGGAATGGCGCCCATACCAGAAATCGGACGCGGCGGCGCTGGGTCGCGAGGATCAAGAAGGCATCGATGTAGCTGACGTGGTTCGATACCAACAGCGCGGGCCCGGTTTCCGGGATGTTCTCGACGCCATGAGCGCGGACGCGGTAGAGCGTGTGCGTCAAGATCCAGATCGGCAGCCGCACCAGGAATGCGTGGCGAAAGATCAACGCCAGGGCGATAAACAGGACCACGGCGCCGAGAAGCCAGATCCACCAATTATCCAACAAGCTCGATGTGTCTTCGGCAAAAAGGTTGCCCACGCGCCGGCTCCAACGCGACAGTTGATAGTCATGACTAACGGGTGCAGGGTAATCTTACGTATTCGCAACGTCAAGGGAATTGCGCATTCGCGCGGCGAGCCACGGGGTTTATCCCCGTGGAATGAAACTCCCTACCACGGGGATTAACCCCGTGGCTCGCCGACATACAATAGCGTGGTCATGAGCGATCCCGCCGTTGAAAGCCAACACAAGGAACCGCCGCCGTCGTCGTTTGCCGTCGCGACGGCGTTTCTGTTGATCTATCTCACCTGGGGCACAACCTACCGGGCAACCGGCTACGCCATGCAAGACCTGGCCATGCCGCCGGCCCTCTTCGGCGGCACACGGCTCATCATCGCCGGCGCCATCTTGCTGATCTACCAGTTCGCGCGCGGCCAATCCCTCGGGATGACGATGCGCGATTTCTGGCGCCTTTTGCCCATCAGCATCTGTTTGTTTCCGATGGGCAATCTGTTCATCAACCTCGGCCAACAAAAAGTGCCCAGCGGCGTGGCAGCGATCCTCATCGCCACGACGCCGCTCTGGATCGGCTTTCTCGGCATGCTTTGGCCTCACGGCGAAAGGCTCTCCCTGCGCGGCTGGATCGGCCTCGTGATTGGCTTTGTCGGCATCGTCATGGCTCTCGGACCGCAGGTGAAGGACGGCATCAGCTTCCTTGAGGACTACCATTTCCTGCTAATCCTCGCGTCGGCCGCCTCGTGGGCGCTCGGCTCGCTCTTTTCACGTCATTTGTCGCCGGAGCTGCCGCACCTGACGTCGGCCGCGTATCAAATGGTCCTTGGCGGCGTCCTTCAAGTCGCGATCGGCAGCGGCTTCGGCGAATGGCCCGATTTCCTGGCGCGCTTCGACGTCCACGCACTCGGCGCGTTCCTTTATCTGCTCATCGTCGGCTCGCTCACCGGCTTCATCGCCTTCAACTGGCTGCTCGGCCACATCTCCGCGGCCAAGGTTGGCACCTACGCGTACGTGAACCCCGTGATCGCCGTCGTCATCGGCATGCTCACCGGCGAAGCGATCGACAACTGGGAAGTCTTCGCCGGCTTCGCGATCATCCTCATCGGCGTTTACTTAGTGCGCGGCGATCATGTGCCGTCGAAGGAAATTGAACTGGAGCCGGATTGAATCACGAAAACACGACAAACGAAAACACGAAAGTAGCCCTTCAAACCCACCCGTTTTTCCTTTCGAGTTTTCGTATTTCGTGGTTTCGTGATTCAAATCGGCTTGACGCCCTCGTCGCACACGCTATACCCCTCGCACCATGAAATCCCTATGTCGATGGCTGATCGTGCCGGCGCTGGTCGTCGGCGCCGCGTATGTATTGCGCGCTCAGGAGCCGGGCGAGCCGCGCAAGACGGGCAAGATTCTCCTCTTCAAGACCGGACAGGTCATGGAGGGAGACATCGAGCAAGTCGGCGCGCAAATGTGCGTTCGCCGCGGCTCGAGCGAGTTGTGGATCGCCGTTGAGAAGACGATGCGCCTGTCGCCGGATTGGCAAGACGCGTACGGGTTCATGCAAACGCTCATCAAAGCCGACAACGTGAACGAACGCGTTCTGCTCGCGCGGTGGTGCCACACTAATCGCCTGTACGAAGAGGCGCTGCAGCAGGCACGCATCGCGCTCAAAATACAGCCGGGGAACGCCGACGCCAAGATCATGGTGACGGCACTGGAACGTGCGCCCAAGGAGCCGGCGACGAAGCCAGTCGTCCAGATACCCGTGCCGCCGACGCCGCGCGCCGTCGAGCCGCCGCCGACCGTCGATGTGACTGCCGAGACGATGATTGCGTTCACGTCGCGGGTGCAGCCAATCTTGATGAACACCTGTGCGAGCTGTCATTCGGGAAATTCAGGCGGCAAGTTTCACCTGGAGCGGGTCTTCGATTCCGGGAGCAAGTCGGCGTCGCAGCGCAACCTGGCTGCGGTGCTGAGCCAGATCGATCTGGAACGTCCCGCCATCAGTCCGCTGCTGGTCAAGGCGATCACTCCGCATGGCCGCGACACCACGCCGCCGATCAAGGATCGCGGCGCCGTGCCGTTTCAATCGATGCATCAATGGCTCGTGGACGCGATCAAGAAGAACCCGCAGCTCAAGGACTATCACGCGGCCACGAAGGGAACGCCGCTCAAGACGCCGACAGAAACAAAGAAGTCGTCCTTCTCATCGCAAAGTTTGTTCGCGCCGATCCCCGGCGAAGACGTGTCGCGTCCATTGCCGGCGGTCAGCGTCAAGTCGGCGCCGGCGACGCCCGGGCTGACGCCGACGCATGAACGCGATTGGTGTCATGCGGACCACTTCAACGAAAGGGCGCACCCGCACGGCATGGGACAACATGCATCGAACGGCGGGCGCTAATCAACAACGCTGCGGCGAATCGGCTAATCAAGGAAAGGGGACGTAATCATGCGTCGCGTTATTTTGCTGATCGGGGCATTCATGATTTTCTTGCTGGCGAACGTTGCGACCGCGCAGCAATTCATGCCTTTCACTGGCCCGCCGCCGAAGACCAAGACGTTTACGACGACCTCGGCCAGCTCGTTCTTTTCACAGACGATGGGTTTTCGGCCGGGCATGTCCGCCATGTTCAACAAGCCGTCGATGCCGGTAGCGCTCAAGCCGAACAATCTGGTGGCGTCGATGCCGAACCTGCAAGACCTATTGCTGATGCGAAGCGTGCTCAGCGGGCCGCAGATGACGTTTCAAGTGCCGAAACAAGCGACGCCGAAGCAGGCGCCGCCGCCGCCGAAGAAGAAGTGATGTCGGCGAGCCACGGGGTTGATCCCCGTGGCATGAAGCCCAACACCACGGGGATAAACCCCGTGGCTCGCTTACCAGAGCGTGTAGCCGCCGTCGATGACGAGCGATGCGCCGGTCATGTAACGTGACGCGTCGCTCGCCAGGTACACGGCGAGCGGGCCCAAATCTTCCGGCTGCCCGAAGTCGCCGAGCGGAATCTGCGCCTTGAATGTCGCGATCACTTCCGGATGCAATTTCGACCATCTCTGGTTCGGCTCCGTCATGAACCCGCCGGGCAGAATCGCGTTGACGGTGATCTTGTGCTGCGCCCAATCGACCGCCGTGGCACGCGTGAACTGCATCAAGGCGCCCTTGGCCGTTTCGTAATGTCGGCCCGTGATGCCGCGGCCCGCGACGAGGCTGTTGATCGAGCAAATATTGATGACGCGGCCGCCCTGTTTGCGTTCGATCATCGCCTTGCCGATCAGCTTGGTGCACAGAAATGCGCTGGTCAGATTCAAGTCCATCAAGGTGCGCCATTTTTCGAGCGGCATGTCTTCAGTCGGAATGTTCTCGCGCCGGCCGCCGACGTTGTTGATGAGGATGTCGATCGGCCCCGTCGCCAATGCTTGCTGGCACGCGGATTCACATTGCTCGGGAACGCCGACGTCCCCCTGAATGATCGACGCCTGCCGGCCGAGTGCGCGAATGTCGCCGGCGGTTTTCTCCAGGCTCGGCAGATCGCGGCCGACGAGAACGACGTCGGCGCCGGCGTCGGCGCAGGCGAGGGCCATCTCGCGCCCGAGGCCGCGGCTGCCGCCGGTGATGAAGAGCCGTTTATTCGTGAGTCGGAAGCGGTCGAAGATGCTCATCAGGGAAGTGTATCGAATCGCCCAGCATGAAGAAGATGATCGGCGAGCCGAGCCCCGTAAGGGGCCGGTTGAGTCGTTTCATATACTCAACCGGCCCCTTACCAGTACTCTCAGGGTTGCATAAATGACGCAAAGCAGCT
>DAIOGM010000443.1:0-6235 GCA_036745215.1 Gemmataceae bacterium
GCATGCCTATCGCCGGGCGTTGCGTCATTGCGATCTCGTATTGACGGATACGCACCGCGTTGAAACCATGCGCCGCGCGGGCATTGAACATGTGCGTGTCATGAATCTTTATGGATTGGGCCGCAGCTGGACGGAATTCGCCTGGTCGGACACAAACCGCGACATCGACGTTCTTTTCGTGGGCAACGCCAACGCGGCCGTCCAACGCGAACGAATGCCGTGGCTTGCCCGCCTGTGCGAACTACGGCCGAAGTGGAATGTCGTCATTGCCTCGGGCGTTTTCGGTGACGATTATCGCCACTTGCTGGCGCGGACGCGGATTGTCTTCAATCGAGGCATTCGCGGCGAATGCAACTGCCGCGTGGCGGAGGCCATAGCGGGGGGCGCGCTTTTGTTTCAGGACGCCGGCAACACGGAAGTGCCGATGCTGCTTCAGGACCGAGAAGAGTGCGTGTTTTATGACGAAAAAACACTGACCCAGTTGTTGACTTTCTACTTGGAAAACGAAGGCGAACGGCAACGAATCGCCGCCAACGCCCGTCGCAAGCTCCAACCGTTTACGTTCGCGCATCAGTGGGAGGTGCAAGCAACCGAACTTCGCGCGGAATTGCCGGCCTTGCGTGAACGCGCGGAGCGCCGTCGAATTACGGAATCGCGATTGGATCTGACGGCGCTCACCTGGGTTCAATTATCAAGTTCTTTCGGTCCTGACGCCTTGCTGGAAAAGGACATCGCGCATGGAATTCAAGAACGTCCGCGTAACGCAAGTTTGCTCAACATTGCCGGCGTGCTGGCGGTTTCGTCGCATGAATTGCCTGGGATAGCAGCCCACGCCGCGAACCTATTCCAGGAAGCCTGGCTAGCCGATCCGCGTCATGTCATCGCCGGCTTGAATCTCGCAGAAATGCTCATCGTCATGGGTCAACGCCATCACGCCGACGAACAATCCCGGCGCACGCTCGCCATGCTCGATGAAATAGGCGACCTTTCCGCCGATTACCTCGATGCGCCTCACGCTTCCATCGGCTTCGATGAATTCCGCGTCGAGTGGGAAAGTGCCGCGTGGAAATGGGCGGGCCAACCTGACCGGGAAGCTCAGGCAAAGTCGATCCTTTTGCGCTGGCGCCTGCACGGCCTGTTGGCACAAATCAACAGCGATGCGGTTCACGCATTCAAGGCCTGCGCATTGCGGCCCGACTTGCCGTCCAGTCATGCACAGCTCGGCTCGTTGCTGGCGCGAACCGGACGAGTTCACGATGCCATTCCGTATTTGCAAAAAGGTGCAGCGCTGAATCCTTTCGATCCGATCGCTGCGCGAGCGTGTTACGAGGCCTTGATCCAAACGGGTCAAGTCGCGCACGCGCAACGGCTTGCGTTGGCTCGCCGCCGCCTGGCAGAATCGGCGCCCGCGTTGGCGCCCGTTGAGCCATGGTTCACGGAAACGGCGGCCGTCGGCGTTGCCCGCGACGCCATCTCGCCTTTGCGGATCGCCTGGCATGGCGAATTCGAGGTGACCCATTCGCTGGCACTGGTGAATCGCGAAATCGCTGCACGGCTCGCCGAGAGAGGACATGAACTATCGCTGATGCCCGCCCGTTTTCGCGCTCCGCCCGGTGGCCAATCGACTCCACTGCCCAACATTTTGCAATCACGATCAAACAAACGGCCCGATCGAGCCGACGTGCACATCGCGCACCAGTGGCCTCCCGACTTCACGCCGCCGCGCGATGGGCACTGGATCATCATTCAACCGTGGGAATTCGGCAGCGTGCCCAAGGCCTGGATCGAACCAATGTCAACGCTGGTGGACGAAATCTGGGTCCCGAGCCGATTTGTGCGCGATTGCTTCGTTCGCAGCGGCATCCCCGCGCATCAAGTTCATGTCGTGCCGAACGGCGTGTCTGATGTCTTCCTTCAGGGCAGGCACGCCCCGCTTCCGCTGCGAACCAGAAAGCGATTCAAGTTTCTCTTCGTGGGCGGAACGATTCACCGCAAAGGAATTGACGTTTTGCTCAAAACGTACACGCAGGTTTTCAGCGATGCCGATGACGTTTGCTTAATTGTCAAGGACATGGGAGTTGGCACGTTTTACCAAGGATTGACCGCAGAGCAACAGATTGCACAATGCCGACAAATTCCTCATGCGCCTGAGTTCGAATATATCGATCGAGAACTGAGCGCCAACGAAATGGCATCGTTGTACGCGACGTGCGACTGTCTTGTGCATCCCTATCGCGGCGAAGGCTTCGGACTGCCGATTGCCGAGGCCATGGCGTGCGGTTTGCCAGTCGTCGTCACGGGCTACGGCGCAGCGCTTGATTTTTGCCGCGATGAATTTTCGTACTTGCTCCCCGCCGCGGTCGCTTACTTGCCAACAAACGCAGTCGGCGACACGGAAACCGTGGATCGTCCCTGGTTGGCCGAACCAGATCAAGATTTTCTACGGTATCGATTGCGTTATGTGTTCGAACACTCGGAAGAAGCTCGCGCGAAGGGGAAGCGAGCCCGGGAATTCATCGCGGACCACTTCACCTGGGATCACGCCGTGGCCGTCGCGGAAAGACGATTGCACGAATTGCGGCAGAAACCGATTCGCCGATTGAGTCAGCGAATTGCAGTGACGCCAGCGCCGAACATGTCGGCGACGCTCGTTGCCGCAATGCCGGTCGCCAGACCCAAAACCTCGCTTGCCATGATCGTCAAGAACGAAGAACACAACCTGGCCGCGTGTCTCCAATCGGTTGCCGACTTGGTCGAGGAGATCGTCATCGTCGATACGGGTTCGACCGATCGGACCAAAGCAATCGCGCTAGAACGAGGTGCGAAAGTCTTCGACTTCCCTTGGATCGACAGCTTTTCGGCCGCACGCAATGAGAGCTTGCACCACTCGACGGGAGAATGGATCTTCTGGATGGACGCGGATGACCGTCTCGATGAGGAGAATCGAGCCAAACTTCGCGATTTGATAGCCGGGCTGCCGCAAAAAAATACCGCTTTTGTCATGAAATGTTTGTGTTTGCCCGACGCGGAGACCGGCACGGCAACCGTCGTGGATCATATCCGGCTTTTCCGCAACGATCCACGGATTCGCTGGACCTATCGCATCCATGAGCAAATCCTCCCGGCCATTCGGCGGCTAGGCGGCGAAGTTCAATGGAGCGACATCGTTATCCATCACGTTGGTTACCTTGATGCCAACGTCCGCAAGCGAAAAGTCGAACGCGACTTGAGACTTCTCAACATGGAATACCGGGAACAGCCCGACGAGCCATTTACGCTGTTCAACCTCGCGTCGGTTTATCAAGAACAAGGCAAGATCGTCGAGGCGCTTGATTATTTTCGGCGCAGCCTTGAGCATTCGGCACCGCAAGATTCCATTGTTCGAAAACTTCACTCTCAGATCATTCAATGCCATCGCCACCTGAAACAAACAAAGGCGGCGCTGGCAGCCTGCGACACCGCACGCATCTACTATCCTGACGATCGGGAAATACTATTTCAGGAAGGACTCACCCGTCGAGAAGTCGGCGACCGCGGTAGCGCAATCGCCTGCCTGGAGCGCTTGCTCAATCACCAAGACCTTCCGCATTTCGCCAGCGTGGACACCGGTCTGTTTGGCTATAAGACACGGCACAACCTCGCCGTGTTTTATCAAGAAGATGGCCGCCTCGACGACGCCGAAAAACAATGGCGTCTGGCGGCAGACGAACAGCCTAACTTTTTACCCGCGCTTTGCGGAATCGTCGAAGTTCAACTGACGCGGCGAAACTGGACCGATTTCGAACATTGGCTTGCCCGAATCCGCGCCACCAACAAAGGCGAAGTGGAAGCGCAGACGTTTGTCGCTCGCAAACACCTCGCGCTGCGCGAATTCGCGTCGGCACGCGCCGCGATAGCCCAAGCCATCGCATCAAACCCAAACGCCATTTGGCCACGCGTCGTATTGACGCATGTCTTGCTTCAAGAAGCCGTCGATTGGCGGGCAGCCGAGAAAGCGCTGCGCGATGTGCTCGCTATCGATCCCAATCACGCGGAGGCGCGCGGAAATCTGGACGTCCTGTTACGGCAAAAAGGCAAATCCATTCCTGAATAAAGCGATCGTTTCCGACTTGGCCAAGCATCGACGCCCGCAACTGCACTACGCGTACCATCCCTCCGGTTTCGCTCCATTCGAATCCCAGAGGAATCGATCGTGGTTATCGCCCGCATAACGGGTGCCAATGGTGTAAATAGTGAGCGGCGCGCGTTCAATGCCTGTTGTCGGCACACTCGCCTACACCGTTCGCTTCGAGAACCATTCGGACGCTACCGCCCCAACACGCGAAATCGTCATCACAGACATCCTTGAAACGGACCTCGACGCCGACTCGTTTGAGGTTTTCGAGACTGCCTTCGCCGACCAGCGAATCAGCGTTTCCGCAGTGGGCCCTACGCGATTCAAATGACCGCAGTCGACAAAGACGGCGACGCCGGCATCAAACTTTGAAAGACTCACGGTCTGAGAAATCCGCAAACGACGCCTGGGTTTTCGGCACGGTTTGCTTGTCTCCACCCTTGAATTTTCAATTTGCCACACGCGAAGGCAGCCCAATGGCGAGTCAATCATTCGATTCTGGATGCCTGCAGGGCGCGGATCGGAGCCGTCACCACGGTTACATGTTGGCGCCAAGTACAAACTACAATTTGCCGTTCGCTTCCGTCGTGGCCAGCGATTCAAAACTGACCTATTCGCCTCAAGAAATTTCGCAATTTGTATGGTTCACGAAATTTTCTGCAAATAGAAACGCAGCTCCATTATCGGCTTGGCGAGGGACTTCACGATTCGCGGCAGACTACCATGCGCACGCACCTATCGATGCCTTTGGATTAGGCGTTGCGCTCGTCCAAATCATTAATACAGATTGGTCTGATCTGCAGTTCACTTCTAGTTTGGGTCGCAGCGTTGCGCCAACGTTTGTGTGCACATGGCGCTACGGTCAATTTCCATCGCATCCCCGCGCGCTTGTAGACTTTGAAAGCATGCCAGAAAATACGGGACTCACCAAGTTCTTGCAATTGGCACGTCCCCACGCCATTTTGGCAGACCCGATTTCCGTAACGTGCGATTCACAATGGCCTTGTGCGAAGGCACCCGGCTCAGAAAGTGAGACAAGATGAGACACCATGAGACAAAAAAGGCCATCCCTGAAATGGATCCCAAGCATGACCAGCTCATCTTTTCGCTTTTGATGCACAGGACCAAGGAGGAAGCTGCTCACGCCGCTGGAATCTCCCGAGCCACGCTATATCGATACATGGCCGATCCGGTTTTCAAGGCGGCCTATAGCACCGCGCTGCGGGGGCGCTTTCAGGATTGCCTGGCGACCTTGGAGAAGAACGCCAACAGATCAGCGCAGGCACTGGTCGATGTGGTCGATGACCCGAATGTAGACGTGACCATCCGCGTGATCGCAGCCAAAGCGGTGATCGACCGCGCCCTCAAGGCCCACGTAACGATTGCCGTCGAGGTAGAGTTGGCCGAACTGCGTGAGTTGATGGCGACCATCAAGGCCGGCGAGCTGACGGCCCCGATCATCGTCGCCGCAGGTCCCACGGTCGAGGAGATGCGCATGGCAGCAGATGAGCAAGCCGAGGCCGCGCGACTGCGCGTGGCATGGATGGCCAAGATTGGCATGGACGCTCACGGCATTGAGCAATCGCTGCGCTACAATCGACCCCAAACCGTCGCAGAGGAACAGAATCTCTTAGACGCGGTACGGCAGATGCAGGAATTCGAGGCGATGCACGAACAGGCGATGATTGAGTATTCAAAGGCTGCGGTTGATCCATGACCCACCAACCAACTCTCTAGGGCCATTCAACGCTTACGGCGATACTCCGGCAGCGGAAGATCACGACGCAAACTACGATCCAGCTTCCGACTTGCAACGCAAAAAGTCGAATGTGTGGCGATCATTGCCGGTTAACATGGCACTTTTCCAGTGTTGATGGCGGTCTCGGACTCAAATCAGATTCTCAAGCTACTACACCTTAATTAAGCGTGTCCGCGACGGAAGCCAGGAATGTCCTACACCCTGGCTTGCGCTCGCTGGCGAGGCGGGAACTGTGTCTGGGTGATCCGCCGCAAAGCGTCGTGGAAGCGTTTCTCAGCCTCCGTTTGTTGCGGGTTCGTGAACGGAAATTGCTTCCCCCAGCGTCTCCATGCCCTCAGATTTTCTTCGGTTAAGGCCCCGTC
>DAIOGM010000444.1:0-6228 GCA_036745215.1 Gemmataceae bacterium
GCGCAAGGCGGGGCCCTTCGGCTCACGCACCGGCCGCGGCTCGGGCAGCGGCGGCTCCTGGATGCCGGTCTCCGTTTGCGGCGGGACGCCGGGCTTGATGGCGGTTTGATCCATGGGATGATTCCTGCTTGCCGCGAACGGCGTTTATTTTTCCATCTTGAAGGATTTTGCAAACGTCTCGAAGTCGGCCTTGTGCTTGCCGACGAAATCGCTCGGGCCGGTCATCTTGATGAACCAGTTTTGCTGACCCATCGGCACGACGACGCCGAGGATTCGCGTGCCGCCGGCGGGGTTGGCGAGATCGACGTAATAGCCGCGAATGCCGGCGACCGTCAGCTCCTTGGCGGACTTTTCCGCGTCGGCGTCCGAGAGTTCCGGGAGCTTGACCTGGCCGCGCCATCGACTGATGTTGCCGCCGACACTGCCGCCGAACTGCGATAGCGTTGTTTCCGCACTCAGTTTTCCATCGCTGACTTCAAACGCGGCGAGGATGAGCTGGCGATCCGGTTTCTTGACCCAGCCCGCGGGGACCGTGAACGTGAACGGCAACTTGCCGCCGCCGCCCGCTTTGCCAGCGCCGACCGGCTTCTGCATCGGCAACTCCGGCATGAACTTCTTCGCGTTCGCCGCCATCGGTTCCGGCGGCTTGCTGACGGTGTGCACGCCGCGGCCCGTCAGATCGACCCAGCGCACGTCTTGATCCGCGACCTTTTCGCGTTTCACCTGTTCGTCGAGAGCCTTGTGCTCCTCCGTCAGCGGCAAGTTGACTTGCTTCTGCCAGCGATGCATGTTCTTCATCAAGTCGAAGCCTTCCGCCGGCAGTTGCGTGACGGCAATCTCCAGCTCCTTCGGCTTCGCGTCGATGCGAAAGCCGGCGTAGCGGCCCTTGCTGCGCGGGTCCTTCTTCCAGCCGGCCGGGTCGGTCCAGGTCGGCTCGTCATCCTTGAAACGCACGGAGCGAACGAAATCCTCGAACGCCTTTTCATGCGTCTTGACGACGTCCACGGGGCCCGACATGCGGATGAACCAGACGACTTCCTTTTGTTCCATGACCGCGACGCGCAGTCGAATCATCTCGCGGTCGGGATGCTCGACCGTCTCTTTGCGAATTTCTTCGTCCTCTTTGCAGCCGCCGAGCGCGACAAGGAAAACGGTGGAAAGGGCCAGGGAGGTTCGCAAGTAACGCACGAGAGCCATCCTCGACGGAAGGTGTTGCTGATGTTTATGGTTACACTTTGACAGCAGTCAGTCAATACTGACGCCGAACAGGCAGGCGCCGAGAGTCGGCAGGGGGGTGGGGCACGATCAACTTTACTATTCTATTGGAGCGAGTGTTCGCGAGATACGCAAGTGCAATTTAAAAAATATTTTGCGGGCCTTTGAATAAACTTGCATCGACAGTCGTCGTGGCAGTTCGGCTGATTCCGTGGACTACGATTCCAATCGTGGCGAACCCGGTTGACGCGTCGCGCGGCCACGATTGGAATCGTAGTCCACGGAAAACGCGAAGTCGGTGCGCGGCGCGGCCACGATTGGAATCGTAGTCCACAAGGATTCTCTGGCGTCCATCGGCGAGTTAGGATAAGATCAAACCGTAATGCACTACATCATCCGCCATGGCGTCATGCGATTTCTCGGCGACTTCGAGCCGGGGGCGGACATGCTCTATCGACGCAGCCAGGACGTCGTCATCGAAACCGAACGCGGCCAGGAAATCGGCGAGGTGTTGTGCGAAACGACGCCGCGGGCCATGGAGTTCATCGAGGAGCCGACCAAGGGCCGCATCCTGCGCGTCATGACCGACGCCGATCGCGAGCAACTCTTGCGCAGCCAGGAACGCGAAGACGTGGCGTATCATCGCGGCAACGACTTCATCAACGAACGTCGCATGCAGATGGAACTCGTCGATGTCGAACACCTCTTCGGCGGCGAACGCTTGATCTTTTATTTCCTCGCCGAGAAACGCGTCGATTTTCGCGATCTCGTCAAAGATCTGGCGCGCGAATTTCGCACACGCATCGAAATGCGCCAGATCGGCGTGCGCGACGAGGCGAAGCTGCTCGCGGACTTCGGCGACTGCGGCAAACCCGTCTGCTGCAACACGCACATGCTCGTGATGCCGCCGGTGTCGATGAAGATGGCGAAACTGCAGAAATCGACGCTCGATCCATCGAAGATTTCCGGCCGTTGCGGCCGGCTCAAATGCTGCTTGCGATTCGAGCAGGATGTTTATGATGAGTTTCAGGCACAGCTGCCACCGCAGGGCGCTCGCGTCGTCACCAGCAAGGGGCAGGGCAGGGTGCTCGGCCAGGAGATTCTTGCTCGCAAGTTGATGGTCGAATTCGAAGACGGCCGACGGCTGGTGATCGGCATGGAAGAAGTGCTCACTGTTATTGGTGCCAAAGGACCATGAGTTCCTTCAATAATAAATTGCTGGCCGTGGTGCGGCGCGATCCGCGCTACGCCTATGAAGCGTACGAGTTCGTTTTTCACGCCCTCGAGCACACGCAGAAAATGCTCGGGCGCGAGGCGAACACCGAACGCACCGATCCCGGCGAGCCGCGACATCACGTTACGTGCCGTCAGCTGCTGGAAGGCATTCGCGATTTTGCGCTCCATGAGTTCGGGCTGATGGCCCGCGTCGTCTTCCGCATGTGGGGCGTGCAGCGCACCGACGACTTCGGCGAGATCGTCTTCAATCTCATCGAGGCGGAGTTGATGAGCAAGACATCGGAAGACACGCGGAACGATTTTCATGAGGTATTCGATCTCGACGAAGCGTTGACGGACGGATTCCGCATCGTGATCGAAGAGGAGTAGGATCGCGTCGCAGGAATCCACCGGCATGTTCAAAAAACCGTAGGAATGGATGCCGACCTGAAGCACAAAAGTTGACGTTGCGAATTGTTGAGAGCACCGAAGGTGCGCAAATGTTAAAGCCCAGGGCAACGCCCTGGGTGGACGGAATGAGATCGAGCAAAGCCCCGAAGGGGCGCGATGAGCATTGTCGCGGCGGTTGCGCCCCTTCGGGGCTTTGATCATGATTGGTCGCCTTTCCCAGGGCGTTGCCCTGGGCTTTAACATTTGCGCACCTTCGGTGCTCTACAACGCGGCAATGGCAAACCAGGAATGCCAATGACCTTTCCCAAGGCCCGGCTCGCCGTTTCGCTTTGCCTGTTTCTGGCGTGGCTCGGCTTTCTCGGCTATCTCGTCTACGAAAGCAGTCCGGTAAACTTGTCGCACGCGCAGTTCGCCGTCGCGGACGCGGTGGTCATCGCCGAGGTGCGCGACAACGGCGGCCAGGCCGTGCCCGAAGTGACGGTCCGCGAAGTCGCTTGGTGCGCCGATTGGCATGACAGGGCGTCGTTGCGTGGGAAGTTGCAGCTGCCCGAACTAATGTCGTGCAATGCCAAGCAAGGCTACGTCGGCCCGGACGTCTACATTCTTCCGCTGCACAAGGTCAATTCCTTTTTTGTCGTCGCGCCGGTTCGGACGCCGGGGCCGAATCTGGAAGCCTTGCGCACGCCGAGTCATGGCACGCTTCACATTTTTGACGCGGGTGATCGGCCGGAACGCGTGCTGGAACGATTGATTCAATATGCTCGCGCGAAGCCGCAGGTGGCGCAGGGGCTGCTGAAGCCGCTGGAAAAGTCGATCGCCGAGTGCGTCGCAGCGCGTTTGTTGCGTCCGGACGTCGAGCCGCAAATGATCATCACTGAAGTCGATTTGCCGCGACGATTGCCGATCGATGATGCCGAGCGACTGGCGAAGGAGCTGCGCGGACTTGACGCGAAGGTACAGCTGCGGGCCGAGGAATTGCGAATCTATTCCGCGACGGCGCGAACGCGCGGCCAGTTGAATGCGATCATCGCCGCCAAATCGAAGTAGCCGTTCAGATACGAATGAACGCCAGCACCAATAGCACACCGACGGCGACGAGCGCCAGGAGAGTCGGCACGCGCATGACGTTGCGCGCCTTGCGATCTTTTGTGAATGCGTTCATCAACGGCCGTGCGATCAGCGTATCCAAGCCGCTTAGCGCCAGCACCAGGCCGAAGACGCTGTTGGGCAACGGTTGCGATGCAGGATAGAGATCGAGCGTGATGCCGAGCAATCCCGGCAACAGCGGGCCATAGCAAGCTCCGAGGAGCCAGAAGCCGAGACTGCCGCTGCCGAATTCGAAGCCGCCGGCGAGATTGCCGAGAATCAGCGCGGAGACGCCGAAGAGAATGAGCGTCAAGACGAAGCCATGCCCCGGATGTTCGTAAAGCCACCAAGCCGCCGCGCCGCGCGTGGCGACAAAGATGAGCCAGAAGACGTGCACGCCGATTTGGAAGCCGCGGCCTTCATAGCCGATTTCTTTTAGATACTTTTCAGGCCAGTATTCGAGACAATTCTCCAGCGCGAAGTAAATGAAGATGACGACGAACATCATTGCCAGGTGCGGATGCGCGAAAATGAACTCCCACGACGACGTGGAAGGCGGATGCAGCGGAAAGAACTCCTTCTCGCACAACGCCGTCAACAACGCGGGCGCTAATAGCGCGACGCTCAGGTACAGCAATCCCTGGCGCACGCCGAACCACCGCTCGATGGCGGCGACGAGCCAGGGGCCGACCATGGCGCCCGTGCCGACCGCGACGAAGCCTAGATTCAACGCGGCGATGTTCATTGGCGGTTGATAATCAATGTAGTCGGGGAAAAACGCGACCGTCATCCAGCGAATTGTCGCCGTGGTGACGAATGAATAGGCGACGCTGATAAAGACCGCGTTGGAGAGAAGCGAAACAATCGACCGCGCGAGCGCCAGCCACGCGACGCCGACAATCAACGGAATGAGTCCGCAGAACAGGAGCACGTCGCGGCTCGATCCGACATCGAGCAGCCAACCGGCCAGCGGCATCGCCGGCAGCCACGTCAAATAAAAGAGGCGGCCGAACCATTCGACGCGCTCGTCCGGCTTTTCCAAACGTGAATTGATAGCGGGCTTGAGTCCGTCGATCAGCAACGGGATCAGGCCGATCAAGAGGCCGTTCGCCAGGGCGGCGACAACCGGGAGCGATGAAATCATGGAGGGCACCCCGAACCATTTTGCAGGCGCGGCAAAAGGTCGTCACTCAATTCTACGGGTCCGCCGACGCTGCGAGGAAAGTTTTTGCGTCAACGGCCACTTCGTGAACGTGCCAGCTTCGGTATAAAAAATGCTCCTTGCGAGCCACGGGGTTTATCCCCGTGGTGTGGAAGTCCATACCACGGGGATAAACCCCGTGGCTCGCTGTGCGAAAATCGTCTGCAGCAAAATGAACCACATTCCCGCTGTGGGTGTCATTCCGTACGATAAAAGAAGGCGGGCGCGCGCAGAATCGCGGAGCGAGGATAGTGAGGAGAAAAAAACAACTTGCAAGGATTTTGCAGAGTTTCTATACTCACAGTTTCGACGCGCTTGCTAGCGTAGCTCAACGGTAGAGCACCGGTTTTGTAAACCGGTGGTTGAGGGTTCAAGTCCCTCCGCTAGCTTCTCTGGCGAGCGCTAAGCCGCGAGCGGCTAAAACAAGGGCAGGTGGCCGAGCGGCCAATGGCATCAGGCTGTAAACCTGACGGACTTTGTCCTACGGGGGTTCGAATCCCTCCCTGCCCAATTCGGCAGGAATCAGGAGTTAGGAATCAGGAGTCAGCAAACTACGGGTGACAATATTGACTCCTGACCCCTGTTTCCTGACTCCTGGTTCGCGGGTGTAGCTCAATGGTAGAGCCCCTGCCTTCCAAGCAGGCCACGTGGGTTCGATTCCCATCACCCGCTTTGGCAGGCCGCTTGCGGTTTCGCGTTCGAAAGTGCGGTGCGAGCGCGAAGCCGCAAGCGGCGGGCACTGCTGCTGTAGCTCAGCCGGTAGAGCGCGTCCTTGGTAAGGACGAGGTCCTGGGTCCGATTCCCAGCAGCAGCTTTTTGTCGTTACCGTGTGTTTTCACCTAGGTCCCGGCCATTGTGCGCCGGAGTTTTGCATTTTTCGGAGGTAAGATGGCTAAGGAACTCTTTCAACGGACCAAACCCCACGTCAACGTCGGCACCATCGGTCACATCGACCACGGCAAATCCACGTTGACCGCGGCCATTGTCGTCCGTCAAGCGACGAAATTTCCCCACATCAAGGTCAAGAGCTACGCCGAAATCACCAAGGGCGGCACCGTCCGTGACGCCAACAAGACCGTCACCATCGCCGTCTCGCATAC
>DAIOGM010000445.1:0-6226 GCA_036745215.1 Gemmataceae bacterium
GCCGATGAAAGATGTACGTTGGTGTTGCGATTTACCGATCGTGCCGCCAATTACTTCAACCTAATGGAGGATTTCACTCATGCGAACGCTCGTTGCTGCCTTCGCTTTCGTTTGCGCTGCCATGCTTTTGACGGCTGGGACCAACGCTCAGGACAAAAAGAAAGAAGAAAAGTCGGTCACGCTCAAGGGCAAGATCTGCTGCAACAAATGCGAGCTCGGCGTCGGCTCCGATTGCGCCACGGTGATCGTCGTCAAGGACGATAAGAAGAAGGACGTCGTTTACTTCTTCGATGCCAAGGGCCACGCGAAATTCCACGACGACATCTGCACCGGCGCCAAGAACGGCTCCGTCGAAGGCACGGTGAAGGACGCGGACAAGAAGAAGATCATCACGGTCACGAAGGTGACCTACGATTGATTGCGGATTTCGGATTGCAGATTGCGGATTGAAATTGCAAAAAAGACCCGCAGGCTTCAAGCTTGCGGGTCTTTCTATTTGAATCCGCAATCTGCAATCCGAAATCCGCAATGCAACCGCAATCTGCAATTTCCAATCTAAGCCAACGTCGGTAGGATGAAGCTATCCACGGAGGACCCCGATGAAGATCATTCTCGCCAACCCGCGCGGCTTCTGTGCCGGCGTCAACATGGCCATCGATAGTCTCGAACGCGCCCTGGAACTCTACGGCACGCCGCTTTACGTCTATCACGAGATCGTGCACAACTTGCACGTCGTCGAGCGCTTCAAAAAGCGCGGCGTCGTGTTCGTCGATCATATCGATGAAATCCCGGCCAACTCGGTGGTCCTCTACAGCGCGCACGGCGTCGCCCCGGCGATTCGCGCCGCTTCGACCGAACGCAATCTCAACGCCATCGATGCGACGTGTCCGCTCGTCACCAAGGTGCATCTGGAAGCGATCCGTTTCGCGAAGGAAGGCTACACGATCTTACTGATTGGCCACGAAGGGCACGATGAGGTCCTCGGCACCATCGGCGAGGCGCCGGCGAACATTCGGCTTGTGCAGGACGAGAACGAGGTCGCCGCGCTCGATTTGCCGGCGGACGCCAAGGTCGCGTACTTGACGCAGACGACGTTGAGCGTGGATGACGCGGAAGTCATCATTGCTGCGCTGCGCAAACGGTTCCCGAGCATCGCGGGGCCGAAGAAGGATGACATTTGTTATGCGACGCAAAATCGCCAGGAAGCGGTGAAGGAGCTGGTGCCGGAAGCCGACGTCGTCCTGGTACTCGGCAGCCAGAACAGCTCGAATAGCTTGCGATTAGCGGAGCTGGCGACGAGTTGCGGCAAGGCAGCGTACCTGATCGACAGCGCCCGCGAAATTCAGCCGGGCTGGTTTCGCAATGTCAACACGGTCCTGGTGACGGCCGGCGCCAGTGCTCCGGAGGATGTCGTGCAGGAGTGCGTCGATTACTTGAAGCGCAACTACCACGCGACGGTCGAGACGCGCACCATACGCGAAGAGGACGTGAGTTTTCAGTTGCCGAAGGAGCTGCGGGCGTTGACGGTTGTCAATTAACGGCGAGCCGAGCCCCGTCAGGGGCCGGTTGACAAACCGCATCATCAACCGGCCGTTTACGCGGCTCGGCTCGCCGGCGCATCCATGTTGCAATGCCCAACGACAACGCGAATGCAATCGCAGCCACCACCAACGCGACCGGCCAACGAGTCGGCGGCGGCCAATCCCAAATAGCGATCTGCGATCTGCGATCTCCGACCGCCAGCGTCTTGCCGTCCTGCGTGAAACAACACAAGTGGCCGTTGCGAAACGGCGTGCCCACTTCCGCGCCGGTCGTCCCGTCGAAAACGCGGGCAAACGTGCCGCCCGTCATTTCCGTCCGCAACATATCCCAGACGCTCCGATGCTGCCGGGCGATCGCAACAAAAAGATAGCCTCGGTTCATCAAAATGCCGTCGGTCAAGATCATATCGCTGCCGTCCAATGGCAAACCGCTTTCGCGCTCGGCGATCGCGTCGTAACAGACCCATTGATCGACCCCATTAAAATAGAATCCGCGCGTCCCGTCCGGGCTGAAAGTGAAAGCCATGGCCGACATTTTCGCGCTGCACTTTGCGTTCTTGAAGGTGGCGATTTCGTCGCCGGTGAGAACGTTGAAGGTCTTGACTTCGCCTTGGACGAGCGCCGCACCGCAGCCGCCGTGAACGCCGAAGCTGCGATCCGGCCAGCGTTTGTGGTAGTCGTGAACGACCTCGCCCGTCTTCACGTCATAAACGCGGCCGTCGATCGCGTCGTGCAGGAGCCAGTCGCCGTTTGGCGAAAAAAGGATTTCGCAGCTTCGAAAGTGATCGGGATCGGCTGACCACGTATGGTGCGCGTGATTTGCGATTTTCTTGCCCGTGTCGGCGTCCCAGATTGTGACGGCGCCTACATCGAGGACGCCGACGGTCTTCGAATCGGGCGAAAAAACGATTTTACTTGGATAGTGCCTAAACCCTAGATCGATGCGATGCAGCAAATCGCCGGTCACAGCGTCCCAGGTTTGAACTTTCGCCATCTGGTGCAGGCCGGGATCCCGATCGAGCGCCGCGAGTTTCGTGTTGTCCGGGGAAAATGCCAGGTGCCAGCAATTACGTTCGCACGCCATTTCCGCCCGCGGCGTCGCCGGCCAAAAGTATGCCGCGACGCCGGCGACGAAGGCGAGCAAGACCGCGATCCAGAGTCGCGGCCGCAACAGAAACCGTTTCATGTCGCCTCCGTCACACTCGTTACACGGGCGCCAGCACTTTGTTGCCACAGTGGGGACATTTGACTTGTTTGCCGGCCATGCCGCCCTTGACCTTGAGGCTCTTGCCGCATTCGCTGCATGCGAAAACGCCGTCACCGTTGGCCGCCGCTGCCTTTTCCTGATTCGGTCGGCGCTTGAGAAGAAGAATGGTCAAACCGACGGCGGTAACGAAGAACACCAGAAGCGCGATGCCGCCGATCAAGAACACGATCAACCAGCTAGATGAACTCGATGCTGGTTGCGGCACGGCGGCCTCGGGTGGGGCTGCTTCCTCCGGCGCCGCCGGCTCCGGAAGTTTCGCCGCCTTCGTATTTGATAGATTGGCGCCGCGGATGCGCAAGTCGGTGAAACGCGCGTCGATCTTGGCGTCGGCGCCGCCGGTGGTGCAGGCGAGTTTGACATCCACGACATCGCTGGCGGTGAATTTGTCCGTTGACAGCATCATGAACTTGCCGTCGCCTTCTTCCGATCGGCTGAAGGTGATCGTGTCCCCGGTGCGGACTATGCGAAGCCGGCCCGTTGGCGTCGTCGCCGGGAAAAGTTTGAAGGGTTGCAGATTGGACCACGTCGAAAACTGCATGCCTCCCTTGGCATGAACGCGCCGCGCCACGACGGCCCGCGTATTCGGCGGATCCTCGACGTTGACGATCAATTGCACCGCGGTCGATTTGGCGCCCTTCTCGACCGACTCCTGTTCGTCGAGAATCTCGTAACTTGCGGAGATTTCGAAATCGCCCTTGATATGAACGCCCGTGCTCAAGCCGGTGTTGGGCCGTTCCTTCGGCGTGCCCGTCGGCAACTTGATGCGCAACCCCTCCGGCTCGAACTTCACGACATTATTGGAATTGGGCCCGACGAACTTCCACTCGGGCCGCTTCTCGCCTTCGCCTTTGAGGGACGATTCGATTTGTTGCAGCAGTCCTTTTTTTCGCTGTCCGTCGTCCTGGGCGGACGCGATGGAAATGGCAACGACGATGGCCGCAAGGAAGCAACCGACTCGCAAGAGTGAGCGTCTCATCGTTCGGCTCCAATTCGCTTCAATTCATGCTGTCCATCTCGCGCAATCGATTTCGCAGGAAGCGGGCTCGTTCGGAATTGCGTTCCTCGCTGTCGAGTTCCTTGCCGAGGATTTTTTGCAAGTGGGCCGGCTGCGTGTGAATGAAGAGTTCATTGACCTCGTTGATGTTGATGTCGTCGATGAGGCGGAGATTGACGCCAAGGCGGACGCTGGAAAGCAGGTCCATCGTTTCTTCGGAGGTCATCATGGTCGCGGATTTCAAGGTGCCGAAGGCGCGGGCGACCTTGTCCTGCACGAACTGGCGGTTCTCGCGCGTCAGCGTTTCGCGGGCCTGGCGTTCGTAGGTGATGATGTTGGGGATGACGTCGCGGATGTCGTTGATGATCGTCGTCTCGCTTTTGCCGAGCGTCACTTGATTGGAGATCTGATAAAAATCGCCGGACGCGCGACTGCCTTCACCGTACAGGCCGCGAACCGCGAGGTTAATTTTTTGCAAGGCGCGAAAGACCTTTTCGATTTGCTTGATCAGCACCAGGGCCGGCAGGTGCAGCATGACGCTGGCGCGCAGGCCGGTACCGACGTTTGTAGGGCAAGCCGTGAGGTAGCCGAGTTCTTCACTGAAGGCGTAGGGGACTTTTTCTTCGAGCTTGTCGTCGAGCCGATCGGCGTCTTGCCAGGCTTCATCGAGCGCGAAGCCGGAGCGGATGACTTGCAGACGAACGTGATCCTCCTCGTTGATCATGACGCTGAGGATTTCATTGGGCGCAAACGCAACGCCGCGCGGACCTTCGCTGTTGGCGAGTTCGCGGCTAACGAGCTGGCGTTCGACGAGCAGTTGGCGATCGAGCATCGAGAGCGTGGCGAGGTTGACGTACGTCAGGCGCGGGCTGTAATCGATGCGCTCCAGGCGCGACTTCAAATACTGCTCGATCTCCGTCTTTTGATGCGCGTTGGAGCGATTCGTGAACGGAAACGAAGACAGGTTGCGCGCGAGCCGGATGCGGCTGGAGATGACGATGTCCGCCTCGGGGCCGTTGGCGCGCAGCCATTCGCCGTTGGACTGGGTCAGGCTATTCAGGTTCATCCGCGTGTTCCTTTTGACGAATCAGGTCGCGCAGCCGAGCGGCTTCTTCATAAGCTTCGCGTTCGACGGCGGTTCGCAATTGTTGACGAAGATCGCGCAACTCCGTGTGCAAGGCGGCATGCTTCAGCGCGTGCGGCGGCACTTTGCCCACGTGTTTCACGCCGCGATGGATGCGCTCCAAAAGGGGCAGGAGCGGCTCGCGAAACACCTGATAGTCATGCGGGCAGCCGCAGCGGCCGGCTGCCTTGAACTCCATATACTTTATCCCGCACGACGGGCAGGTCAATCGCGACAGCTCATCGGTCTGCCCGCCGACGTGCTGGCCGATCACCGACTGCAGGATCGCGGTGAGGTTCAATTCCTGTTGTTTCAAGAGCTCCTGCTTTTCCGCGCACTCCTGGCAGAAGTGTTTCTCCTTCTTCTTGCCATTGACGATCTCCGTCAAGTGCACGGTCGCGGATTGTCCACACGATTGACATTTCACGAGAGAGTCCCTTGTTTCCGCTTGCGGCTTCGCGTTCGCTACTGACATTAAGAAAAGAAAAGCCAATGATTCGGGAGGGCGAGGCTCCTGCCGAGCCGTGTTTGGCTACGTCTTCTCGAGGTTCGCGGCTCGGCGGGAGCCTCGCCCTCCCGGCCCGACGCGCATCCTTTTCCTGAAAAAAAGTAAACGTAAACCGTTTACACTTCTTCCAACGTCCGAATCTGATCGCGCAACCGGGCGGCTTCCTCGTAATCCTCGCGATCGACGGCACGCTTCAAACGCTGGCGCATCTGCGTAAGCTCCGCTTCCGCTTGCTTCGTCTTCGGATAATTGCGCGGCGTCTTGCCGCAGTGCTTGGTCTCGCCGTGGATATTCTCCAGCAGCGGCGTCAATTCATTGCGAAACACATCGTAATCGCGAGCGCAGCCGAGGCGATGGCTGTTGCGGAAATCGACGAACTTGATGCCGCAATCGGGACATTCCTGCTGTCCGAAAAGCGCTTCCTCGAGTTCCGGCGCCGGCTCGGCGGTCATCGCTTTGCCGGGGGCCTTGCCGGGGCCGTGCTGAAAATACTTCGGATAGCATTGTTCGCAAACATGATGCTCCTCGAATTTACTTTCGCCGAGGACCTCGGTGATATGGACCGTGGCCGGGCTGGCACAGCGTTCGCATTTGTGCATGGTCAAGCTCCCCGCAGCCGATCGCGCAACGACATCTAGCGCCATTCTAACAGTGGGACTCTGGGTGTCAAGAAATGCCGGGCATGGACATAATTGGGCGAGCCGAGCCGCGTAAGCGGCCGGTTGAGTCGAGTGGCTCCTCAACCGGCCCCTTACCAGTACTTTCAGCTGCCATTAGTTTGGATTTTAGCTGT
>DAIOGM010000446.1:0-6219 GCA_036745215.1 Gemmataceae bacterium
GGCAGCCCACCGGGGGTGCAGCCGCTGGCCGCCTGGAGCATCGGCACCCAGGTGTACTGATAGCTCATGTCGCCCTGAAGATCGACCTTGTGCGGCGCCTGCACATAGAAGAGCGCCTCGGTCTTGTCCTTGACGGAGATTTGCGTGATCTTGAGCGGATAGACGAGCTTCTCGGACGTGAACGAAAAGCGCGTCGGCGTCACTTCGCCGGCGAAGGTGCCGTCCTTGTTGCGCTTCATCTGGGCGGTGTCGATCTTCATGACGGTCCAGATCCATTTCTTCTGCACGTAGAAGTTGAGCGACGCTTCATCGCCGGCGAAGCTGTAATCGTTTTTCTTGAGCCAATCGAAGAGGGCGTCTGCGCGGTCCGCTTCGAGAATCTTGTAATCGAGCGAGCCGACCACGCCGCTGCCGATGATGCGAACGGCCGGCTTCTTTGCCGCTGGGCCGCCGTCCGCCTTGTCCATCTGGTTGCGAAAAAATCCGGCGCCGCCGCCAAACATCAGGCCCGGCGCGTTCATCGGCGGTTGCGGCAACAACTTCGAGTGCGGGAATTCGCGCTTCTTCATGATCGTGTAGTACGCAAGATGCTTGAAGAAATCGCGCGGCATCTCGTGCAGCTTGGGCACGTCCGGCGTCGGAATGACCATGCCAAAATCGCGGGCGTTGCCTTCAAACTTCGGCTGCACCGTGAACGTTTCGACTTTCTCAACGGGATCCCAAGTGATGAACACCTTCTGCGCCGGTTGCAGGATATCGGTGTTCTTCGCCGAGAAA
This sequence comes from Gemmataceae bacterium, assembly GCA_036745215.1. GTDB lineage: Bacteria > Planctomycetota > Planctomycetia > Gemmatales > Gemmataceae > SIAQ01. The sequence continues at coordinate 778 of DAIOGM010000446.1, forward strand.
TAGCAGCAAGCAGCCTGGCCAACGGACGCCTGAGCGAGCCCCAGCGCCAGCGCGAAGGCTGCCAGCAGCTGGAAGCGATGCAAGGAAAACCTCATAAGTTTCATTCCTTTCGGGGTTTGAAACGACGACGACAAAAAATGGCTATGTCGTAGACGATACTCACGTCAAATTGGATTGCAAAGAAAAAATCAGACAAAAATGTCGAACCTGTCAACTACTCGCAACGTATTATCCGATGCAGCCATATTCATTAAAATAACATCATTAAGCCCAGAATATCTGCGGTCTTTTGGGTTCTTTTGTCATCCGAACAAGAAATGTACCCTTCGTTATCAATGTCAAATCGGGAAAGGTGGCGGAGTATGCGTGCGACGCAGCGATCGGGGTTTACGCTAATCGAACTTCTTGTCGTCATTGCGATCATCGCCATTTTGATCGCCCTTTTGGTCCCGGCAGTCCAGAAGGTGCGCGAAGCAGCGGCGCGGACGCAGTGCATCAACAACATGAAACAAATCGGCATCGCGCTGCAATCCTATCATGACGCCAAAAAAAGATTTCCGCCGCCGCGGCCGGTTTTGCCAGGCACCAATACGGTGGGGCAATTCACTACCTTTGCCTGGAATGTCTTGCCAGTGACCCCCGAAAGTGTCGGCGGATGGATGATGCGCATCCTCCCCTACATTGAAAAAGACTCGGTCACTGCTCATTTCGCCTCCGTCACCGTCGCGGCCCAGGGAGGCCCGGCCTGCAACACGGCCGGCGCTAACTATATTGAAGTATTCCAATGCACCAGCGACTTCCGCACCAAGCACGCCGGCGCCGTGAACACGGGCGTGAATGCCACGAGCGTGAATCTCAAGGTGTCCAGCTACCTGGGAGTTTCCGGCAACGACGAGTGGAACGAAAGCGGCTTCTTTGGCAGCAACGCCAAGAACGGAATCTTTGCGGTGCATAGCTGGGCTCAACAGTCGAACAGCGCCGCCCTGGGCGTAAAAATTGCGCGCATAACCGACGGAACCAGCAATACTACGATGGTCGGCGAACGGCCTCCCTCCGACACGATGTCATGGGGTTTGTGGCGCGGCTCGGATTTCCAGACCATCCTGGCCAATCCGAACCGAGAAGCAGGCATCACGGGATTCGCCGGATGCCCCACGCCTGCGTTTTTCGGTCCCGACGTTGCGTCCAACAAATGTTCCGCGATGCATTTCTGGAGCATGCACCCTCAGGGCGGTAATTGGCTCCTTGCCGACGGAACTGTGCGATTCTTTACGTATTCAGCGGGAACCACGGTTCTGCCCGCCATGGCCAGCATCAACGGCAATGAAGTAGTCAATACGGATTGATCGCAAACGTTTCGCGGTCGAACTGCTTATTAATTGGGATCGGATTCTGATCCTGTCATTGAACAACAAACGACAGCATCGGAATCCGATCCCACGGTCTTGTGAACTGTTCCGATTAAGACTGGTGCCAACGAATGACTCGAAAACTTGTCTTGCTTGTCACGTTTTGTTTCCTCGCCGGCGCGGTAGCTGGCTGCGCCTCCAAGGGCAATGTCACCGGCAAGGTCACACACAAGGGTAAGCCCGTCGCATCCGGCAGCGTCACCTTGATTGCCAGCGACAACCTCGCCTACGGTACGATGATTAGCGCGGACGGCACCTATTCGATTCCGAATGTGCCTGCTGGTCCCGTGAAAATCGCCGTCGTGAGTCCCAACCCCGGCGCCGCAACGCGCGGTACGGCAATGAAGGGCAGTGGAATTGACGATGCCTCGGGTGGACCCGATTTGGCGGCGCCTGCCGCGGGTGGTTGGTTTGAAATTCCCGAGAAATACGCGGATCATCAAAGCTCGGGCTTGACCGCAACCGTCCGTTCACCCGTAACGATGATCGACCTCAACCTAGAGTAATCGCGCCGAACGTGGCGTGGTTCGTTGCGCTTCGAACATACCCAGGTTTCGCAGACCTGGGTTTTTCATTTGATGCTTCCGACATGTCGGAGCGAGCCCCAACGCCAACACGAATGCGGCTTGCAGCCTTAAGCAATGCAAGTTTCGGGGTTTGAAACGACAACAGCAAAAATGGCTATAGTCGTAGAAACTCCGAAGATTTTGCATTGCAAAGAAACTTCCGCGATTTTCCTGAACCGAGCAGCGTTCAGGATCGTAACAAGAATGATTCACCTATTTCATTAAAACTAAACAATTCTGGATCAATTTTGTTGCAAAATTGGCCGCAAAATCATAGTGTTTTATTTCTCAACACTTTGCGACCTCTCCCGCGCATCGAGATTGACTCGCCTACTCGGTTGGGTTGCGTGACTCAATTGAGCTTCGGTGGAAAGTTGAGGGGAACCATGGTGCACTTCAAACGTCGGTCCGGCTTTACTTTGATTGAGTTGTTGGTGGTGATCGCCATCATTGCGATCCTCATCGCCCTCCTCGTGCCTGCGGTGCAAAAAGTCCGTGCCGCGGCGGCGCGAACCCAGTGTGTCAACAATTTGAAGCAGATCGCCACCGCTGCCCACAATTATCATTCAGGAAACAAAAAACTGCCCGCCGGCATGGATACGAATCATGTGGGCTCGCTGGCGTACTTGATGCCTTTCATGGATCAACAGCAGATATTCGACAACTTCAAGTTCGAGGCGCCGTTCACGCGAAACTGGTACGCGAATACGGCCAACCGCCCGGCCGATAACGCAGCCGGCACCATCCCGCGACCGCCCACTTTGTATGGCGGCGAACCGTCTACGATTGCCCTGCTTTGCCCGATGGGGCGAAATCCGAACACGATCAACACCGTGCTTCTGGTAGCGCCGCAGGGTAATACGAACGCCTCTCTCAACCCGGATCCGTATGACGGCGCGGGATCCTGGGTTGGCCGTTCGACTTTTGCCACCAGCACTGGCTTCACCTTTTCGAATATTCCGGGCGGCAAGGTTATGGGCAAGACCCATTACATGGCCATGGCCGGCTATCCCATTTTCAATGCCGAAACCGGCAGCACAGGCGGTGGTCCCAAGGACGGCCAATTCCGCGGCGTTTTTCGTTACGCGCACCAGACCAAATTGACGGAAGTCATGGACGGCACCAGCAACACGATTTTCTTCGTCGAATACAGTCGAGCCTACGTGGATTTCGGCCTCGGCCATGCTTTGACCGGTCCGACCGCCGGCGCCTGGGCGGGTGGCATGATCTATTCTTACTGGGCGCCCGACGCGGGCCAGGACAAAGCCGTGGCCACCCGAGCCGCATCCTGTCCGTCGGGCCCCGCGCCCGACATGCTTTGCCTCGAGGGGGTTTGGTTCCGGCCTTCCGCCGACCACGCTGGCACGTTCAACGTCGCTTTTGCCGACGGCACGGTCCGCAGCTTGCAGTTGAACATCAATTTCACGACTTATGTTGTCCTTTGCGGCTTGAACGACGGGCAACCGAATCCCACGATCGACTAAAGGTGTTTGAGTTTTCACAAGCATATTGAGGTCTATGATGCGAAACAATTTGCTGGTCGCTCTCCTGGCGGGATTCATGGTTTTCGTGGCCATTGGCTGCCAACGGACCCCCGCGCCGCCGCAGAAGGGCGCCGAAAACACCGATGGCGGCGCTCCGTTCGTTGCGAAGGAGCTGCCGCTCAAAGGCGCCCCGGTGCCCGGTCCGGGCGGCTCCACCTCGAATACCCCCCGAACCGATTGAAGTACACCGTCGACGCTTGCCCTTTTTTCGCTGCGCCGGCGTCAATTCGAACGATACTTTGGAGTGCGGCGCTTTGACGCCGCTTTCTTTTTTTTCCTTCTTTGGATGTGCGAAGAAAAAAAGAAAACGGCGTCAAAGCCCCGCACTCCAAAATGTTGCGTCGTGTGCAACGGTCTTGAGCGTACGCAGCAAGGAACCCAGATTCCGCGCCTTGCATTTCAATCGCGAATCATTCTGAATCCCCAAGCTTCCCTGTTTCACTGTCCGTACGCATTTCCTCTTTTCTTTTTCGATGCATTGCCCTATACACGCCGCTTCGATCGATCGGTTTTCTTTTTTTGCACGCATGGTATTCGTCATGAACGATCAACGCGATTCCATGAACCACAAAACGGAGCGCCGAACCACGCCGCTTTTTTGGCTCGCCGTGCTCGGCCTGGGCGTCCTGTCCTTGTTGATGGTGTCCTGGATCGCGTCTTGGGTTTTCACGTCGAATGGCGCCGGAAATCTCTTGCGTTTGAAGCTGGTTCTTCCTAAGCTCAACATTAATCATGGGGAACGGAAGGCTGAAGCTTTCCGCATGTCGGAGCCTGTGCCTAGCGAATTGGCTCATCCGAAGGAACGGGCGACCCTGACGCCGACGCCATTGCCGCCGGCGCTCGAACATCCCAAGGTCACGATCGTTGAAGGGACGCAGCTCGCGTTTGGCCCGCCGCCGACGCATGAGCCGCCGCGTCACGAGCCGTGGCTGAGGACGATTTCGCAGGTCGAGGGACCGCCGCCGGTCGAGACGTGTCAAGAACCCGCCATTTACCTGGACCCTTGTGCCCGAAAACGTGGAGACACTCCGATGATTCGCAACTGGAAAACCCTGACGATGCTTTCGCTCCTCAGCGCCGCGACGATTGCGACGGCGCCGCCGCCTCTTTTCGCAGGCGAGAAGGACGCCAACGGAGACTTGAAAAAGTCGATCGACAAACTGATCCTGCGCATCGGCGATCTCGAAAAGAAGCCGGTCGATGAACAGGCGATTCGCAAGGCGATGCGCGCGGAATTGAAGACGCTCGAAGATGGCGCGTTGACCGAGATCAAGAAGAGCATTGATCTGGCCAACGAGGACATCGGCGTCGTGAAAGGCGAGCAACGCAAACAAAAGAGGCTCATCGACGATCAAAAAGTCCAGATCGAGCTGTTGTCCAACCGCCTGGAAAGCCTGGAGAGAAGGCTGGCGACCGGCGGCGGCTCTCCGGTTCCTGCGGTGGACAAGACGTTCATGGAAGAATTCCGCACCACCATGAGGAACCTCAACGACACGCTCGCCAAAATAACGCCGACGCAGGAACGCATCTCGATGTCGTCGCCCACGAACGGCGGCGCCAAGATGAGCCGCGTCATGCTGGCCAATCATCATGCGGAGGACTTGCTCTTCATCATCAACAACGTCGGCTATCGGCTGCCGGCCTATTCGACGAAGATCCTGGAACCGGTGCCGCCGGGCCCGTTGAGCTACGAAGTACACTCTACGAGGCATGGAGTCCTGGAACGCCGCAGCACCAACCTCCCCGGCGGCTTCACGTTCAACCTGGCGGCGCAATAAACTCAAATGCATTGACCATTGGCCATTGACCAATGACCATTGACCATTTCCAATTGCCAATTTCGAAACGGCAGTTCGAAATGGTCAATGGTCAATGGCCAATGGTCAATATTTCGGACTCCCCAACGAAATGATCGTCACCATC
>DAIOGM010000447.1:0-584 GCA_036745215.1 Gemmataceae bacterium
GACACGGGCACGACCGATCAGAACACGCCGCTCAACGACACGCTCACCGCCACCGACGTGGACACCGGCGACACGATCGATTTGTTCGAGGTCGTGACGTCGCCGACGGCCGGAGTCGTTTCCTTCATCGATGCCGTTGCGGGCACGTTCACCTTCGATCCGAACAATGCGTTTGACAGCCTTGCGGAAGGGGCAACCACACCCGTACCATTCACCTTCCGAGCCAAAGACAACCACAATTTGTTTGGCCCGCAGGCGACCTACACGGTCACAGTCACCGGCGTGAACGATGCGCCCGTCGCCAACGACGGCGCATTGAACGCCAACTCCAATGCCGTGCAGTCCGGCACGCTCACGGGCAGCGACGTCGACATTGGCGACACGTTTACCTTCCGCCTCATGACGCCGCCGGCACTGGGTCTGGTCACGATTGATCAAAACTCGGGCGCGTACACCTTCAATCCGAATGGAGACTTCAACACGGTGAGCGGCACGATCGCGTTCACCTTCAGGGTAATGGACAACCATAACCTGGACAGCAACACCGCGACCATCACGGTCAACGTCACCGCCGTGCCCATCGT
>DAIOGM010000447.1:594-6218 GCA_036745215.1 Gemmataceae bacterium
CGTCAGTTACCATTACGCCGGACAACGCCGCCAACGTCACCGTGCTGACGGCGACGCCGACCGCGGACCCGGTCGATGGCAACACGGTCACGTTCACGTACCAGTGGGAGCAGAATGGCATTCCGATCGCCAGCGCGACGAGTCAAACGTTGGATTTGACGACCGTGACGGTCGCCGTCAACGACACGTTCGCCGTGCGCGTGACGCCGACCGCCGGCGCGGTCACCGGCCCGGAATTCTTGAGCGATCCGGTGACGATTGCAACGGCGTCCCCGAATCCGATTACGCTCGTGTAAAAGCCAATGCGAATGGCGAGCCGAGCCCCGTCAGGGGCCGGTTGAGTCAATCGAGTATACTCAACCGGCCCCTGACGGGGCTCGGCTCGCCGTCTCACCATGAATCGTCAAGCCATCAAATACGCCAACGGCGTTGAATCTCAAAGCCCAGGGTCGCGAGCGCAGCGAGCGCACCCTGGGAAACCACCGCGTGCATCGGTTACGCCGAAGGCGTTACATCAACCGGCCGGCAACCGGTTGATCCGACCCTTTCAGGGTCGTTTGTCGTGCATGGCGTAACCCAGCGTGCGCTCGCTGCGCTCGCGACGCTGGGCTTTGGGATGCAACGCCGGTGGCGTAGTTTCGGGTTCAGGTTCCTTCGCCGAAACATAGAATTTACGGCGCGAAATCCTTCACGGCGTTGCCCGTGAAGGGCCGGTTGAGAATCCATATTGACTCAACCGGCCCCTGACGGGGCTCGGCTCGCCGTCTTAAAATGGATGTTGTATGCCAACCCAGAATTGCCACGGATAACTGCCATTCAACGTCTTCGCCACGTCGAAACGCAACATCGAACGCTCAATCATCCCTAGCCACGTGACGTCCACGCGCACCCCCGCGCCGACCGCATGCGCGATCGGCCCGAGCTGATGGCCTTCGACATACGCGTTGCCGACATCGTAGAACGGCGCCGCGTAAATGTTGCGCACGCCGGCGACGTGATCGACGAAATCCCAGTGCCGATTGACCAGGATCGGAATCCGCCATTCGACGCTGCCGATCCAGAGCATGCTCCCCTGGCGTTCGTAGAGATCGAAGCCGCGAAAGTTGTCGCCGCCGCCCAGCGCGAAGAACTGCCCGTCGGTCGGCAGCGCCGCCGTGCCGCCGATGCGAAACGCCCAGCGCGTGTCCGCCAGCCAGTTCGTCACCGGCCCATCGCCAAGCCAATCGCGCACGAACGACATGCCCTTCACGAACGAAGCCTGCCCATACAACTGCTGAAAGGCGCGGTCGTTGCCGAAGATCGGCAAGCCATATTGAAACGTCATATCGAGCGCATAGCCCCCCTCGGCGTCCCAGTACGGCGTCATCATGTTCTTGTGATAGTGCAGCCCCAGCGCGGTCCGATCGCGGAACAGATCCGCCCCCGGCGTGAACACGCGCGGATCGGGCAGGCAGCGATTCTGGATCACGCCGAAGCCTTCCACGTACTCGAACGGCGGCAAGTACAGCGAACTGCCGTAATGCAGAATGTGCCGCGCAAAGATCGCCGCCCGACTGCACGGGATGTCGGAGTTGCTCAACGTCGCCAACGATTTTTCAACGGACGCGCCGAACTGCATTTGCGGCCAAAGCGCGTGGTCCCACAAGACGTCGGCGCCCGCGATGAGATTGCGATCGTTGGCGCGATATGCCAAGTACGCCGCCGCGTTGACTTCCTGCGTGCGGAACAACCCGGCCCGCATGCCGGCCATCAAGGATTTCGCGTACCACGGATCGCTGTACGACGAGAAGTAAACCCACGGCCCTGCCTGTATGTTCCAGCGGTCGTAAGCGTTGACCACATCCACTTCATCGAGCTGCGTGTAGAGCGGCGTGAAGCGCCAGCGGAATTCGCGTCGCCAGTGATTGTTGGTCGGATGCTCGTCGATGAGGATATGGTCCGGATCGACGGAAATCTGCTCCGGTTCGCTCGGCAGCGAAATCTCAATTTTGGCCTGGGCTCGCTGCTTGCCGCCGACGTTTTCGCTGGAGCACGTGACCAGGGCCTGCATCTCATCGAACTGCATGACCGGCGCGTCCGGATGGACCGGCACGCGCACCTGATATTCGCGACCCGCTTGCAATCGAATTCCGACGCTGGTCGGCTCGTTGAAGTCCCCCTGCTGTTTCAAATAGATGGCCACCCGCACCGGCTCCGCTCGGCTCGAAAATCGCCGCCGAAAGACGCTCGCCTTCGCCTCGTTGATCTCAACGCGTTCGATCGTCCAGTCGCTTCGGCCCGTGCCGAATACCCAGTGCTGAAAGAAATCGTCCCACGACGAACGCGTGAATGCTTCGAGTTCTTCTTGAAAGTCGCGCACGCGCAGGATGCGGAACTGGTACTTGCTGTAGATGTGACGCATGAAATCGAGGAACGCTTGCTCGCCCAAACGCTCTTCGATCATGCCGACGACCTTGCTGCCGCGGTCGTAGGTGGCGCTGGTGAGATTGACGAGATGGCCGTACTTCGGCATCTCCTGCACGGGCGGATGCGCCTCGCCGCGAGCCCAGACGCCGACCATGCCGAAGTTGCGGAAATCGTTGCGGCGAATGTTGGGCAGCCAGCCGAGGCCGCGCGGATATTGAATGAGTTCGTTGTTCTGCCCGGTCGTGCGGTCCGCGAGGCGATGGCTGAAGTACGTCGCCAGGCCCTCGTCCATCCAGGTTTCCGCGTAGCCGTTGGTGCCGACGACGTTGTACCACCATTGATGCGCCAGTTCGTGCTGCAGCAAATAGGTCGGATAGCTCTTCGCGACGTGCGGCATGTTGAACATGCGATCGTCGATGAGGACCATGCCGCCGGATTCGTTGCCGGCCCAGCCGAGACACGCCTCGACGACGGTGAATTGCTTGTACGGATAGCGGCCAAACCACTGGTTGTAGATCGGCAACGATTCCTTGACGGTCTCGACAAACGCCTCGGCATAAAACGCATGCTCCGGCGGCGCCAGCACGCGAATCTTGACGCCCGCGACGTCGCCGGTGAATTCCTGGAAACGAGCGCTGGCTACGAGCGCGAAGTCGCGGACACAGATTTCCTCGTGCTCGATTTCCTTCCAGCCATCGCCAAGATCGATTTCGTTCTTGACTGGCGCCGACGCCGCCAGCTTTTGATCGGCCGGCAGCTTGACGCGCATGCGATAAACGCCGGCTTCGTTGTAGAACGGTTGATGCCACGGAATAAACGGGGCCGGCTGCCAGCCTTTTTCGTCAAGAACCGCAACGACGGGGAGCCATTGCGTCAGCGTCGTGATGCCGTCCCACTGGCCCCAGCGCCCCTTCTTCGGCGGCACCTTGACCTGGAACGTCAATTCGAGCGTCACCGACTCGCCCGGCGGCAACGGTTCCGGCAACGGGATCGTCAACGCCGTCGTGTTGTCGTTTGGAAAATGAAACGGGATCTTGCGCAGCGGCATCGGCTTCGGCGGAGGCGGCTTTTCGTCGCCGAAGCTCGGCAACGGTTGCTTCGGCGTCTTGTCAAACGGCACGCCGGCGTTGTCGGTTTTCGGCGGTTGCTTCTTCAAGTTGACGCGATATTGAACCTCGTTCATTTCCAGCGCCGGCCCGTCAAAGTTGAGCGATTCCTTGGGCGCTAGTCGAAGCACCTCCACCGTCTTCGCGAGCAAGCCGACGTCGCCATCCGGAATGCTGTAATGCGCGTGGGCATTGAAAACGATTGCTTGGACGGCGCGAGCCGAGGTGTTGGTCCACGTCACGGCCTCGCGCACATTGACGAGCCGCTTGGCCGGGTCGAGCACGACGTCAATATCATAGCGCGGCAAATCAACCGGCGGCGCTTGCGCGCGCACGACGGAAGCCAGGCTCAGCGTCGTGAGCAAACTCGCAAACCAAAATCCAAGCCAGCTGCGCAGCATGTATTGAAAAGACCGTGCACGCGTTTCGCTTCTTCTTGATTTACCCATTGCAAGTTGGTCGTCGTACCCAGTCGTGCGCGCCCCGTCAACACAGGAATCGTTGACGAATGTCAATATTTAATGAAGAGGCAATTTTGGAAAACGTGAAAAGATGGCTTGACAGGAGGGGTTGAGTTGGTTATTTACCATCGCAATAGGATAGAGGATTTGCGAAGGATCGCTTCGGCAGGATGCCCTTTGCCTTCTTGCCTACGCGTTACCAACCCGCCAAGCGAATCCCCCTTTGATCTCGCCCGATCTCCAGACTTCCATTGATCGGGTATTTCGGCGCAAGCGATCGGCTCTAGCTCGTCTTTCCTTGGTAACGGCATGCACCGCCAAATTCGGCAATGCCGTGTCTTGTCGAGATAATCGGCGTAAGTTGTTCGAAATTTATGACTTTGTGTCCGACCGGGCGGAAAATCGTCATGTATAGTTGAGGCGATTCGGAGAAAAGTGCTCAATTTTGCCCGAACTAAATAACCAAATAGGCAGCCCGGTCGTCTCTATAGTGAGGAAGCCGATTTGAGCGATTTAAGCAGCGTCGCCGTAATGAGCATATTAACAAGAGGTTAGGAACGAGATTTTTTTGCGTGCTGTTTCTTACTGGCGACGGCACATTTGTTGCACTGGTGAGTTGAGTTTTGGTCCAAACTTTACAAGAAAGGTGGTGAGCTATGGCCAGACGAGAAGCCTTGCTTCGCCTCCACAAATCGTTGGTCGAACGCCGGGACGAGTTGACCAGGCGCTTAGGGGGCGAACTGAAAGACCTACTGCATCGGTCCGCCGGAATCTCCGGTGATGCGGCCGATTTGGCATTTGATTCGGCAGGCGAGGAAGTGACGTCGCAGCTGGCGGAACTGGAATCGCGCGAACTCATGCAAATCGATCGCGCCATCCAGCGCCTCAAGCACGGGACTTACGGACTTTGCGAACTTTGCCAAAAGAGCATTCCCACCTCGCGCTTGAACGCGTTGCCGTTCAGCACGACCTGCATCCACTGCCAGCGTGAAATGGAAAGCGGCGGCGGTTACGGGGGCGGGGCGCACGGAAACTGGGAACGCGCCTCCGATATGGAAGCCCGCATGCTCGAACCACGCGAGGTCGATCTCTCCCAGCTCGAGATGGATTACACCAAGTAGTCAACCCGCCGCTCGCGGCGTAGCACAACCTGTTACGCCGCGAGCGGTCTATGTTACACACTCCTTGCAGAAGGCTCGCTGTGAAGATGGCGAGCCTTTTGCGTTTGTGTCGCAGTCATTCGCATCACTTCTCTGAATCCGCTCAGTTTTTTTCAATTTCCGCGCGGTCAGCCCTGTAGAATTGCCTGCCGACGAGATCAAATCTCATCGGCAAGTTGAAGCGACTGTCGGGTGCAATCTTGGCAGACGTAGGACGGACATTCCTGTCCGTCCCCGCTTGGACGGACAGGAATGTCCGTCCTACGGGTTTGATGAGGAGCGCCGGTCGCCATACGGAACAGGGTCCGAACCAATTCAGATGAACGACGCGACAAGGATGTTCATGGTCGTCAACCAGGCGTGGATACCATCCATGAAACGAATCATCCTGTCTTGTGCGGTCGGCGCCATTTTGTTCTTCGGCGCCGGCGCCGTCATGAAAGTGCCTCTGCAACTCGGCGCTCAGCAGCGCCCGGCCGGGCAACCCGAGC
>DAIOGM010000448.1:0-6178 GCA_036745215.1 Gemmataceae bacterium
ATGGAGAGTCTACAAAATCCTGGCGATATGAGTCAAGGTGCGCTGTCGAACTAATCGATGAATCGCGATGCCGAACCGCTCCGGCGCTGGGCCTTTGAGGACGACTCCGTCCGGCAGGTGCCAGGCACGTTCCGAAGCGTCCAGCGCGTCCGCGTCCCATTGCAGTTCCATGCCGGGAACGGGCTGCTCGATGCCGTCCTCGATGCAACAGCGCTTGATCTTCGGTTTCGTCAAATTCATTGATTCCTCAAAAGAACCACAGATGGACACCGATGAGCACAGATAAGAATGGAAGACGAAGCCCAGTTTTGTTATCTGTGTTGATCCGTGTTCATCTGTGGTTTCATTTCTTTTGTTTCTGGCCGGAACAGCGATTCGACGCGTTCCGGATGGCGTTCCAGATAGCAACTTAACGCGCCAAAGAAAAGCTGAAGTTGGCCAAGACCTTGTTCGGCCAGCTTCGGCGCCGTTTGGCCCATCAATTTCGTCGCGGTGGCGGCGACCTTGCTGTCGGTATGGATGACCACGTCCGACTGATGCTGCACGGCGGTCGTTCCATTGGGCAGTTTGAGGTCGGAGTGCCGCAGGATGATCATCGCCTTGACCGGCACGACCGGCAACACGGCGCTCGGCTTCACCTTGCCCTCGGCGAACCAGATGCGCAGGCCGGGCGACAGGTGAACAACTTCCCACGCGACATCGCTGCCGGCGTCATCGACGTAGCCGAACTTGCCGCCGGCGCGGCGTTCGATCGTCACGCACTTGGCCCCGAGGCGACGCCAGGCGGTGACGGCGCGGTCTGGGTTGTCCAGCAGCCATTGATATTGCTCCGGCATGCACGCGAACGTTTCGCTGGGGCCGCGCGCGACCAGCGTCGGCTTTTCCATCATCTGCTTGGCGATCAGTTTGACGCGATCGTCCAGGTCATTCCACGGGATCGTGACAATCTGGGCAGGCTCGGTTTTCTTCAATACGCCGGGGGTATCCGCGCAGGCGGCGCGGACCAGCCAAAGGGCGCAAATCGAGGCCATCAAAAGGCGTTTCATGCACGCACCTCGAGCAGGGAACGGGGGAGACTTCTCTCTCTTCATCGAATGCCGGTTACGTGGACATGAACGATTTTTCTTTTCGCAAGTTCGGCGGTTAACCACAGAGGCACAGAGACACAGAGGGAGTGATGAAAGTTGAATAGACAATGAGCCGCGGGACATGGTAGACCAGGAAGCCCCGGGGTGAGGTACTCCGAACCCCGGGGATATAGAGTTCCTCACCCCGGGGCTTTCACATGAACTCGTTATTTCAAAAGAAGAAAACCTGGGCTGCATTGCTGTTGATCGCTATCTCGGCCGGCGTCGCATGGTGGCAGCACGGGCCGATCCTCGCCTGGTATTACGTGCATCAGTTGGCCGGCGCTTCGGAGGCGGAACGCGATAACTGGGGCAAAAAAGTCGCGGCGCTGGACCAGGCCGCGGTGCCGCGTTTGCTAGATGGGCTTCGCGATGCCGACCCTGGTGTGTGCGCGAATATGCAATGTCCGTTACACCGGATCGCGAAGAGCTGGGGCGTCAATGACCCGCGTTTGCAGGACTTGTTGGAACGAATGCATGCGCGGTTCGATCAATTCAGCCCGTCGGGACAAGAGGAATGCCTCGGCGTCGTTACGGGCGTCTTGCACCAGGCGCAAACGAGGCCGTTGCCGCCGCGGTTGACGCGCATCGCCGGCCAGATGCTGGTCGTCGCCGAGAAGAAGAATGAACTTCGCGCGGCAGCTCTGCATCTGGCGGCCGAGTTGATCGAATGCGTCGAACCGGGCCAGTGGGCCGATGTCGCCCGAGAGATCGCCGATCGCAGCATGAAGGACGAAGCGGCGCCGACCCGCGTCGCGGCGCTGCGGTTGATCATGCGGCCCGCGTTACGAAACGATAAAGACTTGATCGAAAAAGCCGTGCCCATGCTGCGCGACCCGGCGGCGGCGGTTCGCAAGGCGGCCCTCGTCGTCCTGGCGTCCGAGCGGGACGTCGTTCGCGAGGAGAGCTTTCTTCCGCTGCTCCATGACGACGACGCCGAAGTGCAGTACCTTTGCGAAACCGCGCTGCGCAAACGCGGCTTGCTCGACGACGACATCAAAATGGCGCGCATGATCAGCGATGCCAATCCGGCCACGCGCATGCTCGTGCTTTATCATCTACATCGCATGCCGGACATCAACATCGGCGGCCTCTTGCGGCAACTGAGCCTGGATGCTTCGCCGGCGGTGCGGGCGGCGGCGGCGCGGGCGGCGGCGGAATGTGCCAGCGTCGATTTGTCCGAACGTCTGCGCGAGATGAGCCAATCTGATCCGCACGATTTGGTGCGCCGGCTCGCTCAATATCATTTACAGCATCGCGAGCGGCGTCAGCGACTCGGTGAAATGCGGTAGGGACAAGCGGCTCGCTTGTCCCTGCGAAACCGGGGTCAAGCGAGCCGCTTGGCCCTACGGCTGCGAAACATGCGACTGGAACCCCTCGGCGATCAAGCGGTGCTCGCCTACTGCGACGACGAAACGCAAGCCGCCGCGCTGGCGGGCCAGGCGCGAACCGCGCTGCCGGCGTGGGGCGTCGATGTCGTGCAGGCGTACGTCAGCGTCGCGGTGTATTACGATATCGCGACAACGGATTTCGCCGTGGTCGCGGATTGGATCGCCCAACTCCAAGGCGATCCGAACGCGGCGCCGCCGGCCGGACGTTTGCACGTCATTCCTTGCTGCTACGAACTCGGCCTCGATCTCGAACGCATCCGGTCGCACACCGGGCTGACGCGCGATGAGATCATCGGCTTGCACATCGCAACCACCTACACCGTCTTTGCCATCGGGTTTTGCCCGGGATTTCCCTATCTGGGCTACCTTCCCGCAAAGTTGTCCGGCGTGCCGCGCCTGGAATCGCCGCGGCTCAAGCTGGAGCAAGGCAGCGTCGGCTTGACGGGCCGGCAGACCGGCATTTACACGGAGCCGCGGCCGGGCGGGTGGAACATCGTCGGCCGAACGCCGCTGGAGCTGGTTTGCGTGCGCGATGAGTATTTTCCGCTGCGAACCGGTGATCGCGTGCAGTTTCGGCGTATTGATGAACGGGAATTCGCGAAGTTGATGGGGAGTCGGTTGGATGGCGTTTGACGCCCGCGTGGCGATGCGCGAGCGCTAAACGTAAACCTGGCCGTTCAACTGCAAACGCGATTGCGGCCTTCGTTCTTGGCTTGATACAATTTCTCGTCGGCGCGGCGGATCAATTCGAGCGGTGTGATATCCTGTTCGCCTTGCGTCGTTACCACGCCCGCGCTGATCGTCACATCAAACGTTTTGTCTTCGAACAAGAACGACGATTGACTGACGACCTTCAACAGCCGATCGGCGACGATCAGTGAGCCTTCGAGATTCGTTTCCGGCAACACGACCGCGAACTCCTCGCCGCCGTAGCGGGCGAATAGCTCTTCCTTGCGAATGTTGCCTTTGATGCGAATCGCGAGTTCGCGCAACGTGAAGTCGCCGCCGAGATGGCCGTACTGATCGTTGATCGCCTTGAAGCGGTCGATGTCCATCATGAGCAAGGACAACGGCCGATTGTGCCGGCTCGAACGGGCCAGTTCGCGGTCGAGGAACTCCATCAAATAGCGCTTGTTGTGAATCTCGGTCAAGCCGTCGATGATGGTGAGGCGGTAAATCTCTTCGTGATATTCGTTCTCGACGTTGCCGCCCATCAGGAAGCGGTAGATGCAATTGCCGACGCGGACGTAGTCGCCGTCCTTGAGCTTGTACATCGACGCGGGCACATCGTTGATGTAGGTGCCATTGGTGCTTTGCAGATCGACCGCGTAAAAACCGTCGGCGCCAGGCTGGATACGCGCATGACGGCGCGACACCGAGTGATCGCTGATGCGGATGTCGCAATCGCTCGCTCTGCCAATCACGAGCGGATCGTCGCCGATGGCGTAGCGCGTGCCCATCGACGGACCCGTCGGATAAATATGTACCAGGCAGGCGTTGCGACTCGTGATCGACACCGGGCGTTCGGGGACGGCCACCCAGGTTTCCGTCACCTTCTCAACCATGCCGGCCGGTCCTTGTAGTTCCATGGCTAACCCAAATAAGTGAGTGCAGAGATGGGGAATATCCCTTTAGTTTACTTTAGGTCACGAATTGAAACGACGGGATTAAAATTGTGAATGGAAATTGGCGATTTGAGCGATTCGTTCACAAAACGATAGTGCATCCGAGTTCGTAAAGCATTGATATGTTTCAACTTATGGGTTTTTCTGATTCGATTGCACGCCGATCAATGACCCTTCCGGCTCGGTCAAGTCGATGAATTGCGGCTGCGGCGTCACAAGGACGCGTTCGTTGCCCGCTTTGTCGCGCACGCGCATACGCAAATACACCTGGATGGGCGTGCCAACCGGGACTTTCCATGAAAAATCACCCGTGACGCGTTCGTTCGTATAGCGGCCCGTGTTTTCCAGGTCGATTTTGATCGGCTGCCAATCGCCATCGGGACGAGCCGAGTATTCGAGGTGAATCGGCTTATCCGTGAGATTCTTGTCGCGAGCGCTCCATTTCAGGAGGACTTGCTCCGGAAACTGCGGATCGGGGACCGGCGCGAACAGCTGCGCGTCCGGCAGCTGCGTGTCCACTTCGATGCGAATCTCCGGCACATCGCCGGGCCGCGGCTTCTTGCCCAGGCCGGCGCGGCTCTTGACGACCAGCGACAGGCCGTAGATGCCGTCAACAAACGGACGTTCATTGTCGTCGCGAAGATCGAACAGCCGCGACTGCCGGCGATTGACGGCGCCGCTCTGCGTGTCCTTGTCTTCCGCGAATGGCTCCCACATTTCGCCTTCGTTCTTGGTCAACCAGACCTCGATGCCGCCGATGCCCGCAGGCCCGACGCGCTTGAGTTCATATTCGAGCATCACTTGATGTTGATTGACGTATTGCAAAGTCGGCAACGCCTTCTTCGCGGGCAAGGCATTCGCGATCGGCTTCACATCGAACGGCGAATCCTTCTGCCCGGGAGGATTGATGCCCCCAAGCGGCGGCACGATGTCGCCCGGCCCAACCTTCGGCGTCACTGGCGGCGGCGGCGGCAGGCTCGAATCGGCGATCACCTTCTCGGACGGGTTCTCCTTCGCGATCGGCGGCGGCGGAAACATCGAGCCCGGATTGACGAACGGCTTCTCGCCGATCTTCTCGATCCCGATCGGCGCCGGCGGCATCGCCAGCGGCGGTTTCTCTTGCTCGAGCGGCTTCGGCGCGACGATTTCCTTCGGGAAGTTCGGCGTCGTGATCGGCGCCGGTCCACCGGCGTTGAAACTGGCCGCGACCACCGTGCCCGCGACTTCGGCGATGCCGAAGGATTCGTTCTTCGCCAGATCGCTCACGGTCAATCGCAGCGTCACGGGCTGCCGATGTCCCGGCGCAATGCGAGCCTGTCCCTTGAGGCCCGCTTGCATTGAAATCGGTTTCCATGCGTCAAGTGAATCCTTGGTCTGATATTCGAGGCGCATGCTCTTCGGGTCGAGATTGTCTTCCTGCACATCCCAGTTAATGTAGATGTCGTCGTCGTGGCGTTGGGCCTGGAACGACTTGATGATCGGTTTGAGCGTATCGATCGACAGCTTCATGTCGGGCGGGCCGTTCTTGATGCCGCGATCATCGGGGCTCTGCACGCCGCTGCGATTGACCTGCACGACGCGGAGCCAGTAGGCGCCGTCGCCCGGCGCGAAGAACGCGAAGTGATCCTTGTCCGCGGCGATTGGCCCCGCGACGTGGCTCCAACTGCGTCCCTGATCGGCCGACGCGAACAGCATGAGTTCGCGGATGTCCGCACGCAACGCGACGGGAACTTCCACGGGGATGCGATGATTGCGATAATTGAAAAAATACGCATCGCTTGGCGCCTGGCCGAGGGCCAAGCACAAACATGCCGTGAGGAATCCCGTTGTCATGATCGAACTCCCCCTACCACTTCTTTCGACGTAGGCAATGCGCACGATGATCGAAGGATTATCGGTTATGATGATTGAATCGGTTACGTCGAGAGGAAACTTGAAAAGATTCCCGCTTTCCAGAAAAAAAGCTCAAGTTGCGAGCCACGGGGCTTTGCAACGCATTTGAACCACAGAGGCACAGAGACACAGAGAAGAGAAA
>DAIOGM010000449.1:0-6168 GCA_036745215.1 Gemmataceae bacterium
GCGACGCTGGGCTTTGGGATGCAACGCCGTTGGCGTTGTTTCGAGTTCATCTACCCTCGCCAAAACACGGAATTTACGCCACAAAATCCTTCACGGCGATGCCTTCCGTGGCTCGGCTCGCCGAAACCGTTCACCGCCGCATGCGATTGCCCATGACAAATCCGAGCAATCCAGTGAGCACCATGCCAAGCAAAGCCTGCACGCCGGTGAAAAGGCGCGCGTATTCATTCGCGGGCAGCAATCCCACGGGCGGTTGAGCGGAGGTGATCATGGAAAACAGCGTGAAGACGGCCAGGTCTGCCAGGTTGTGCGTCGGCGTCCGAATCACTTCACCCGTCGGCGTGTACGTCACGCGCACCACGCTGCCGGTCGCGGCGTAAATGAGCAGGAACAACACATAGACGCCGAGCATGCAATATAGGACGCGCGGGGCGCTCTCACCGTAGTCGGACAGCAACTCGGTCAATTGATCGGCGATAAACGTGCCATAAGCGCTCGCGGCGCCACGCCAGTCGCGGCGGGCGCGGGCGGCCTTGGCGTCTTGCAACGCAGCGCGTTTGCGCATCCGGCGGCGTTTGCGATACGCCCAGCTCACCGCGTCGGAGTCGCCGAGTTCCGTGAAGTGCCGCTCCAGCGCCAGATAGGCGCGGCGGGCGTCTTCATGTTTTCCCGCCAGATCCTCGCCGATGGCGTCCCCCAGTTGTTCGCGCTGAAACTGCGTCTTGTCGATCGCGGCGCCGTTGATGTGTACGTGAGTCAGGTTGCAATCCAGCAATACCAAACCTTGCAGCTTGGCGTCCTTGAAGTCGGCGTCCTCGAAATTGGCGCGCGTCAAGGTGGCGCCGCGCAGGTCGGCGCCCCGAAGCCGGGTGCCTCGCAGGTCGGCCTGCACGAGCACCGCTTCGCGCAGGTCGGCCCCGGTCAAGTCTGCGCCGCGCAGGTCGGCTTCCGCGAGGACTGCCTTTTGCAGATTCGCGCCGACCAGCACCGCGCCCTGTAGTTTGGCGCCCCACAGGTCTGCCCCTTGAAGGTTGGCCGTTTCGAAGACGACGCCCGTTCCGTGAACGAATCGCAACGAAGCGCCTTGCAAGTCAGCGTCCTCGAACATCGCGCCGGTCAGATCGGCGCCACCGAGTACGGCGCCGCGCAGATCGGCCCCCGCCAGGTCCGTGCCGTGAAGATTCGTCTCTTCCAGATGCGCGTTTTGAAGATTGGCGCCTCGCAGCAATGCTTGCCGAAGGTCAGACTCGGCGAGGTCGGCGCCTTGCAGATTGGCCATGCTCAGGCCCACGCCGCGCAGGTCGGCGCGACGGAGGCAGACGCCGCAACGCGCCGCGTCCCACCATGGTGCGCTCGCCAGATCCTGTCCTCGGCTTTCCAGCGCCGGACCGCTCAAGTTGATTCCATCCAATATGCAACCGACGCTGCCGCGCACCGGCAACGCCAGTCGTCCTTCGGGGTGCGCCTCGATCAGCCGCAGCACCAACTCCATTTTCTCAACGGGGGATGCGCTGGCCAGCTGTTCATACGCTTGGTGGGGAGTCACGTACTTACTGGGTTCGATGAGTTTTGATGAAGTGGACATCAGCTGCTTTCACTTGGACATTACATTCGAAGAAGGCACGGCAGTCACTTTCGAACGGCAAACCCTTACTTGCGATTTTCGTGCCGAAATACTTGGAAGCGCGGCACACCGATTGCGGTTGAATTCGGTCGGGAGTTCGCCAGGCATCGAAAGGACTATCATGTCGGAACATTCTGCAAAACCGCATCGCGTCCTCGTTGTTGACGACAATGAAGATGCCGCGACAACCTTGGCCTTTCTGCTGACCCAGGCCGGTTACGACGTGAAAACGGCGTTTCAAGGGAAGACGGCCATTGAAATCGCCTGGCAATTCGACCCCGATGTGTGCATCCTGGACATCAACATGCCGGGCATGAGTGGCTACGAACTGGCTCGGCGCATTCGAGATATTCCACGTCCACACACGCCCGTGCTGGCAACCATGACTGCGTACAGCGACGTCGATCATCTCGACCACGCGGCGGATGCGGGTTTTGATTTGCATTTTACCAAGCCGGCTGAGTTGGACGACCTGGTCAGTCAGATCGAGCATTCCCTTAGCCGACACGGGCATTGATGACAGGACGATTCTTGCCATCGCAGGAAGGGAACCGGATGGATTCTCAGTCGTTGCCGAACACCGCCAAGAAGAACGTCGAGCTCATGGCGCGCGCGGAGCAACAATTCCTGATACAACGCTCTAACATGGAAAAGTTCGGGGTTGCCATTGCCCATTTCTTCGGCAACCTGAATTTCATCATCGCCCACTGCCTGTTCTTCACGGGATGGTTCGTGGTGAATCTTGACTGGTTGCCGACGGTGCGCGCCTTTGACCCCTATCCGTTTCCATTTCTTGGCTTGATCGTGGGCATCGAGTTTATTTTCCTGACGACATTTGTGCTGATGAATCAAAACAGCCAATCAAGCCGTCAGGAGCAATGGTCGCATCTCGTGGCCCAGCTTGCCATGTTGACCGAGTACGAAGTCACCAAGAACATGCAATTGCTTCAAGCGATTTGCAAACATCTGGATATCAACGGTCACGAGGAAAGAGAAGTAAACGACCTGGTGCAAACCACGCATGTGGCAACGTTGATCGAGGAAATCGCACACAAGTTAAGCGAAGTCAAAAAGTCCGGACGGTAACATCCGACGTTGGCCCGTACGATAAATGCAAAGCCGAGGCGCCTGCCGTGACGGTTGCGTGGCCTGATTTCTCCCACGAAGAAAGCGGTGAATATTGCAACCCGCTGAAAAACCGGCGAACCTGCCGAAGGCGAAGATCCTTCTGGTGGACGATAACCTGGCAAACCTGCTCGCACTGCGCGCCATTCTGGAAGAAATGGAACAAGATCTCGTGGACGCGAAGTCCGGCGAAGAGGCCATCGCGCACCTTCAGGACACGGAGTTTGCCCTGGTCCTTTTGGACGTGATCATGCCCGGCATCAGTGGCTTTGAGTTGGCGACGCTTATCCGCGGACGCGACCGGACCCGGCACATGCCGATCATTTTTGTCACTTCCAATGACGTTGACCGTTCGTTGCTGGAAGAAGGATATGCGCTGGGCGCCGTGGATTTTCTCATCAAACCGATCTCGCCCGCGATTTTGAAAGCGAAGGTCGCCGGGTTCGTCGAGCTCTTCCAGCAAAAACAACGCGCGCGAAACGAAGGCGAACAGCTTCGACTGCTCGTCGAGGGCACGGCCGAATACGCGATCTTCATGCTCGATCCGGACGGACGCGTCGCCACGTGGAACCTCGGCGCCACGCGCATCAAGCAATACCGCGCCGACGAGATCATCGGCAGGCACTTCTCCGTTTTCTACCCGCAGGAAGCACTCGACCGCGATTGGCCGGCGCATGAACTTCGTATCGCAAGTTCCAGTGGCCGATGTGAGGATGAAGGCTGGCGCGTGCGCAAGGACGGCACGCAATTCTGGGCAAATGTCGTCATCACGGCGCTTCATGATGATGCCGGCAATCTCCGCGGCTTCTTGAAAGTGACGCGCGATCTGACCGAACGAATGAACGCCGAGGAGAACGCCCGACGACTACTGCAGGAAGAGGCGGCGCGCCAGGCGGCGGAAGACAACGCTCGGCTCATCCAGGCGCAGCGCGAACAGTTGCGCGTCACGCTGGCAAGCATCGGCGATGCCGTCGTCAGCACCGATGCCGACGCGCGCGTGACATTTCTCAATCCCGTCGCGGAGCAACTAACCGGCTGGCGCCATGAAGACGCGCGCGGCAAACCGCTCCGGGAAATCTTCAAGGTGTTCAACGAACAGTCTCGTCAACCCGTACCGAACCCCGCGGAACAAGCCCTGGCCGACGGCGCGATTGTCGGCCTCTCCAATCACACCATCCTCATCGCCAAAGACGGCACGGAGCGGCCCATTGACGATTGTGCCGCTCCAATCAACGACGAACATGGCAAGACGATCGGCGCCGTCCTTGTCTTCCGCGATGTCACGGAGCGCCGTCGCGCGGAAGTCGCGTTACGGCACAGCGAAGCGGAGTCCCGACGCCTCCTGGAATTCCGCGAAGCCGTCATGACCAACATGGAGGAAGGCCTTTACACCGTGGACACCCAGGGCCTGGTGACCTACATGAATCCGGCTGCCGAGCGTTATTTCGGCTGGAATTCCAGCGAATTGCTCGGCCGAAGAATGCATGACGTGACTCACCATACGCACCCGGACGGCTCACCATTTCCGATCGAGGATTGCTCCGGGTATCAAGTGCTGCGTGAAGGCAAAACTCTCAAGGACTTTGACGACGTGTTCATTCGAAAGGATGGTTCCTTCTTCCCCGTGATGTTGAGCTCGGCGCCGCTGACATCGGCTGGCAAGGTAGCCGGCCTGGTGGTTGTCTTTCGGGATGTGACGGAACGCAAACAAGCGGAGGAAGAAGTTCGATTTCAGGCGCAGCTCCTCGACACCGTGGGTCAAGCTGCCATCGTCACCGACCCGGACGGAGTGATTATCTACTGGAATCGATTCGCCGAATCCCTTTACGGTTTCACCAAGAGCGAGGCCATCGGCCAGAATATTGCCGAGCTCGTCGTGCCTCGAACGTCCATCCCGCAAGTCAATGAGATCATGGACCAGTTGCGGGCCGGCAAGAACTGGTCCGGCGAATCGATCGTCCGCCGACGCGACCAAAGCACATTCCCCGCCTTCGTCACCGATACGCCGGTTTTTGACGACCGGAAGCAACTCAAAGCAATCATCGGCATCTCGGTGGACATTACCAAACAAAAGCAAGTCGAGGACGGGCTGCGCTTCCTGGCCGATTCCAGCGCCACGCTGGCCACGATTGTGGACGTCGAAAGCACGTTGCAAAAAGTGGCCGGGCTCGCCGTGCCGCATTTTGCCGACTGGTGCACCGTGGACATCGTGGAACCGGATGGCGCGTTGAAACGATTGGCCGTCGTCCACGCGAATCGGACGAAGATCGATCTGGTCCGCGAACTCCTGAAAGCGTATCCGCCCGATCCGGAATCGCCGCACGGCGTGCAACAGGTGATTCGTACCGGCAAATCGGACATGATGTCGGAAATTCCCGACGCGATGCTGGTCAAGGGCGCGAAGAATGTGGAGCATCTGCGCATTCTTCGCGAGATTGGATTGCGCTCCTTTATGTGCGTCCCGCTCCGAGGTCGCGGACGAATGTTTGGTGTGATCACGTTTGTCGCGGCGGAATCCGGCCGCCGTTATGCGCAGGATGATTTGGACTTCGCCGAAGAACTCGCCCGGCGCGCATCGATCGCCATCGAGAACGCACAGATGTATGCCGAGTTGCGGGAAGCCGATCGCCGCAAAGACGTCTTTCTGGCGACGCTGGCGCACGAACTGCGCAATCCGCTGGCGCCGATTCGCAATTCACTTCAGATTTTGAAGATGCCAAGAGTCGATGCTGCCATCGCCGAACACACGACCGACATCATGGATCGCCAGGTGCAGCATCTGGTGCGTCTGGTCGATGATCTGCTCGATGTGTCGCGCGTCATGCGCGGCAAGATCGAGCTGCGCAAGGAACGTGTCGAGCTGGCGTCCGTGGTCGCGCGCGCCGTGGAGACCGCCCAGCCTTTCATCGAGGCACAGAATCATCACTTCATGATTCACCTGGCCGACGAATCGCTGCCGCTGGATGCCGACCCGGTTCGGCTCGCACAGGTCATCGCCAATCTCTTGACGAACGCCGCCAAATACACCGAGCCGAAGGGACGCATTCAGTTGACCGCCGGGCGCGAGAACGATCACGTCGTCCTGCGCGTGCGAGACAACGGCATCGGCATCCATGCGGAAATGCTGCCGCACATTTTCGAGTTGTTCGTGCAAGTCGATCACGCCGCCGTCCGCTCCCAGGGCGGGCTCGGCATCGGTTTGACGCTCGTCAAGAGCCTCGTCGAGATGCACGGCGGCGGCGTCGAAGTGCATAGCGCGGGCCTGGGCAAAGGCAGCGAATTCGTCGTGCGGTTGCCGCTTTCCAATGTTCAAGGCAACGAACTGACCAAAGAGCTGCCAGGTGTTCCCCTCACCCCACCTCCCGCGGGCCATCGTTTACTTGTGGTTGACGACAACAAGGACTCGGCCGGCGCCGTCG
>DAIOGM010000450.1:0-4468 GCA_036745215.1 Gemmataceae bacterium
TTGAGCGGCCGCACCGGATCCTTGCCCGAAAACACGACGCCTTATGCAACAGCGCAAGCGGATGACCGGCGGAACGATTTGTTGCGCTTCGTCGATGAAGAGTTCGGCCGCGGTCAAGGCGCGGCCGCCCCGCAGGCGCAGCGGCTGGCTCACGATCGAGCTCGCCGGTTGCTGCGGGCACGCTCGGTGTTCGACGTCTCCGGCGAATGGAATCGTTATCGCGACAGCTATGGCGACACGCCGTTTGGCCGCAATTGTTTGGTCGCTCGCAAGCTCGTCGAAGCGGGCGTGCCGTTCGTCGAAGTCGAGCAGCCCAATTACGACAGCCATGCCGACAACTTCGACTGGCACAAGGCGCTGCTGCCGGCGCTCGATCACGCCTGGTCGGGTCTTTTGCAAGATTTGAGCGAGCGCGGCCTGTTGCAGAATACGCTCGTCGTGTGGATGGGCGAGTTCGGCCGCACGCCGGGCATCAACAATCGCGCCGGCCGCGACCATTACGCGCGCGCCTTCAGCGCGGTGCTCGCGGGCGGCGGCGTCCGCGGCGGCCTGGCGTATGGGCAGACGGATGAGAACGGCGCCATCGTCACCCGCAATCCGGTCAACGAAGGCGATCTGTTTGCCACCATTTACACGGCGCTCGGCGTCAATCCGCGCGTGCGCCATTTCGTCGGCACGCGGCCGGTGTGGGCGACGCCGGAAACGGCGCGGGTGGTGCGGGATATTTTGGTGTAGATTCCGTAATTAAAGCTAAGCGGGCGAGCGGCCTGGCATCTGTTAAATGCGTCAAGTATTGATGGACATTCGAGTGAGTATTGTTGGCGAAACACCGATCACGAATGGATGCACGAGTTGTTAAGTCACGAACGCCAAATGACCGGTGTCAAATGCCCGCGCCTAAGTTGAAAAGAGATTCTGATTTGGAAACTCTGGATTTCAAGTAAGCCCAGAGAACTCGATAGATCACCGTATTGTCGACGCCAACCGTTCTAGCGACGTGAGAAACGGTTTCAGAGGCCGTCAACATACGGATTACCTCTTCTTGCTGGCAATCATCAAGTTTACAAGCAACTCCACCCGTTTTCAGCCTTCGTGAACTCTTGGTAGGACAGCGACCCATGAGGTCACGGTCCTTCATGTTTCCTGGCATGTTCCCCCATTTCAAGTTGCTCGCAATTGGGTTCCTTTTGTTACCGTCGATATGGTGGACCTGATATTGTTCTGGCAAGCGCGGCGGTAAGAACAGTTCTGCAACCAGCTGATGAACCTGCATGACTTTGTCGATTACGCCTTTTGAGTACAGATGGACTTGTGGATATCCGTTTGGCGTCTGCTTCATCCGTTTGGGGCGCTTTCCTCTGAGGGAATAGACTTCGCCGTGTGCAGTTACGGCATACATCGGCGCCCATGGTATTTTCTTGGCGACTTGCCCATCGATCTCAATTTCCATGAAAACCTCGAAGTTTTGGTCGATCCGCCAACCAGCCTGAATGCACCACGCTTTCCATTTCAGGTGGCTTCGTTCTCCAAGAAAAACCGCCACGAGCCGTCTCCGGTTTGTTCGGCTCCCCAACGTAGAAATTGACGAAGCAACCGCAAGCCGGCAATTCCTTGAACACCGGAAGGAAGGGACATCGGCGAGAGGTCCGACACGATGGCGACGGCGGTTGTCTGAAAGGAAATGGCAGGCATGCGGCAAAAGACAATGACACGCTTTTGTACGCCTTGAATCGCACCGTAAGCGTGGGACGCAGGAGCTGGGATTGTCGCAAGTTCTTGGATGTCTTGGGAGAGAACAAGCGAAATCGAACCGCTGAAACCGGAATCGACCAACAGACGATAGTTTAAATCGACGCCGGTCGTGGTTGCGAAGGCGACTTCGATGATGTCAGCGTCGTCGCTGCTTGGGAAGTAGGCGATGGCCATGATTCGCTCAACGAATGAAATCAACCAGTGGTCCCACCTGAAATACCATGCCACGATTCGGATTCGAATCCAGCGCGCGCAACGCCAGCACCGCGGCTGAAAGGTCTTCTTCCACCGCGACGACCTTTCCATCGAGAAGGGCCACGCATTCTCCTAGCCGGAATTGATGCCCATTCAAGCCAAATCCGGTGCAGATTTGTTCGGCGACCCTTTGATTGATGTCATTTTCGTTCATTGAGAAAACCTCCGAGGTACTTACCAAACTCATAGTATCCGCCTCAAAGCCCCGCTGCAACTGCACGGGGATGGAACTTTTCGTGTTGCGTCGAGTACCGCAGCGGACGATAATTCACTTCACACATGCCGCTATTGCGCGCTTCTCGGCAACGGTGGACTACTTATCCTGCAAACCTTGAGAACTTTACTCATGAAACGTTGGTGCTATCTTGTAATGCTGTTTTGCGCGAATCCATGGCACACTCCAGTTCAGGGCCAGGAAAAGAAAGAGCCCAATATCGCGAGCCTAGCCTGGACAATCCCTTGGGACGCCGACTGGGTGACCGCCGTCACGTTCATTGGCGACACGCGTCGCCTCGCCGCAGGCAACAAGCTCGGGCAAATCCTCCTCTTCGACATCCCCGACAAGCCCGGCGGCTCCTTCCCGCCGCCAGAGCGCCGTTTGGATGGACACACCAATTGGATCTCCGCGCTGGCCGCGAGCCCCGATGGCCGCTGGCTCTATTCCGCGAGTTACGATCACACCGTTCGCATCTGGGACCTGCAAGCGCCGGCCAAGAGCAAGGGCACGGCGATCCTCAAAGGCGAAAAGGTCAAGAAGGGCAAGACGCCGGAGAAGTCGGAATTCCCGGTGGAGCTTCACGAAGCTCACAAGATCCTGGCCGGGCACAAGGAATGGGTGCGCAGCCTGTCGCTCGATCAGGACGGCAAGCAACTCTTGAGCGGCGACGACAAGGGCGTCAGCATTCTCTGGGACGTGCCCGCCGGCAACGAGCTGCGCCGCTGGCAAGTCAAGGGTTGGCTGCAGGCCACCGCGCTGTCGCCCGATGCGAAGCACGCCGTCACGTGCGAATCGGCGCCGCGCTACGTCGAGTTCCCGACCGCCCTCCGCCTCTGGGATGCGACCGCCGCCAAGGAAAAGCTCGACCTCGGCGCGACGCTCAAAAAAGGCACGGGCAAGAACAACGTCATCCCCATGTCGGCGGCCGTTTTCTCGCGCGACAGCAAATTGCTGGCGCTGGGTGAAGCCGGTGAACGAGACGGCTACGCCAAGGTTTTCCTCATCAACGTCGCCGACGGCAAGAAGCTTCATGAAATGAACGGCCATCAATACGCCGTCACCGCGCTGACGTTCCATCCGGACGGCCTGCATCTCGCCTCAACCGGTCGCGACACGACGGTGCGCATCTGGCGCCTCGCGGACGGCAAGCACGTCACCGACATCGGCAAGGGCCGCGGCGGCCAGTTTCAGGACTGGATCCACGGCATCGCGTTCACCAAGGACGGGCGTTGGCTCGCCAGCGCCGACATGGCCGGTCAGATTCAGATCTGGAGATTCGGCAAGGAATAAAGCCACGGAAGCGACGCGAAACTTCTTCTTTGCCGCATGGTTAAATGTTCACCGACCATTATGAAATTTGTCGAGCAACTCGACGGGAAGCGGAGCTTCCCAATTTGCGCGCCCAAGTGCGGCTCACGTCCCATTTGTTCCACTCGCAGCGGGAGGCTCGCCTGAGTGTGTTGGCTGGGCGATCAACCTGGACGCGAATACTCCTAGAAAGTACCAACCCTCTCAAATTCCCGGGGGAATCCAGGCCATGCCAAAACAACGTTGTCTCATTTCTTGCTTGATGCTCGTCGGCGCTGGTTTCGCGTTCACGACCCTCGATCACTGCGCCGGCGCAGACGAGCCGCTCACCTTGGGCCCCGTTGGCAAATCGCCGGCCGATCTGGTGATTCGCAACGGCAAAATCTTGACGCTCGACGCCAGGTCGTCCACGGTCGAAGCGGTCGCCATTCGCGACGGCGTCTTCGTGCTGGTTGGCAGCGACGCGGAAATCCAGAAGGTGATCGGAGACAAAACGCGCGTGATCGACGCCTTGGGACGCACCGTCGTGCCCGGCTTGATCGAGAGCCACGTCCACGCCGTCGGCGCGGCGCGCGGCGAACTATTGCAGCCGTTTGTGCAGCTCGGTTCGATTGGCGAAATCCAGGATTGGGTGCGGCGAGAGGCGAAGAGCAAGCCGGCGGGCGCATGGATCCAGACGCCGCGCGTCGATATCACGCGCATCAAGGAACGCCGGCTGCCGACGCGTGCCGACCTCGACGCCGCCGCTCCCGATCATCCCGTCGTCTTCACCTGGCAGTACGCGGCTCGCGTCGTCCAGGTGCTCAACACCGCCGCGATGCAGGCGACGCGCATCACGCGCGACACGCCGGAGCCCAAGGGCGGCAAGATCGTCAAGGACGCCAAGGGAGAGCCGACCGGCGTCGTCGAGGATGCGCGCGACCTCGTCAACAAGAA
>DAIOGM010000450.1:4478-6166 GCA_036745215.1 Gemmataceae bacterium
TGTTCCCGAGGAGGAGCACCTCAAAGCTCTTGAGAGCCTCATCCAGCGTTATCACGAGGTCGGCATCACCAGCATTTTCGAACGCAACTCGAGCGTCGAAGGCTATCGCACGTACGAGAAGCTCAAGAAATCGGGCCGGCTGTCCATGCGCGTCGTCGTCACGCTCGGGCAACGCTCGAACGGCACACTGGACGGCATGGAAAAATGGCTCAAAGGGCTGCCGTTCAAGTTTGCCGACGGCGACGAATGGCTGCGCATCGGTCCGATCAAGTTCTTCGTGGACGGCGGCGTCCTCTACGGCACCGCGTACCTGATCGAGCCGTGGGGCCTGCAGCCGCTCTTCGGCATCACCGATCCAAAATACCGCGGCGTCTTGAGCTTGCCGAAGGACAAAATTGAGAACGTGATCCGCGCCGGCCACAAGCTCGGCTGGCAGATGTGCTCCCACGTCACCGGCGACGGCGGCGTCGATGTGGTGCTCGACGCGCTGGAGGCCGTGCACAAGGACAACCCGATCAACGAACGCCGCTACACGCTCATTCACGCTTACTTTCCCAATCCGAAGGCCGTGCGTCGGGCCGCGGCGCTGGGCGTGTGCGTCGATACGCAGCCGGCCTGGTATTTCAAGGACGGCGACGCCCTCGTGAGCACGCTGGGCGAGCCGCGCGTGAAAAACTTCATCGGCCTGAGCGACTGGCGGCAAGGCGGCGTCAAGGTCGCGCTCAACTCCGATCACATGCAAGGCGCCGATCCGAACAGCTCGCTCAATCCGTACAACCCATTCCTGACCATGTACACCGCCGTCACGCGCAAGACCGACACCGGCCGCGTCGTCGGCCCCGAGCACAAGGTCGCCCGCATCGACGCGCTGCGCATGATGACGATCGACGCGGCGTACCTGAGCTTCGATGAAAAGAAAAAAGGATCGATCGAAGTCGGCAAGCTCGGCGACGTCGCGATCCTGTCCGATCATCTGTTGACGTGCGACGCCGAACGCATCAAGGACATCCGCGCGGTCGTGACGGTGGTGGGCGGCCGGGTCGTTCATGAGATCAAGGCGAAGCCCGGCAATTGAACTTCACGACACGAAACCCGTGGCGGCAAGTTTCCAACTTGCCGATTTACGTAACGGCAAGTTGCAAACTTGCCGCCACGAAATACGGTGTTTCGCAGCAAAGTCGTGAAAGGCAGACAAATAGCGCACATTGAGGAACGGATGGACGATCGATCGCATGTACCCACTCTTGACGTCTGCCGAGTAGCGCTCGGCGGCGTCATACCGCTGACTCGCTATTACAGCTGCATGCGCTGCGAATACGACCTCACCGATTGGGTCACGGAGCAGCCGCCAGGCGAGTCGTCTCATTGTCCGAATTGTGAAGTTCGTATTGACGAAAGGGACATCGCCCAGGCCCAGCGAGATACAAAACTCGGTTGTTTGTACACGCTCACCAGTATCGTTGGGCTGATATTGGCGATGGCGGCCCTCGTTGGCGTCGTTTGGCTATTCACTGGCCCTCAGCCCCTCATCCGATTTCAGTAACTCATCACTTCTTCAACGCTTCCGCGAACTCCTTGCTCGCTTTCATCATCGCATTGGTAAGCTCGCCAAGCTTCTCCGTTTCGGCCGCTTGAAATACCGCATCGAGGCGTGACAACGGACCTTTCAGTTTTTCCTGCAACGCATT
>DAIOGM010000451.1:0-6163 GCA_036745215.1 Gemmataceae bacterium
TCGCGGCTCGGCGGGAGCCTCGCCCTCCCGGCACGTCGCGCTTTCCTTTCCTGAATATCAGTTGCGCTCGCGCGGCCCCGTCATGCGTCGTCGCGCAAATGCCGGCCCGTCAAAGTCACGAAAACGTCCTCCAAACTGGCGTGCCGCGTCGTCAACTGCGCCAATGCCTGCCCCTGGTTATTCACGTAACCCAACAACGCGGGCAATGTGAGGTGCGGCGCGGTCACTCCCAGGCAATACGCGTCCTGCTCGCGACGAATGCGTTCGACCGCGGGCAAGTTGAGCAGCTCGTCCTTGGCCAGCTCGACCGTTCCTTCGAGGCGAAACTCGATCGTGTGTTCGCCGCCGATCTTTGCAATCAGCTCGGCCGGCGAGCCCAGAGCGATGACCTTGCCATGATCGACGATGCCGACGCGATCGCACAGGCGTTCCGCTTCGTCCATGTAATGCGTGGTCAACAGGATCGTGCGGCCCTGATCGCGAAGGTCGCGCAGGATGTCCCACAGCTGGCGGCGCGACTGCGGATCGAGGCCCGTCGTCGGCTCATCGAGGAACAAAAGCTCCGGATCGCCGACTAACGCGGTGGCGACGGCGAGACGCTGTTTCTGGCCGCCGGAGAGCTTGCCGACCCAGGCGCTGCGCTTTTCATCGAGCTCGACCATGTTGATCACGTCTTCCGGGTCGAGCCCCTTGTCGTAGAAGCTGCGAAACAGGCGGATCGTCTCGATGACGCTGAGCTTCTCGGTGAGCTTGGTCTCTTGCAACGAAATGCCAAGACGCTGACGCAAGGCGCGGTCGTCGCCTTGGCCCCAGCGCTGGCCGAGGACTTCGACTTCGCCGCCGGTCGGATCGAGCAGCCCTTCGAGAATCTCGATGGTCGTGGTCTTGCCGGCGCCGTTGGGACCGAGCAAGCCGAAGCACTCGCCGGTTTGAACTTCGAGATCCAGTCCGTTGACGGCCTCGACGGGCGGCGACGCGGGATAGCGCTTGATCAGGCCTCGGCAAACAATCGCGGCTGGCATCGCACTACTCCAGCGAGCCACGGGGTTTATCCCCGTGGGATGAAGTCTAATCCGCGGGGCTTTGCAACGCATTTGAACCACAGAGGCACAGAGGCACAGAGAAGAGAAGATGGAGAAGTGAGACGCGGGATTTTTCTTACCTAACCTGTCTTTCTCTGTGCCTCTGTGTCTCTGTGGTTCAATTGCGTTGCAAAGCCAATCCACGGGGATAAACCCCGTGGCTCGCTAATTGTAATCTTTTCTGCCACAGTTGTGCCGATTCGACGACATTTTTTCAAAACCGCACGTCGAGCATTCGGGCGTCTGATATCTAATCCGAAAACGCAAGTCATTTGAAAACAGCAAGTTGGATGGATGCGCTCGCTTTGAATCGCGAATTGGCACGCGCCTTGCTTTATCAAACCTCGACTGAATCGAAACAAGGAAGTAAGTGGTGGTGGTGAACCTGGCGGACGATTCAAGCCGCCAACCCTGAGTTGCTCAGGACCATCGCAACGAACTTCCTCACGCCAATAATCCTTTCCCCCGGCAACTCAAAACGCACTCCACCCGCCACCCGCTGTAACAAGCGGGTGGCGTCTTTTTTTTTGGCGAGCCACGGGGTTTATCCCCGTGGTACTGAGTTCCGTTCCACGGGGATAAACCCCGTGGCTCGCTATTCCAAAACGCCTTGCGCCTTGAGCTGCGCCCGATCCTCGTCGCCGTAGACAATCACACGCCGCGGATTGATGAACAGCCAGCACACCGATGCGAGGAAAAACACGCTCGCCGAGAACACCAGGGCGTGGCCCCATTCGCCGCGCTTCTCCGCGAAGTACGCGATGATCGGCGGCGCGACGAACGTGCCGAGATTGCCGACCATGTTCATGAATCCCGCGACCGTGCCGGAGTAGCGATGGCCGATGTCGATGCAAGTGGACCAGCTCACGGCCATGGCGAAGTCCTTGAAGAACGACGCGAGGCACAAACACGCGACCGACAACATCGGCATCTCCGCGAAAAGGGCGAGCAAGAAAAACGCGCCGCCCAGCGCGTAAGCGACGGAACCCTGCAACGTGCGCCCCCAGCGCGGGCCCCAGATGCGCACCTGGCGATCCGTGACGAATCCGCCCGACAGGCACGCGACGCCGCCGAAGAACAACGGAGCGCCGGATGCGATCAACAGATCGTTGCCGGAAAGACCCAGGACGGTCTTGTAATACTCGACATCCCAGGTGATGAAGAAACACCAGCCGGCGTTGCTGAAGAAATACATGCCGCTCAAGCACCACAACGTCGGCGACCGCAGCATCGCGCTCCAGGAAATCGGCAGCCGCGGCTTCTCGTCGCCCTTCTCTTGAATGAAGGCGCGCTCCGCATCATTGACGCTCGGATGTTCCGCGGGCGAGTTGCGGAAGAAATACGCGAACAGCAAGACCCAGATCGCCCCCAGCACGCCGAACGCGATGAACGCGCCGCGCCAGCCGTACGGCAGAGCGAACAGCGTGATCAGAATCGGCGCGATGGCGCCGCCCCAGCGTCCGAAGGTCCACAGGAGCCCCTGGGCCAGGCCGCGCCGCGCATAGGGAAACCAGTTGCGCAACGCGCGTGCCGTGTTCGGATATGCGCCGGCTTCGCCCGCGCCGAACAGAAATCGGATGATCACCAGCAACACGAGACTTGAGAACGCCAATGGAACCGGCTCGACGTGATCCGCCAAGAAGCTCGGCATCCACAGGTAGCCGAAATCGTAGCTGAACTTCCAGACACAGCCCGTCAGCGCGGTGAAGAAGGACCACCACAAGACAATTCGGCACAAGACCACGCGCGGCCCGAAGCGATCGCCGAGCCAGCCGCTCGGCACCTCGAACATCGCGTACGCCAGCCCGAATGCGGAGAAGAGCCAGCCGAAGTCTTGCTTGGACAGGCCGAGCTCGCCTTGCATTTCGCCGCCGACTTGCTTGATGCACACGCGATCGATGTATGTCAGCATCGACAGGCTGCACGCCCAGGCGAGGACGATGTAGCGAATGTTGGTCGGCTTTTGTAAGGCAACGACAGGCGCGAACGGCGGTTCGCCGGCAGCGATCGCGCCGTCCGCCGGACGCGGTTCCTGGGAGAGGGGCGCATTCCCTTCGGTCATGAAACACCGGATTCCAGATTCTTCCCGGGCAGCGACGGGAAAGGTCGAGGCATGAATTGCCAGCGTATCCATGCGCCGTGCGAGGGTCAATGGAAAAGCGGATCGGCGAGCCGAGCCCCGTCAGGGGCCGGTTGAGCGTATCGACTCAACCGGCCCCTAACGGGGCTCGGCTCGCCGACGCTCATATAATCCCCCCTGACCCATTGTCACGAAAGGACCCCCATGGACCCGCAAGTCTATTACGCCATCGGCGGCACCGCTGGCGTTTGCTTGATCTTGTTCTTCATCTATCGCTACCTCCAGGTTGGCGGCGACTTCGCCCGCGCCCGTCAAGCGGATGAAATCGCGCAGCGTTATTTGAACGACGCGAAATTCAAGGAAGCCGTTGAAATAGCGCTGACGCCGCCGCCGCCCCCGCCGCCGCCGAAACCGTCGCCGGAGCCGTTGTTGCTGTTGACGTTGATGCAGCGTGACGGCCGACTAATCGACTTCTTACTCGAGAACGTGGACGGCGCCGACAACGAAACGCTCGGCGCCGGCGTGCGGACCATTCACAAGGCGTGTCAAAAAATCCTGCGCGAGCATCTCGACATGGAGCCGGTCTTGAAGGGCGAGGAGAAATCGCAGGTGGACGTGCCGCCCGGGTTCGATCCGTCCGCGATTCGCTTGACCGGCAACGTCACGGGCCAGCCGCCGTTCAA
Source organism: Gemmataceae bacterium (assembly GCA_036745215.1). Lineage (GTDB taxonomy): Bacteria > Planctomycetota > Planctomycetia > Gemmatales > Gemmataceae > SIAQ01. Next base: position 3,846 of record DAIOGM010000451.1, read on the forward strand.
GGGCTCGCTCGAGCACCACGGCTGGCGCGTCACCAAGATCAAGCTCGCGAAACCGCCGGAGGGGCAGGATGCGTTCGTCGTCGCCCCCGCCGAAGTAGAATTACCATGACAAGCCCCAGGATGAGCGCAGCGATTCCTGGGGGTTGAACCCGAGACAAGCCGACTCCCGCCTTTTTTTGTACAACAATCGTCAATCATTCTCTTCCAAGCCGCTTTACATGGAGGTTCCCCCATCATGGCGGAGAAAACCCTTCCACAAAAACGCAAACCCGCCAAGCTCTCCCGCACCAAACGCCCCGACGGCATGTCGCTCGAAGATTGGCAGATCGGCCTGCGCCGCGAACATGGCCGCACGCAAGCCTTCGACATCAAAAACCTCGGCGACGATCACGTCTTCTCCGAATTCGCGGTGAAGAACGTGCAGAGCCAAAGCGCGTATCAAGTGATTGTTCGCGGAAAGGATTTGGGAGACAACTCATGCTCCTGCGGCGATTTCCAAACCAACGGCCTCGGCACCTGCAAGCACATCGAGTTCACCCTCGGCTACCTCGAAAACAAGCGTGGCGGCAAAACGGCGCTCGAACGCGGCTGCCAGCCCGCTCATAGTGAAATCTACCTACGCTACGGCAAGAAGCGCGAAGTCTGCTTCCGCGCCGGCAGCGAATGTCCCGTCGCCATGATTCGCCTGGCGGACCGTTATTTCAATGACGACGGCGCATTGCTTGCCAACGCGGCGGACAAATTCGACACGTTCCTCGACGACGCCAAGGGCTTCGAACACGAGCTGCGCGTGCGCGACGACGTGCTGCGCTGGCTCGCCGAGCGGCGCGACGTTGAACGCCGCGCGGAAATCTTGAAGGGAGCTTATCCAAAGGGCATCAAAAGCGCCGGCCTCGCGAAATTGCTGAAAGTCCCGCTTTACGATTATCAAGCCGAGGGCGCGCTGTTTGCCGCCCGCACCGGCCGTTGCCTGATCGGCGACGAAATGGGCCTCGGCAAAACCATTCAAGCGATCGCCGCCATTGAGCTGATGGCCCGCCACTTCGGCGTCGAACGCGTGCTCATCCTCTGCCCGACCTCGCTCAAGCATCAATGGCAACGCGAGATCGAACGCTTCAGCGAACGCCCAGCCCACGTCATCGGCGGCCTGAAACCGCAGCGCTGGGCCCAGTTTGCGCAAGAGACGAACATCAAGATCATGAACTACGACACGGTCCACGCCGATCTCGATCTCATCGAGCAATGGGCGCCGGACCTGGTCATCCTCGACGAGGCGCAGCGCATCAAGAACTGGAACACGCGCGTCGCGCGCAGCGTCAAGAAGATCGACACGCCGTACGCGATCGTCCTCACCGGCACGCCGCTCGAAAATCGACTGGAGGAGCTGATCTCGATCGTGCAGTTCGTCGATCGTCATCGCCTCGGGCCGACGTTCAAGCTGCTCGAAGATCATCAAATCCGCGACGATCACGGTAAGGTCATCGGCTATCAGAAGCTCGATCAGATCGGCAAGACGCTGGCGCCGATTCTGCTTCGCCGCAAGAAGGATCAGGTGCTCGACCAGCTTCCCGAACGCGTCGATAAGAACCTGTTCGTGCCGATGACGGAGCTGCAACAGCAATTCCACGACGAGAACAAGGAAACGGTCGCCCGCATCGTGATGAAATGGAAGCGGTATCAATTCCTCTCTGAAAGCGACAAGCAGCGTCTGATGATCGCGATGCAAAACATGCGCATGGCGTGCGACAGCTCGTACCTGCTCGACCAGGCGACCAATCAGGGCTTCAAGGCGGCGGAGTTGGCCGCCCAGCTCGATGAGCTGTTCACCGACGCCGACATGAAGGCCGTCGTTTTCAGTCAATGGCTGCGCATGCACGAGGTGCTCGTCCGGCAACTCGCGGAGAAGAAGGATTGGTCGCACGTGTTGTTTCATGGCGGCGTGCCGTCGGCCAAGCGCCAGAACCTTGTCGATCAATTCCGCGACGATCCGAAGTGCCGCTTGTTCCTGGCGACGGATGCGGGGGGCGTCGGCTTGAATCTGCAATTCGCGTCGGTCGTCGTCAACATGGACATGCCGTGGAACCCGGCCGTGCTCGAACAACGCATTGGCCGCGTGCATCGAATCGGGCAGAAGCGGTCCGTGCAGGTGATCAACTTCGTCGCGCGCGGCACCATCGAAGAGGGCATGCTGAGCGTGATCAAGTTCAAGAAGTCACTCTTCGCGGGCGTGCTCGACGGCGGCGAGAAGGACATCATGTTCGGCGGCACGCGGCTCACGAAGTTCATGCAAACCGTCGAGGAAACGACGAGCGCGATTC
>DAIOGM010000452.1:0-6162 GCA_036745215.1 Gemmataceae bacterium
GCACCAAACGTCTCGATCAAATCGTCGGCAACTGGGGCCGATTCGAGAACGTCCAGACGCAACCCGACGGCCGCGGCGCCCATCTCGACTTCCGCTTCCGCAACGGCAACAAGGTCAGCTTCGAAGCCCGCGAAGTCGATGTGCGCAAACTGCTCGACGATGTCAAAACCTATCTGAAGAACAATCCCGGCAATCGGCTCGACTGGAATCAGATTAATATCCAGACCATCGGCCATCGCCTCGTCTGGGAGAATCAGGCTCAGTACGTCGGGGCCAAGGTCACCGACTGGACCGTCGATCTGAAGCCGCGGCCCAATCACGTCGATGATCGCATCACGACAAAGTCGCCCGTGCTCAAGCCGGGCGCGTACCTCGTCACCGGCCAGATGGCGAACGGCAACACGAGCCGAATCGTTTTGTGGATCAACGACACGGTCATCGTCAAGAAGATGCTCGATCAGCAATCGCTCTACTTCGTCGCCGACGCGGTTTCGGGCTATCCCATCGCGAACGCCGACGTCGAGTTCTTCGGCTGGAAGACGGTGCAGACGAAGCCGAACACCAATCTATTCAATGTGGTGACGACCAAGTTCAGCGAGAAGACGAACAACGAAGGCCAGCTCATCCTCGGCCAGGACCGCTTGCCGCGCGATTATCAATGGTTGATCACGGCGACCCAGTTAGTTCCCCGTGCTCCCGATGAGCAACGGGGTTGGCAGCCGCGCCATGCGTATCTGGGCTTCACGAACGTCTGGTACGGCCAGCGCCATGATCAGGAATACAACCAGGACCGCACCTTCGTCATAACCGATCGGCCGGTTTATCGTCCGGAGAACACCGTCCACTTCAAGGCGTGGATTCAGCATTCGAAGTACGATCAGCCCGACGTCTCCTCGTTCGCGGGCCAGGTGTTCAAGATTCGCATCAACGATCCGAAGGGGGAGAAGCTCCTCGAAAAGAACTTCACCGCCGACGAATACGGCGGCATCATGGGCGATTGCGCCCTGCCGCGCGGCGCCACGCTCGGCGTCTACGGCCTGGCGGTCACCGATCCGACCGGCAACGTGCGTCACTACGGCGGCGGCGAGTTCCGCGTCGAGGAGTACAAGAAGCCCGAGTTCGAGGTAAAAGTCAACGCTCCGACCGAGCCGGTCAAGCTCGGCGACAAGGTCACCGCGACCGTCGAGGCGAAGTATTACTTCGGCGCGCCGGTCACGGCCGCCGTCGTCAAGTACAAGGTGATGCGCCAGTCGCACTCGAGCCGCTGGTATCCGCATAGCCGATGGGACTGGATGTACGGCAACGGCTACTGGTGGTTCGCCGGCGATTACGAATGGTACCCCGGCTTCGCGGAATGGGGCTGCCGTCGCCCGATCATGCCGTGGTGGGGCCGGCAATTCGAACAGCCGGAGTTGGTCGTCGAAAATGAAGTCCCGGTCGGCCCGGACGGCAAGGTCGAGGTCGTCATCGACACCATGACCGCGAAGGAGCTGCACGGCAATCAGGACCACAAGTACACGATCACCGCCGAGGTGACCGATCAATCGCGCCGCACCATCGTCGGCTCCGGCGACGTGCTCGTGTCGCGAAAGGCCTTCAAGATTTACACGTGGACCGACAAGGGGCACTATCGCACCGACGACACGATCAAGGCGTTCTTCAAGGCGCAGACGCTCGATCAGAAACCCGTCCAGGGCAAGGGCGAATTGACGCTCTTCCAGATCACGTACAACGACAAGAATCAGCCCGTTGAAAAAGCGGTCGAAACCTGGAAGCTCGACACGAACGTCGAGGGTTCCGCAATCCAGCAGATCAAGGCCGCCAAGCCGGGGCAGTTCCGCTTGGCGTACAAGGTGACCGACGCCAAAAACAACGCGATCGAAGGCGGCTACGTCTTCCTCGTTCGCGGCGAAGGCTTCGACTCGGCCGGCTTCCGCTTCAACGACATCGAATTGACGCCGGACCGCAAGGAGTACAATCCAGGCGACAAGGTCAAGCTCAACATCAACGTCAACAAGAACAACGGCACGGTGCTGCTCTTCGCTCGGCCGACCAATGGCATCTACCTCGCGCCGAAGCTGATTCGCTTGAAGGGCAAGTCGATCGAGGAAGAGATCACGGTCGTGCAGCGCGATATGCCAAACTTCTTCGTCGAGGCGTTGACGGTCGCCGATGGCCGAGTGCACACGGAGACGCGCGAGTTGATCGTGCCGCCGGAGAAGCGCGTGGTCAACGTCGAGGTCGTGTCCAATCAGCAAGAGTACAAGCCAGGCACGAAGGCGACGGTGAAGATGAAGCTGACCGACAATCTAGGCAAGCCGTTCGAAGGCTCGACCGTGGTCAGCGTGTACGACAAGAGCGTCGATTACATCTCCGGCGGCTCGACGATTCCGGAGATCAAGGAGTTCTTCTGGAAATGGCGGCGGCACCACCAGCCGCGCACCGAGACGAGCCTGCAATACTGGTCGGGCAATCAGCTCAAGAAGGGCGAGATCGGCATGGACAACCTCGGCGTCTTCGGCGCGACCGTCGTCGAGGAATGGAAATCGGCGCTCGGCGACAAGGCGGAAAAGCAAGCGATGGAGAGCGACACCCGCGCGACGGCTCCTGCAGGACCCGGCGGTTTCGGCCGCGGCGGTAGTATGCCCACGAACGGGATCGAAAATACTTTCCTTTTCCAACAGGATGGCCACGCGCTGCGCGGCAACGTCTATGGCCTCGCCAATGACGCCAAAGGCGATCGCCTCGGCGGCGAAGCGGGCGGCCCCGAGCAAGGCCCCAATCCGACGATCCGCAAGAACTTCGCCGACACCGCGTTCTGGACCGCGTCGCTCAAGTCCAACAAGGACGGCATCGCTGAAGTCACCTTCGACACGCCCGATCAATTGACGGCGTGGAAAATCCGCGTCTGGACGCTCGGCCACGGCACCAAGGTCGGCGAAGGCTCGACCGAGTTCGTCACCAAGAAGGACCTGATCGTCCGCATGCAGGCGCCGCGCTTCTTCACGCAGAAGGATGAGGTGGTTCTGTCCGCGAACGTGCACAACTATCACAAGAAGGACAAGCTCGTCCGCGTGACCCTCGAATTCGATGGCGGCACGCTCGCGGTGATCGAACCCCCGCCTCCTCCGATTCCCGATGCGAAGTTTCGGGGCGTGTCGCAAGAAATCACCATCAAGGCGGGCGGCGAGCAGCGCATCGACTGGCGCGTCAAGGCGGTGAGTGAAGGCGAAGCCGTCATTCGCATGAAGGCGGTCACCGACGACGACTCCGACGCGATGGAGATGCGCTTCCCCGTCTTCGTCCACGGCATGCTCAAGATGGAAAGCTTCACCGGCGTCATCCGCCCCGACAAGGACACCGGCAAGGTCCTGTTCAGCGTCCCCGCCGACCGGCGCGTCGAGCAAAGCATCCTCGAAGTGCGCTACTCGCCAACGTTGGCCGGCGCGATGATCGACGCCCTGCCCTATCTCAATGATTATCCCTATGGCTGCACCGAGCAGACCTTGAATCGCTTCCTGCCCACGGTCATCACGCTGCGCACCTTGCAGCGGATGAAGCTCGATTTGAAAGAAATCGAAAAGAACGTCACCAATCTCAACAGCGCCGAGATCGGCGACGATCGCAAGCGCGTCAAGGATTGGCAGCGGCTCACCAAGCGCAACCCCGTCTTTAACGAAGACGAAGTCCGCAAGATGTCGCAGGCCGGCGTCAACGCCCTCGCCAGCATGCAGCTCTCCGACGGCGGCTGGGGCTGGTTCTCCGGCTGGGGCGAACGAAGCTGGCCACACACCACCGCCACGGTAGTGCACGGCCTGCAGCTCGCCAAGCCCCACGACATCGCCCTGCCAGCCAACATGCTCGAACGCGGCATCGAATGGCTCAAGCGTTATCAGACCGAACAGATTCGGCTCCTCAACAACGGCGCCACCAAGACGATTCCTTACAAGGAGCATTGCGACAACATCGACGCCCTCGTGTACATGACCCTGGTGGACGGCAACGTCGATGACATCGCGATGCGCGATTACCTCTATCGCGACCGCACGCACCTCGCCGTCTACGCGAAAGCCATGTTCGGCCTCGCGCTCCACAAGCAAAAGCAAAAAGAAAAGCTCGACATGATCATGCAAAACATCGAGCAGTATGTGGTGAGCGACGACGAGAACCAGACCGCCTACCTCAAGATGCCCGAATCGAACGCCTGGTGGTACTGGCACGGCAACGAGATCGAAGCGAACGCCTACTACCTCAAGCTCCTGTCGATGACCGGCGCCAAGGACGAGAAGGCGTCGCGCCTGGTAAAGTATTTGCTCAACAATCGCCGGCACGCGACCTACTGGAAGAGCACGCGCGACACAGCCATCTGCGTCGAAGCGTTCGCCGACTATTTGAAAGCGAGCGGCGAAGATCGGCCCGACATGACCGTCGAAGTCTGGCTCGACGGCAAGATGCACAAGGAAGTCCGCATCGACAAGAGTAACCTCTTCAGCTTCGACAACAAGCTGGTTTTGGTGGGCGACAAGGTCACAGCCGGCAAGCACACGATCGAGATCAAACGCAAGGGCTCCGGCCCCGTGTACTTCAACGCCTACGTGACGAACTTCACGCTCGAAGACTTCATCACCAGGGCCGGCCTCGAAGTGAAAGTCAACCGCAAGTATTACAAGCTCACCCGCGTCGAGGAGAAGATCAAGGTCTCCGGCGCCAAGGGCCAGGCCCTCGATCAAGCGGTCGAGAAGTACACGCGCACGGAGCTGGAGAATCTCGCGACCGTCAAGAGCGGCGACCTCGTCGAAATCGAACTCGAAATTGATTCGAAGAACGATTACGAGTATCTGATCTTCGAGGACCCAAAAGCCGCGGGCTTCGAGCCGTTCACGATCAAGAGCGGCTACGTGCCGAACACGATGGGCGCGTACATGGAAGTCCGCGACGAGAAGATCGCGTTCTTCGTGCGGCACCTGGCGCGCGGCAAGCACTCGATCAGCTACAAGATGCGCGCGGAGATCCCGGGGCAATTCAGCGCGCTGCCGACGCGGGCGTATGCGATGTATGCGCCGGAGTTGAAGGGGAATTCGGACGAGATCAAGCTTCGCATTCGCGACAAATGAACTCCGCGCCAAGCCCCGCGATGAGCGCAGCGATTCGCGGGGGTTGATGGCCCTACAAATAAACTCACAGCGAATTGCTGCGGGTTTTTTCGTTTACCGATTTCGATGAAATTGGTCAATCATTTTCAAAGCGCGAATCGACCTCCGTGGAACCTTTGATTTCGGCTGCGTCGTGTCGTTTTGTTCGCTTGTCGCCGCCATTGCGCCGCAACTTCGCGTCAAGCTTCCGTTTCTCCAAGGAGTCGATGAAGCGAATGAGAATGTACAAGGTCCCGCACATTGGCAAACTGACAATTACGCCATTGAAAACGCCGACGGCAACGGAGTCGGACCAATGGAAACGGTCGCTTCGGTGGGTTAAGACGTAAGGAACACAAACTAACATCACGATAATCGGCAAGATCGTGGTGGTGACAATTAACCATTTTCTGATGAGTTGCCAGATCACGAAATCCCCTCTGTTGCTTCACGGCAGCAACGGGCATTTCACGTTCGCGTAATTTATCATCGCCTTATCGAAGGTTACCAGTTCCAAATTCCCTGACGCCGAAAACGCGGCCAGATAGGCGTCATTCCAAACCTGCGGCGATTACGATTGGTGCTGCGTAAAGCGGCGCCAGTGAGTTTCCAAATCAACGGGCTCCGCTGCGACGGCAACGCGGGGATCGCTCAAAAATGTGTCGTACTTTTGCCAGGCGTCCGGCAACTTCAGCGCATGCTTTCCAAAGGCTTTTTTGCTCGAAGCAAGGCGCAAGAATCCGATTTGAGTAAGTCGGCAGAAAACGCACACGGCGCCGCTCGGCAAGCCGTCAAACCACGTTTTCGCGGATACGTGATGAACGTGCGAGTCGAATGTTAATGCCAGCCAAACATTAATGTCAGGCAGGAACATCGTCTTCGTCCATGATTTCCGCGATACGTTCGCCCGTCAATTTGGCGCTTCCCGTTTCGCCGGTCCGAACCAACGGGATTTCAATACGCAGCTTTTTCTTTGGGGATGGCGCGTTCATGGTGGCGGGGTAAGTGACTGTCACCATAGCGCCTTCGG
>DAIOGM010000453.1:0-4344 GCA_036745215.1 Gemmataceae bacterium
GAAACCGGCCTGTTGCAATCGCAATTCGGCGACGCGTACGATTCGTCGCGAGCGCTGCTCCTGGATCAACTCTGTCCGGGCCACCAGGAGAATGGCTTCTTCGCGGTCGTGCCGGGCCGCGATCATTTGCTGTTTGTGCCGGTCAAGGCCGAGACGATGGTGCTTGCTCCCTGGCTGCGCGCCATCGCGGCCAAGACCTATCGCGACATGCCGTATCCGATCAGCCCGGAACTTTTTTGGGTCTGTCGCGGCAATTGGCATCACTTCGCCATCGAGTCCGAGGGCGAGGACCTTCTCGTCAAACCGCCGCCGGAGTTTGGCGACGTCATCGCTCGATTGCGGGTTGACGTGACGGACGAGCCGCCGCCTGAAGAAGACGGCGGCGAGGCCACCGTTTGACCGACGAGGTTACTTTGGAGTGCGGCGGTTTGACGCCGCTTTCCTTTTTTCTTTCCTTTTTTTCATCGCCACGGATTCGGGTACTGTCCTAATAGACGCCAACGCAGGAAGCGGGATTGACGAGCGAAACGTGGAGCCTGAACAAGTTGCTTGCGGAAGCGAGCCTGGTATAACATGGCTAGCCATGAGCAAACGTAAGAGGCTGTTACTGGCCGCGCTGTTGTGCCCACTCCTATTCTTGTGCGCTTGCCTGGTTCCTGTTATCGAGCGGCAAACGAACAAACTGACTGTGCTCGACAAGGAAGGCGTCGAGCACACGATGCAATTAGTGTTTCTCTGGCCTATCATGCCGCTGACTGGCCCATATCTTTGCGTTGACTTTGGCGACGAGCGCTGGCTGGTGAATTCTGGCGGATTCGGATATGCAGCGACAGCAATCGTTCAGCAATCGCCAGATAGGAGCGAAGTCGTCGTCGCGTACAAATTTGAAGGAGCAAGCACGGTCTTTGTGAAATTTGATGTGGCTTCCGAAAAGGGCACACGCGAACACGGATATTCAGTCGATTACTTTAAGAATGGCTGGAAGCATGTTGAGTGGCAACGTATCAGGTAATCGTCTTGATCTTGCAACGAAGTATTAGGACAGTACCGAATTTTGAAAGAAAGAAAAAAAGAAAGCGGCGTCAAAACCGCCGCACTCCAAGGATCGGCGAAAACCCACCGCCCGACTGTCACTTTGACACTTGCAATGTCGGGAATCCAATCCATAAAAAAACGCCCGCATTTTGCAACTCTCCGCAAACCCTTGATTCCTGAGCAGTTGCAATCGTGGCTCGGATAGCCCGGCCGCATCCGCTGCGTTTGGCACGACGCTTGCACTAATAAAGCCTAACCGCGGTGCATTTCCAACGCGGCGTCAGGAATGAGTCATACGAACAAACACCGTAGGTGAAAACAACTAAATCCGCACGCGTGGGCCACGGTTGTGGTGCGCGCCGCGCGGACTCATTATCAACGGAGGTGCCTGATGTTCTTTTCGCGTCTGACCATGAATCCCGTCTGGCGTTCGTTGCATGACATGCAGCACGAAGTCAATCGCGTCTTCGATCGCCTCGGCCATCATCCCTTCGGCCTCGGCGAATTCCCCGCGCTCAATCTATGGGAAGCCGACGATGCGTTGCACATCGAAGCCGAGCTGCCCGGCCTTGTGTTGAGCGATCTGGAAATCTTCGTCACCGGCCACAATCAACTCACCATCAAGGGCGAACGCAAGCCCCCGGTGGTCGAGAAAGGCGTGACGCATCGCCAGGAGCGCGGCTACGGCAAGTTCGAACGCACGTTGTCGCTGCCGTTCCCCGTCAATGAGGAAGCCATCGAAGCCCGCTTCGAGCACGGCGTATTGACGATTCGATTACCGAAGCACGAATCCGCGAAGCCGCGCAAGATCGAAATCAGGGGTTAACATTTGCAAAGTAGTCATCACGCTCCGCGTGATGATGCTCGGCTAACTCACAAACGAAACGGGTCGTCTGTGAAGATAGAAGAACGACATCACGCGGAGCGTGATGACTACATTAAATGCCTTGCAAAACCAAGACATAAGGAGCCATACCCATGACCGAGAACACCGCAGTCCAATGTTGCAACGAAAACGCCCCAACCAAAACGGCGCCCGCCGCGCGAACGTTCACGCCGCGCGTGGACATCATCGAAACCGAGACGGACCTGTTCGTCCACACCGACCTGCCCGGCGTGCGTCCGGAGAACGTCGATCTGAACTTTGAACAAGGCGAGCTGACCTTGACCGCCAAGGTTCAGCCGCGCGCCACGCCAGGCCGACTCGTCTTCGGCGAATACGACGTCGGCGATTTCCAGCGTGCCTTTCAGGTGCCGGACTCGATCGACGCGAGCCGCATCGACGCCGAGTTCAAGAATGGTGTCCTGACGATTCGCCTGCCAAAACAGGAGATCGCGAAGCCGAAGCAGGTCGCCATCAAGGTGCAAGCGTAATCAACGCGGCGGCAAGATTCCGAACGTGCCGTTGCAAGTGCCAATCAACGACCCCGGCGTTCCACCGGGGTTTTTGTTTGCCTGTCAAGGTCCGCATGGCCGAAGGCGCAAATCTCCTCGCGGAAAAGTGCACTCATTTCACCTCGTTTCACCCCCCGGGGGGGGTAGGTGAAACGTGAAACGAAACTGGCCGTTATTCCACTAGACGGGTCAAACACGCGTCGGTCTTTTTTTTTGCAATTTCGCCATTGGCCGCATATCATCCCTGCAACCAACTCATTCACATCGCACCGGGAGGCAAAATCGTGGCCAAAGACAAAGTCAACGTCGCCATCATCGGCCTGGGTTTCGGGGCCGAGTTCATTCCGATTTATCAAAAACATCCCAACGCCAACATGTACGCGATCTGTCAGCGCACCGAAAAGAAGCTCAACGAAGTCGGCGACGCGTTCAAGGTCGCGAAACGCTACACGAAGTACGAAGACGTGCTCAAGGACAAGGACGTCGATTTCGTGCACATCAATTCGCCGATCCCCGATCACGCGCCGCAATCGATCGCCGCCTTGAAGGCGGGCAAGCACGTCATGTGCACGGTGCCGATGGCGACGAGCGTCGCGGAATGTCAGGAGATCGTCGAACTCGTCAAGAAGACTGGCCTCAAATACATGATGGCCGAGACGGTTGTCTACGCCCGCGAGTTTCTCTTTTGCCGCGAAATGTATACGAAAGGCGAGTTCGGCAAGATTCAATACATCCAGGCGAGCCATCAGCAAGATATGGACGGTTGGCCCAACTACTGGCCGGGTTTGCCGCCGATGCACTACGCGACTCACTGCGTCGGCCCGTGTCTGGCGCTGACGCGCGCCGAGGCGGAGTACGTGTCTTGCTTCGGCTCCGGCACGATTCGCCAGGAGCTGATTGCCAAGTACAACTCGCCGTTCGCGGTCGAGACGTGCCACATCAAGATGCGCAACAGCGACTTGTGCGCCCGCATCATCCGTTCGCTGTTCGACGTCGCTCGTCAATATCGCGAGAGCATCGATGTGTACGGAGTCAAGAAGGCGTTCGAGTGGTCGTTGATCGAGGGGGAGGAGCCGGTCATTCACACCGCGAAGAAGCCGGAGCCGGAGATTCCAGAGCGCGTCAAGGTGCCGGATTTCGCGCATCTGTTGCCGGAGCCGATTCGCCGCTTCACGATGAAGGGCGTGTACGACGCCGGCGAACACGCGCATCTCTCATTCGTTCAAGGCGGCGGCCACGGCGGTTCGCATCCGCACCTGGTGCATGAGTTCGTGGACGCGCTCGTCAAGAATCGCGATCCGTTCCCGAACGCGGTGCAGTCCGCCAACTGGACGTGCGTCGGCATCCTCGCCCACGAGTCGGCGATGAAAGGCGGGGAGATCATCAAGCTGCCGGCGTTTACGTTGTCATGATGCCGTTGTTGACGTTTAGCGCTCGCAGGGCCCGACGAGCGCTACTGATCTTCGGGAAAGAAATGCGTGTTCTTCGGGAGGGCGAGGCTCCTGCCGAGCCGCGTTGGGCTACGATTTCTCGAGGTTCGCGGCTCGGCGGGAGCCTCGCCCTCCCGGCACTTCGCGCTTTCCTTTCTGAAGATCAGTAAACGCAAGCAGGCGAAATCACTGGCGTTTCAATCGCATCCTGAAGTAGAATCGAACCGGGGAAGCCGTTTCGAGGACTCATCATGACACGGACTCGTTGCACACTGGCGATTCTCATATCGATCGCAATCGCCGCCGACGCGTCGGCGCAGTTCGGTCCCGTCATCGGTCTGCCGACGATCGGTCAGGGCGGCATCGCGTTCCAGGCGGGCAACAGCCGCATGAAGGTCGCCGGCTTTGTGCCGCTCGGTCCCCCCTACCCCGCCGTCCTGCCGGTGACGCCGACGCCGTTTGGCTTCCGACAAGTCGCGCCAGC
>DAIOGM010000453.1:4354-4795 GCA_036745215.1 Gemmataceae bacterium
CGGAATTCCACCGATCGCACCTGGCTTTCCATTTCCAGGCTATGGCGCAATTGATCAGCGTATCATCGTGCAAGTGGTGACGCCGCCGGGCGTCATCGTGCGGGGCCGGCGCGTCGCAATGCCTGAGGAATCGTACGATCTGGCGGGAATCGACCTGGACGTGGAATCGCCCGAAAAAATCTGGGGCAAACGGCCCGAGCTGGCGAAGGAGGCGGCGCCGAAGGGCGAACCCGTGCCCGCCCCGAAAAAAGTCGAAGTCGCCGCCGCCCCCGCGAAGCCGCCCCCGGCCCCGCCGCCGCCGAAGATTGAGCCGATCCCGGAGGGCCAACGCTTCGTCGAGCTGGGCATCGCCGCGTTCAAGACCGGCGAGTACGGCGTGGCTCTCCTGCGATTTCGCCAGGCCGCCGACGCGGAGCCGCGCGGCCCCCGTTCACTGTTCTT
>DAIOGM010000453.1:4805-6156 GCA_036745215.1 Gemmataceae bacterium
TGCAAGCGCAAGCGTGCATCGCGATCGGCAAATATCACGAAGCCGTGCAACTCATACAAAGAGGATTGAAGGATCGCCCCGACTGGCCGATGAACGCGTTTCGTCCGAAGCTCGAATTGTATGACAACAAGGACGACATCTGGAAGGAACATCGCGATGCCCTCGAGCGAGCGCAAAAACGCGCGCCGATGAACGCCGACTATCTCTTCCTGCTCGGCTACCTCGAATGGTTCGGCGGCGAACGCGATGCGGCCATAGCATACTTTCAACAGGCCCGCGCGTTGTCGGCCGACGCGAACTGGAACGACGCGTTCTTGAAAGCGGCCAAATAGATTGATTTGATTCATGGTCGAGAAAGGAACACTGATGGCAGGTATTCCAGATAACATGTTGCTCAATGGCGTCGACGTGGACATCGTGTTCGGCGAACCGCGTCCGGCGTTCGGCGATCTCCATCAAATCTGCGGCGACGAACATTCGCTGTTTCCGCCGGAGGTTTCCCTCGGTTTTGAAAAACTCGTCGATTTGCAGTTTGAGCAGGTCGATGATTATTTCGGCATACCATCCTCATCCAAAGACGGCGACGATGTCATCGTCTGGCTGTATCCGATCATGGCCGGCCAACCGGTCGATCATCACCTCGGCCCGTACGACGCGGTGCGACTTGCGTTCAACGTGCTGCGGAATCCGGGTGCGAATGTAGAACTGTTCATTCGCTGCGTTCAGCGTTTCGCGACGCTCGGGAAATCGGTGACGTATTCCTCGCGCAACACGGACCTCGGCATTCCGCCCAACGTCACGACGATCCTCGCCGACATCGACGGAATCGTCGCCCATTGGCGAGCCAAGGGCGTGACGACCGGCTCCAGGAAGGCGCTTGAAATTGAATCGTGAAAATTGGAACCACGGGGAGCACGGGGGACACGGGGGAAAGACAACGAAATCAAGAAAACGCGCCGTGGAGCTTCCTCCGTGCCAAACGAACCGCTGATCTAATACACTTCTCTGCATATTCCTCTTCGTATTTCCCCGTGTCCCCCGTGCTCCCCGTGGTTCAATCTTGGCTCGCCGGGCATGCGAACTCCGCTTGCCCGTATCGCGCGTCTCCTTTTACAATACCCCTCATGCTATTGCTGAGCTGCACTCAACTGTCGCGCGGCTTCGATGCCGCGCCGCTGTTCGAAGATCTGGGATTCGAACTTTTCTCCGGCCAGCGCGTCGGCCTGGTCGGCCCCAACGGCGTCGGCAAGACCACGCTGCTGCGCATCGCTGGCGGGGTCGAGCCGGCCGATGCTGGCGAGCGCGGCTGCTCGCGCGGGGCGAGCGTGGCGTTGCTGCGGCAGGAGATCGA
>DAIOGM010000454.1:0-6156 GCA_036745215.1 Gemmataceae bacterium
CTGGAGAGTCTACAAAATCCTGGCGATATGAGTCAAGGTGCGCTGTCGAATTAAAATTAAGTGAGAATTTGCTTCCAATTTCGGTCTTTCTTGGGGTAAAATCGAATTAATTAATAATTAAGCAGTCGTCCAGTTCATCTCACTTCGAAAGGCGACCTATCATGAAACGTCGCGGATTCACGTTGATTGAGTTGCTCGTGGTTATCGCGATCATCGCGATTCTCATCGCGCTGTTGGTGCCGGCGGTGCAAAAGGTGCGCGCAGCGGCGGCGCAGACGCAATGCCAGAATCATCTCAAACAAATTGGCCTCGCATGCCTGTCATTTCACGATGCGAACAAGATCTTTCCACCGGGACAGGCGGCGAAAACGGATCAGTGTTTCGGCTGGGCAACGTATATCCTGCCGTACATCGACCAGACTCCGATTTACGAGGGTCTTTCTCGCGAATACACCCGTTTTATCGATCCGACCGCAAAGCTGGATCCAAGTCCGATTCGTGTTCGCGAAGCGGCCAACTATCAAACCAAAGTGTTGCCGCTGATCCAAAGCACCATCCAAACGTACATTTGCCCCATGGACAATTTTACGCCGCTGCACCACCCGGTTTCCGGAGCGGCGAAAACCAATTATGCCGGCTGCATCGGCACGTCCAACGACGGCGGCACCAGTGGCAATGCCAACGGCATATTCCGGCGCCTACGATTCACCGTCAAGATTGCGCAAGTCACGGACGGCACCAGCAACACCATCATGGTTGGTGAGATCCGCACGTGGGATCCGATCTATCAGAACCTCGACTTTACATACAACCCGCCTCTCGTGTATGGCGACCAACAGCGGTACTTTCCAACCTGGGTTGGCGCCGTCGCTCGATCGACAACGGGCACCACGACCGCCGATGACTGGGATTGCCACCTGAAAATCGGTGGCGATGGCGTTCTGTTCCAGTTCGGACAGGCGCAACTCGCAGGGCCGCGTCCCATCAACTATAGTGTTCCGCAGATTCTTGACGCACGCGGGCAAACGTTCGGGAGCCTCCACACGGGCGGCGGCGCCAACTTTGTATTCGCGGACGGTACGGTGCGGTTCCTGCCGGAATCCATCAATCTCCAAACCTACACCTTTCTTTGCAAACGGGACGACGACCGATCGGTCAATTTACCATAGCTCGGGGGAAGACGGACCGCGCGGAACGATTGACTCCTCCGTTGAAGATATTTGCCGCGGCGCCTATTATTGAAAGGACCTCGCGTGACAAGCGTGCGAATGAACAGAATCCTCGCGCCCATCGCCCTGATTCTCTTGGTCGGCTGCGGTCCGAATATCGCCGACGTGCGCGGCAAGATTACCTTTGATGGAAAGCCGGTTACTGCCGGCATCGTGACTTTCGCCCCCAAGGTCCCGGAAAACCAATTTGATGCCGGCAAACCCGCCACGGCAATGCCAGACGAAAATGGCGAATTCAGACTGAGTACCTTTCGGAAAGGCGATGGGGCTCTAATTGGGACTCACAACGTCACGTATCAGGCGCCCGGACCACCACGGGATAATCACCCGCAAACGGCGGAAAACTATAAAAAATTCGGCAACGTTCGTCTCAAAGCCGACTACACCGTCGAAGTCAAGTCCGGCGTGAATAACATCACGCTTGAACTGGAACGCGCTCAGTGACCGACCAACAAACGTCCCCGCTCGCGCCGCGTCTCTTCGTGCCGGTCGATATCCGCTTCCTGGCCGTCTTCCGCGTCTACTTTGCCGCGATGATGCTGTGGACGCTGTGGGACGACTTCTTCGCCGGTAATCGCATCGCAGAGCTATATATCGAGCCGGCTTTTCGCTTCAGCTACCACGGCTTCTCCTGGGTCCAGCCCTGGCCCGGTGACGGCATGTACTGGCACTTCGCCGGTCTGGCGATTTGCTCCGCATTCGTGCTGGTTGGCTTTCTATTTCGTATTAGCGCGACGCTGCTGGCATTCGGCTTCACCTACGTGTTTCTTCTCGAACGCGCGATCTACCTCAATCACTTTTACTTGATGTGCCTCCTTTGCTTCATCCTCGCCGCGACGCCGGCGAATCGGGCGTGGTCGATCGATGCCTTCATTTGGCCGCAAATTAAGAGCGCCACCGTCCCCGCCTGGACGCTTTGGCTCTTGCGTTTTCAGATCGCGTTGCCCTACGTCTTCGGCGGCATCTCGAAGCTGAACTCGGATTGGCTGCAAGGGCAGCCGATGCAAATCTGGCTGTCCCGCAGCGTCTGGCAGGTGCTGTTCGGCGAAATCGCGACGCAACACTGGCTCGCGCTCGCCTTCAGCTGGGGCGGCCTGCTGTTTGATTTATCGATCGTGCCGCTCGTGTTGTGGCCGCGAACGCGCTGGATTGCGTTTGGCGTCGCCGTCGCGTTTCATCTGATGAACGCGTTCATGTTCAACATCGGTATTTTCCCCTGGCTCATGATCGGCGCGACGACAGTATTTTTGCCGCCCGATTGGCCCGCCCGCTTGGTCAGGGGTCAGGGGTCAGGGGTCAGGGGTCAGGGGGGAGATAGTCTTCCGTCAAGCCCCGCCATGAGCGCAGCGATTGGCGGGGGTCGTCGCTGGTTCGTCTACCTCCTCCTCCTCTACGCCGCTCTCCACCTCCTCATGCCGTTCCGCTTTTTGCTCTATCCAGGAAATCCCCTATGGACCGAAGAAGGCGGCATGTTCGCCTGGCGCATGATGTTGCGCGACAAGAAAACCGGCGTCAACGTCATCGTCACCGATCGAGCGACCGGCCAGGCCAAGCCCGCCGACTTGCCGCGCTGGCTCACCAAGCTTCAATTTGACAGCATGGGCGAGGATCCCGAAATGATGCGCGAGTTTGCCGAGCATCTTGGCCGCCGTCTGCGCGAAGCGGGGCACGACGTCGAAGTACGCGTGATCACGCTATGCTCGCTCAACGGCCGCAAGCCGCAGCCGCTCGTCGATGCGCAGGTGGACCTGTCGCGACAGCCGCGGACGCTGAGGCATCTGCGGTTCATTTTGCCGCTTCGCGAGCCGTTTCGGCGCGTGCCGTGGGTGGAGGAAGCCAGGAAAGAATGAACCGGGAAGGCAAGTGAAGCGTATTACTTATCGAAAACGAGAAACGACTCGGATTCCATTTTTGCAGCACGGATCATAGAATGAACGCCATCATCCCATCAACAACATTGTGATTGAAAGGTTGCCCGTAAATGAAACGTCGCGGATTTACGCTGATCGAATTGCTTGTCGTCATTGCCATCATTGCAATCTTGATTGCCCTGCTCGTGCCAGCGGTGCAGAAGGTGCGCGAGGCGGCGGCGCGGACGCAGTGCATTAATAATCTGAAGCAAATCGGGCTCGCGATCCACAATTACGAATCGACGCACAAAATGTTTCCCGTTGGTTGCTTGAGCGCTCCGTTTGCAAACGGAACGACGCCAAGCAATGCCACGGCGCTGGTTCAGCTTCTACCGTACATTGAACAGTCCAATATTTACAACAAAGCAGACCTCGATCAAAGCATCCAGGCTGCAGTGAATGACCCGTCTGTTACTACACAGGAAGTGAAAGTGTTCTTGTGTCCTTCGGATGCGGGTACGGGGAAAAATGGAAATTATGGCCGTTGCAACTATCTTGCGAACATTGGGGCTCAATCCAACGCGAACACCACCAGCGCGGCAATTGGAGGCGCTTTTCATCGACCCGCGTCCAGCACAGTCCCGGGCGCTGCAAAGGGATTCAAGATCGCCCATTTCACCGATGGCGTTAGCAATACAGCCGGCTATTCGGAAGTAAAGCGCGGACCGGGCTCTGGCACAACGCCGCAAGAACTAATGGTTTACTCGATCACGCCGATTGTCGCCAATGCGCCGACTGGTTGCAACGTGACCAGTGCCACGTCTTTTTCATATCTGGGAGGCCAGTATTTCCGCGGCGGTGTGCTTTGGACTGCATTTTATAACCACACCATGACGCCCAACAACACATCGTTCTTCAACTGCGTCGATGGCAGCCTGTTGAATGGTCACGTTGGCGCCAAAAGCTATCACCCAGGCGGCGTGAACGTCTTGTTTTGCGATGGCAGCGTTAAGTGGGTTTCCAGTAGCATCACGATCGCGACATGGATGGCGATCGGCACTCGTGGGGGCGGAGAAACAGTCAATATCGATTGATGCGAATTGATCCGAGCCTGACGCGTCAGCGAAGTGAATGCAAAACTTCGCTCACGCTACACGCTCGTACACTTTTGAAAAACACAATATTTGTCTTGCAGCCATTCTTGACACACAATAGGATAGGGCAGTTGCGTTAACTTCAACATTCCATGCAAAAGGGGGGACGCTGTATGTTGAGTATCCTTGGATCGACGCAAAAGTTCTGTGATGGCCTGTCGCGGCGCAGCTTTTTGAAGATCGGCGCGTTCGGCGCCGGCCTCACGCTCGCCGACATGCTGCGAGCCAAGGCGCTCGCCAGCAACAACGTGCCGGATCGCACCACGCCGACGCCCGTCAAATCCGCGATCATGATCTATCTGCCCGGCGGTCCTTCGCACATGGATATGTGGGACCTGAAGCCGGAAGCTCCCGTTGAATACCGCGGCGAGTTCAATCCCATCCAGACGAATGTTCCCGGCGTGCAGATTTGCGAACACATGCCGCGCCAGGCGCGTATGTGGGACAAGCTCAGCTGCGTTCGTTCGATCGTCTCGGTCGATGAGCACTCCGACAGCCTCGTCATGACCGGCTACAGCGAGAACACCAATCGCGTGGCGCATCATCCGTCGTTCGGCTCCGTGATGTCGCGGCTGCGCGGCAGCTCCAACGCCGACATCCCGCCCTTCGTCGGCCTCTACGGCAACACGATCGGCAACGAGCCCGGTTACCTCGGCGTCGCGCATCGCGCGTTCACTCCGAGCGGCCCCGGCAACGCCAATCTCTCGCTGCCCGGAGGCATCAACACGGCTCGTCAAGAAGAACGCCGCAATTTGCTGGACCAGATCGACGACGCCCGCCGCGACGTCGATCAATCCGGCACGATGCGCGGCATGGACACGTTCACCCAGCGCGCCTTCGACATGGTCGCGTCCGGCAACACGCGCCGCGCTCTCGATCTGTCGAGCGAAGATCCGCGCACGCGCGATCGCTATCGCGGCATCGAGAATTTCCTCACCGCGCGTCGCCTCGTCGAATCGGGCGTCGGCTGTGTCACCCTCGCTTACGGCGGCTGGGACACGCACGAACGCAACTTCGAAACGCTGCGCCGTCAATTGCCCGAGCTCGATCGCGGCATCGCCAACCTCGTCCAGGACTTGCACGATCGCGGCATGGATCGCGACACCGTCGTCATCTGCTGGGGCGAATTCGGCCGTACGCCGCGCGTCAACGGCAACATGGGCGGCCGCGATCACTGGGCGCCGGTCATGGGCGCAATGATCGCCGGCGGCGGCCTCCGCATGGGCCAGGCGATCGGCGCCTCCAGTTCCCGCGGCGAATACCCGCGCGACCGCCGTTACACCGCGTCGCAGGTATTGAGCACGCTGTATCGGGCGATGGGCATCGATCCGTCGATGACGTTCCCGAACAACACCGGCCGGCCGATGTACATCCTCGACGACCGCGAACCGGTGACGGAGTTGTTGTAAGCGAATCGATTAATTGAAAAAAACGGCCCGGCGATCAAATAATCGCCGGGCCGTTTTCGTTTTACCGCTTGCGGTTTCGCGCTCGCGCGGCGCCATGCAAACGCGAAGCCGCAAGCGGCGAGGAGTCATCGTTCCCGCGCCGTCGAATAATAGAACTCATAGCGCAAGTTCAAATAAATGAACACATGCGCCACCAGCAAGTACGACAGTACCGGCGTCAACGCCACCCCGACGAGCAATAAGAACGGCACCGCCTCGCCGGCCGACAGGTGCAGCGGATTGCCGCGCACGAAGCCGAACGCGAGCCAGATCGGCGCCAGAAACGGCAATGTCAACACGCCGGCCGACGCGAACGCCAGCGCCTGATACAAATAGATGCGGCCAAGATGTTGCCGCAAGATGCTGAACCACGCGACGAGCGCCCGCCAGATTGAATAATCCTCGACGACCAGGATCGGCCCCAACAGCAGCATCGCGAAGCCAAGGATGGGCCAGCAAATCACCTCCACCAACA
>DAIOGM010000455.1:0-6130 GCA_036745215.1 Gemmataceae bacterium
GCGGAGATACCAGGAAGGAGGCTAACGAGTACTTCCTCGTCAAGCTGTCGGGCGCTGTCGGCGCCACCATCGCCGATGGCCAGGGGGAGGGGACGATTGCCAATGACGACAGCGGCGGAAAGTGGCATGGAAATGGCATCCGTTCGACTTCCTACGCATTAGCCGTCGACGCCGCGATCGACTTCTGGATGGCCTCCCTGCGTAAGAAGCGTCGCTGGTAAGCCCTGAGCCGCGCGGTCCTCACAGCTCAATGCCTCGCTGCCCGCCCGCAAGCGGCCGGCTTTGCCCACAAACCCCGGTTTGCCCACAAACTCTGACGGCTGCCCACAAACCCCGCCTTAGTCGATCAGGCTTTTGACTTTCACCCCGACCGCCGCCGCGAACTTTCGCAGCATAGACAGTCGGGGATCGTTCGTCTTGTTGAGAAACTGCCACGCTGATTTTTTTGCCGCGCCGTCGGTTTCGTAGCCCATGCGCCGGCCAAGCTCGACCAGCGACAGCTTGGATTTGACGAAAGCTACTTTCACCTTGTCCATAGCGGGATCACTGTCTGGCATCTAGCGGTAGTCCGTGCAAGCGGTAGAATTGCGGCCCGTCCAAGTCTATTCCACAATCGACCGGCAGGACAGCCATGCTTTGCACTTATATCGGTGGCCCGCTCGACGGCGAGACAAAAGAATTGAGCGAGGCCCACGGCCCGGTTTATCTGGTCGATTCTGACCGTGAGCACGTTCACGTTTACGAACACGATCTATTCGACTGGTCGAGAATCGTTCGCACCGAAGAAATCACACTGGCCGAATACCACGAGCGAACGAAGGGCTGGGGATGGGGAAAGCTGAAGTCGCCATTGCCGGATTGGATTTTTGACGATTAGCTATTGCCGCAGGGAACTAAGTTTGTACGATTTCCTTGCCACGGTTTGGATGACTTGAAATCAAGCGCCGCAAGCGCATGAGCCGCCCCCCGAACCGTGGCAGGATCGTTGGGCGGTTTTTTCGTAAATACTGAAATTCACCCTGTCGGGGGCACGGCATGGCGAGTCGAAGGACTCGCCATGCCGTGCCCCCGACTTTTTCGTGCGCTGATCGGAAAGGCGAACCATGTAAGCCAACAAAAAAGCAACCGGCAGCGATCAACTGCCGGTTGCCATAAATCGAACATGACGCGGTTGCGCTTCCGCGTCAGGCAGGGCCGCACCCTGAGCACTCACCGTGCTTTGATTATCGGTGCGATGCCCGCGCTCGTCAATTGCGCGCGAGGTATTTGCAATGGATCGTTTTCCACAGTTGCCGCATTGGCCAGACCAAGCGGCCATCGAATCGCTGCGGGCCGCCATTCTGCCATCCTGCAAGAGACTGCGAGACTTTGGCCCGCAACTTTCAATCGCCCTGCAAAAGGGCATTGACGAAATCAGGCGGAACCATTCGCCAAAGTAGCCCGGCAGAAAACTGGCCCCAGCGGCAAACTGCGCCGCTGGGGCTTCTTGGATTTTTTTGCCAAGCCCCTTGCCTTTGCGGCGAAGGTCTATTATAAAATAGACCACGCTGGCGACAATCCCAGCACGAACCGCAAAGACCGAGGTGCTGCCATGACAGAGAATCCACGCGAGCAACGCGGCCTAGTAATCGCCGCGACCTGCAATCTCATCAAGAAGGGCGACGCATGGATCGTGCCGAGCCAAAGCGGCAACGGCAAATACACCGTTGTTCCAGACAGCATTAGCCCGCATTGTTCCTGCCCGGATCACGAAACGACCGGCGGAAAATGCAAGCATATTTTCGCGGTACAGTTCGTGATTCAGCGTCAGCTATTCGATGACGGCACGGTGCAAGAGACGCGCACGCTGACCGTCACCGAAACAATCAAGCCGCCCACCTACCGGCAAAACTGGCCAGCGTATAACGCTGCGCAGGTAAACGAAAAAGCGAAGTTCTTGACCCTGCTTCACGATCTCTGCGAGGGCATCCCAGAATCAGACCACCGCGTTTCCGGCAGGCCGCGATTCCCGCTGCGCGACGCCATCTTTGCTGCCTGCTTCAAAGTTTATAGCACGCTGAGCGGGCGACGGTTTATGACTGACCTGCGAGACGCCAAGGCGAAGGGGCTTGTTCGCCGCGCGCCGAGCTACAACATGATTTTCAAGGTCTTTGAATCACAAGCCACGTTCCCCTGCCTGCAATCGCTTGTCGTTGCTGCCGCCGAGCCACTAAAGGCGGTCGAAACCAGCTTTGCTTGTGATTCGTCGGGCTTCTCTGGCCGCCGGTTTGACCGTTGGTTCGACCACAAGCACGGCAGCCACAAAATTCAGCGATCATGGGTCAAGTGCCACGTAATGACGGGCGTGAAAACCAATTGCGTCACCGCCGTTGAAATTCACGATCAGCATGCCGGCGACTCGCCGCAGTTGAAGCCGCTGTTAGCGACAACCGCCGAGAATTTCAGGATACTGGAAGTGTCAGCCGACTTGGCCTATTCCAGCAACGCGAATCTGTACGCAATTGCTCGCGCCGGCGGCATGCCGCTGATTCCGTTCAAGAGCAACGCCACGCCCGGCACGACTCGGCTATGGAACCACCTCTACCACTACTTCCATTTGCATCGGCCCGGTTTCCTTGCCCGCTATCACCTGCGGTCGAACGTCGAAAGCACGTTCAGCATGGTCAAGGCTAAGTTCGGCGACGGCTGCCGCAGCAAATTAGAAATCGCGATGAAAAACGAAGTATTGGCCAAATTGGTCTGCCACAATATCTGCTGCCTCGTTCAGGCCATGTACGAACTGCAAATCGACGAGCCGGAATTCTGGCCGGCACCAATCGAGCAACAGCCGACGGCGGCGGGGTGAAGCCATGAAAGCACTCTCGATCCGCCAACCTTGGGCTGAGCTAATCATGCGCGGCATCAAGACAGCCGAGCAACGCAGCCGGGCGACGAAGATTCGCGGTCGCATCCATATCTACGCCGCGCTGGGGCGCGATCCGCAAGACGAAGCGGATTGCGAAGCAGACTACGGCATTGACGTTGATTCGCTGCCCCGTGGCGTCATCGTCGGCACGGTTGAGCTATACGGCTGCGAGGGCGACGAATGGCAGCTACGGCTGCCGGAACGGGCTAAAAAATTGCGCAAGCCCGACAATCACCCGATGCCGGTTTGGTTCACGCCGTTTAAGAATGAGAATTGACCGAACGGCCGTCATTACGCAACCATGGCGCATGGCGACAAATGGCGCTGCGGCAAGCGAGCGATTGGCCCGCATCCGCATTATCGACATAAGCGACGACACCGAATTGGTTGAGTCGATGCGCAAGCACTTCGAGGGCATCAACAAAACTGGCGTAGTGCCACCGCTGATTGTCAAACAGAGTAGTTTTCAATCGCACGAGCCAAAAGGCGAATCACGCTAAGTTGTGAAAGGCCGTCGCGTGCGGCAACAAACAGCTTGTCGTCTGGGGCTGGGTCGCGGTCAAAGGGTGGTCGATTGGCGTAGATCATCACACCCCAGAATTCTGGCCGCTGGCCAATTTCCTGAATTAGATCGTGTACTGAATAGTTCGCTAACACCGGATCGAGTGCCATGTTTGCCGCCCCCGAAAGAAAACCGAGAAGATGGCGGCAGTCTATCGGATTTTTGAGGCAGAACGGTCGCTTGCCTTAAAAATCGAACTGAGCGGCGGCTTTTGAGACAATGCCGAGTTTGTGGGCAAACTACTCACTTGCCCACAAACTGGCTGTCAAAATGGCGTTTGTGGGCAAAGCCCCCCTCAGCGGGCTTTGCCTACAAACTCAGGTGACCACACCACCTGTTGCGACAGCGGCACCAAGCACTCTCAACATGTTGTGGCTGCAAACGAGTTTGTGGGCAAAGCCCCCTCAGCGAGCCAACCACAATATGTAGTAGGTCGCCCTCGACTCAACCACAATATGTAGTAGGTCTGTTGACAAGGCATCGAAACATTTGTACATTTACACGAGCTGGTCGGTAGCTTCCGCGCACTGCCGGCACACGTTCTTTAAGAATCCGGTCGTTCGCATTCTCAGCGCCTTGCGCCACGTGGCACCCGACCAATTATTCACCACCTATCATTCTCCTTAAATGCTTCCCCATAAAGACCTTGCACCGATTTCAAGGGAATTATTCACCGGCTCCCCAGGTGTTTGCCCATTTTGGCGACTTATTCGCCCGCCCGCCGGCCCCACCCGTTTACTGAACTCCTGATCAGACAACCGTTTGCGGCCGAGCCAATCATGATCCTGCACCCGATTTATTCACCACACGACTTGCCTGCCCGGTGAATAAGTCGCCGCATCTTCGATAAGTCGCTGACCCGCTACGTCGCTCCCGGCTTCCGGTTAAACTACCTTGGCCATTTCAATGCCACGAGGAGTCAATCCGTGCGTGCCACATCTGTCATTTACGCCCTATCAGCCCTCGCCCTGTTCAACCTGGTGCCCCAACTCCTTGGTCAGTCGCCATCCGGCGGCAAGATCACCTTCAAGAAGTCAGTGCTGGACACCGCCTTCCGCAGCGAAGGCGTTGCCGTCGGCGACTTCAATCACGACGGCAAGGCGGACATTGCGGCGGGAACCGTGTGGTATCAATCGCCCGATTGGAAAATGCAACTCACCGGCGACAAGGCGCCCGAGTACGATCCGCTGAGCTATAGCCATGCGTTTCAGACGTTTGCCGATGATCTGAACGGCGACGGCTGGACGGATGTGATCGTGGTGGATTGGCCCGGCTCGATGACGTGGTGGCTGGAAAACCCGAAGCAGCCAGGAGCCAAGTGGCAGCAGCACGTGCTGACGCCGGTGACCAACAACGAGAGCCCGCAGTTCGTCGATGTCGATGGCGACGGCAAGCTCGACCTCCTGGCGGCGTTCGCCCCCGATGCCAAGAGCTTTGACGGTCCGGAGCGGCGAATGGGCTTCATGACGCGAACGAGCGATCCGCTCGCGGCCTGGAGAATTCACGCCGTCTCGGCGGCGGCCGCTCCTTCGACGACGCGCTATTCGCACGGCGTGGGCCTGGGTGACATCAACGGCGACGGCCGGAAAGACATCGTCATCCGTCACGGCTGGTGGGAGGCGCCGCCGGCAAAATCGGAATCTGAATGGAAATTTCACGCCGCTCCGCTGGGCGAAGATTGTGCCCAGATGCACGTTTTCGATTTTGACGGTGATGGCGACAGCGACGTGCTTTCGACCGCGGCGCACAAGGTCGGCATGTGGTGGCACGAGCAACAAGCGGGCGGCAAGTGGCAGACGCATTTGATCGACGACAGCTTCACGCAAACGCACGCCCTCTGCCTGGCCGACATGAACGGCGACGGCCTGCCCGACTTCGTCACAGGCAAACGCTGGTGGGCGCATGGCCCGAAAGGCGACATCAACCCGGGCGACCCGGCGGTGCTGTTCTGGTTTGAACTCAAACGTGAAAACAGCAAGCCCACGTGGACGCCTCACCAAATTGACCACGACAGCGGCGTCGGCACGCAGTTCGAAGTGGCCGATGTGAACGGCGACGGGCTTCTCGACGTCATCACGTCCAATAAAAAGGGTGTGTACTACTTCGAGCAGGTGCGGAAGTAGCCGCGGAGCATGCTCGTCTGGCAGCGGCACGACACGCCAATTACGGCTGCGCCATTTCCGCCGCGAACTGCTGAAACATGCGGTTGTCCGGCTGCAGCACGAGCAGCCTTTGCACGAGCGGTCTGGCCTCGGCGATCCGTCCGGTATCGCGGTAGTAAACGGCGAGGCGGAATACGTGCTCGGCATTTCGCGGTTCCAAGAGCGACGCAGCGAGCAGGGCCGAGTCGGCCTCCTTGCGCCAGCCGGCCAGATAGCGCGACAGGCCGATGCGCCCCTGAATCGCCGCGTTGTCCGGCGCTAGGATCGCGTCGCGTTCAAGCAGGCCGAGTTCCTCGCCACGCAGCCGATAAATCTCGTCCGGCAGATGCACGATCGCTTGGATCGCCTCCTGGGCTGCGGCGCGATTGCCGCCTTGAGCGAGATGCCTCGCCCGTTGCTCGGCCTCCTGCACCTGGCGATCGTAAATCGCGGCCAGATTCGTCCGCGGACCAATGCTGCCGGGCTCGACGCGTGTCGCGGTTTTGTAGGCTTCTTCGGCCT